>JAGNKU010000002.1:0-300000 GCA_017999985.1 Phycisphaerae bacterium | reverse complement strand
GTGCCTGACGTGTGAGACGTGCGCGGCGCGCTGCCCGCAGGAGGTGGACCTGCCGCGGATCATGGACTACCTGCGGCAGCAGTCGCAGGCCCGCGGCCTGGTGCATCCCAAGGCCAAGGACATCTTGGCGTTCCACGAGGCGTTTCTGGACACGATCAAGCGTGGCGGCCGGCTGCACGAGGTGGGGCTGATCTCGACTTACAAGCTGCGGACGCTGCACCTGTTCCAGGACGTGCTGGTGGCGCCGAAGCTACTGGCGCGCGGCAAGCTCAGCCTGCTGCCGCACGCCATCGCCGGCAGGGCCGCGGTCGCCCGCATCTTCGAGCGCACCCAGAAAAGCAAGGCGGATCACGCATGAGAATGGGCTTCTTCCCCGGGTGCTCGCTGGAAGGCTCCTCGCGCGAGTACCTTGAGTCGCTGCGCGCGATCGCGCCGGCGCTGGGCCTGGAACTGGCCGAAGTGCCGGATTGGAACTGCTGCGGGGCGACGGCCGCCCACACGCTGAATCACAAGCTCGCGCTCGCGCTACCCGCGCGAATTCTGGCGCTGGCTGAGAAGGCCGGGCTGGATGAGTTGCTCGTGCCGTGCTCGGCGTGTTTCAGCCGGCTGGCGGCGACGCGCCATGAGCTGGCGGAGAATGCGGCGCTGCGCAAGGAAATCGCAGACATCATCGAGATGCCGTACCAGGGGCGCACCGAGGTACTGAACGCGCTGGAAGTGCTGGCCCGTTGTGTGACGAACAACTTCAAGGACAAGGTCCGCGTGCCGTTTGCGCACAAGGTTGCCTGCTACTACGGCTGCTACCTGACGCGGCCCGCGAAAATCGCGACCTGTGCCCGGGCCGAAGACCCGCAGGAAATGGACGAGCTGATGAAGATCGCCGGCGCCGAGCCGATTGACTGGGCCTTCAAGGTGGAATGCTGCGGGGCCGGCTTGTCAGTCTCGCGCACCAGCACGGTCGCGGAGTTGTCCGGGCGCATCGTCGAGGACGCGGTGCGGCGCGGCGCCGAGGCGCTCGTCGTCGCCTGCCCGATGTGCCACACGAACCTGGACCTGCGGCGGGACGCGATCACGAGCCACCGCGGCCAACACTACACGGTCCCCGTGCTCTACATCAGCCAGGTGCTCGGGCTGGCGTTGGGGCTGGATGAGCAGACGCTGGGGCTGCATCGGCATCACGTGCCGGTGCGCTTCGCGGCCCGGCCGGCCGCACCGCAACCCGTCCTGCAGACCAGCGGACAGAAGGAAGACTGAACATGCCGCGGATCGGTGTTTTTATCTGTCATTGCGGCGAGAACATCGCGGGCACGGTGGATTGTGCCGCGGTCGCGCAGGCTTGCGCCGCCTTGCCCGGTGTCGTGCACAGCATCGATTACAAGTACATGTGCTCCGACCCCGGACAGAGCCAGATCAAAGAGGCTATCAAGGAGAAGAAGCTGACGGGCGTGGTCGTGGCGGCGTGCTCGCCGCGCATGCACGAGCCGACGTTCCGCCGGGCGTGCGCCGAAGCCGGCCTGAACCCGTTCCTGTGCGAGATGGCGAACCTGCGCGAGCACTGCTCGTGGGTGCATGAGAAGCTGCCGCCGACGACCGAGAAGGCCATCGATCTCGTGCGGATCATGATCGAGAAGGTGAAGCGCAACCGGCCGCTGTTCCCGATCAATGTTCCGATCACGAAGACCGCGCTCGTGCTCGGCGGCGGCATCGCGGGGATCCAGGCCAGCTTGGATATCGCGAACGCCGGCCACAAGGTGATCCTGGTCGAGCGTGACCCGTCGATCGGGGGGCACATGGCACAGCTTTCGGAGACGTTCCCGACGCTGGACTGTTCGCAGTGCATCCTGACGCCCCGCATGGTCGAGGTCGCGCAGCATCCGAACATCACGCTGTACACGTACTCGGAGCTGGAGAGCCTGGAAGGCTTCATTGGGAACTTCAAGGCGACCATCCGCAAGAAGGCCCGCGGCATCGATGAGAAGCTCTGCACCGGCTGCGGCGCGTGCACGCAGAAGTGCCCGACGAAGAAGATCCCCAGCGAGTTCAACGCCGGCCTCGGCATGCGGACCGCGATCTACGTCCCGTTCCCGCAGGCCGTGCCGAACAAGCCGGTCATCGACCGGGCGCATTGTACGTACTACCGCACGGGCAAGTGCAAGCTGTGCGAGCGGGTCTGCCCGACCAAGGCCCTGCGCTACGACCAGGAAGATGAGCTGATTACCGTGGACGTCGGTGCGGTGGTCGCGGCGACCGGCTATGAGGTCAAAGGCACGGACTTTTTCCCCGAATACGGCTACGGCAAGCACAAGGACGTCATCACCGGGCTGCAGTTCGAGCGGCTCGCGTCGGCGTCGGGACCGACCCTCGGCGCGATTAAGCGGCCTTCTGACGGCAAGACACCGGCGAAGGTCGTGTTCATCGCGTGCGCCGGCTCGCGCGACCCGGCGAAGGGGCTGAACTACTGCTCGAAAATCTGCTGCATGTATACGGCCAAGCACGCGATGCTGTACCGGCACAAGGTGCACGGCGGGCAGGCGTACGTGTTCTACATGGACATCCGCGCGGGCGGGAAGATGTACGAGGAGTTCGTCCGGCGGGCGATCGAGGAAGACGAGGTCCATTACGTCCGCGGCCGAGTGGCGCGGATCTACGAGCGCGACGGCAAATTGATCGTGAAGGGCGTCGACACGCTGCTGAACTCGATGCCGGTCGAGATCGAGGCGGACCTGGTGGTGCTCGCGACCGCGATGGTGGCACAGGCGGACGCCGAGGAAATCGCGCAGAAGATGAAGGTGAGCTACGACGGGGATCATTTCCTGTCGGAGGCGCACCCAAAACTGCGGCCGGTCGAGATGAATACGGCGGGGATCTTCGTCGCCGGCGCGTGCCAGGCCCCGAAGGACATCCCCGAGACGGTGGCGCAGGCGTCCGGCGCGGCGAGCAAGGTCGTCGGTCTGTTCAGCAAGGCCGAGCTTTCGCGCGAGCCGGTGGTGGCGGTGGTGAACCGCTCCGGGCCGCCGCACTTTTCGACGTGCGTGGGCTGCTTTTTGTGCGAGTCGGCGTGCCCATACCAGGCGATCGAGCGCGAAGAGATCAAGACCCGCGACGGGAAGCTGATCAAGACCGTGGCGAAGGTGAACCAGGGTGTGTGCCAGGGCTGCGGCACGTGCGTCGCGCTGTGCCGGTCGAAGTCGATCGACCTGCAGGGGTTCACCAATGAGCAGGTCTTCGCGGAGCTGGTTGCACTTTAACAAAAAGATCACCACAGAGGCCACAGAGGACACAGAGATACACAGAGAGAAGTCAGCAGTGTTAAGTCAGAAGTCAGGTTGGATTCGCGAGTATTGCCGGCTGCGCGTCTGTCCGAGCGCAGATAGGTGCATTCCTCTGTGCTCGTCTGTGCCCTCTGTGTCTCGGTGGTGATCCGTTGAGCGGAGCCATCCATGGCCGAGTTTGAACCGAAGATCGTCGCGTTCGTGTGCAACTGGTGCACGTACGCCGGTGCGGACCTGACCGGGACCAGCCGCATCAAGTACTCGCCCAGCGTGCGGATGATCCGGCTGCCCTGCACGGGCCGGATCGACTTCATGCTGCTGTTGCAGGCGTTCGGCCAGGGCGCGGATGGCATCATCGTCTCCGGCTGCCACCCGGGCGACTGCCACTACACGGCGGGCAATTTCCACGCCCGGCGGCGCTGGATCCTGTTCCGCCGGCTGCTGGATTTCATGGGGGTCGATCTGCGCCGGGTCCACTTCTCGTGGGTCTCGGCGGCCGAAGGGGCCAAGTGGGCCGAGCTGGTGAATGACGTGGCCGCACAGGTCCGCGCACTCGGCCCGTACGCGACGTTCCCGAAGCGTCTGAACGGGCGGCTGCAGGCCGTAGAGGTCGGATGATGGAAGCACTACAGAAAAAAGCCCGCGCTCTGCTCGAAGCCGGCACCGTCAAGGTGGTCATCGGGTACGCGGCCGGCTCGGATGCCCAGCGCTGCCGGGCCATCTTTGCCCGCCAGCCGGAGCAGGCCCAGCAGTTGATTTGGGATGCCCGCTGCAAGCAGAACCTGGCGGCCTACCTGG
This sequence comes from Phycisphaerae bacterium, assembly GCA_017999985.1. Lineage (NCBI taxonomy): Bacteria > Pseudomonadati > Planctomycetota > Phycisphaerae > Phycisphaerae bacterium. Next base: position 295,930 of record JAGNKU010000002.1, on the reverse strand, counting down.
TGAAGCCGGAGGTCAAGGCGCTGGGCAAGCCGGCGATCGTGGCCCGTAACGCGACACTGCGGACGCTGCTCCAATACGCCGCCGAGAGCCAGCTCACCGATGAGGCGGTGTTGGCGCTGGCGGTCTCGGACGCGGGCATTGTCACCGAGCTGCCCACGTTCGCGGCGATCGAGGAATACCTCGCGCAGCAACCGCGCGGCCTGACGCCGGAGCAACAGCAGGAGTTGGCTCGCATGGCGCAGCTTCCGCTGGAGGAGCGCTGGGCGTTCTGGGCGGGCGAGCTGTCGCGCTGCATGAAGTGCTACGCCTGCCGTGCGGCGTGCCCGCTGTGCTACTGCACACGCTGCATCGTGGACGTGAACCAGCCGCAGTGGATTCCGGTGGCGTCCACGGAGCTGGGGAACCTGGAATGGAACGTGGTGCGGGCGATGCACCTGGCGGGGCGCTGTGTGGATTGCGGCTCGTGTGCTGAGGCGTGCCCCGAGGGTATCCGCCTCGACCTGCTGAACCGCGTGCTCGCGCAGGAAGCGCTGACGCAGTTCGGCGCCGAGCCGGGCTACACCACGCGGCGGGAGTACGCCCTGTCCGCATACAAGCCCGACGACAAGGAAGAGTTCATCCGCTAAGGCGGCGAGGACCATGAGCGAAACACGGATATTGCAGCGGCAGTCCCTCGGGCAGCTTTTCGAGAAGCTCAGCGCCGCCGGCCGGCGGATTCTGGCGCCGGTGCAGAAGGGCGCGCAGCTCGGGTTTGAAGAAGTCAAGTCGCCTGCGACGGTCGCACTGGACTACGTGCAGACGACGCGCTCGGCTAAGGCGGCGTACTTCCCGCGCCATGAAGAACTGCTGCGTTTCCAGCTGGCCGGCAAGGACGTGAAGGTGGAAGACACTGCCGTGCAGGCGCCGCCGACTGTGCTCTTCGGCTTGCACCCGTGCGATGCAGCGAGCTTGGCGACGCTGAAGGCGGTCTTCACCTGGGACAGCCCGGACGCATATTTCGAGCCGAAGCTCGCGAACACGACCGTCATCGGCCTGAGCTGCACCAAGGGCGATGCGTACTGTTTCTGCACGTCGGTCGGCGGCGGGCCGGGCGACACGCGCGGCAGCGACATCCTGCTGACGCCGATCGATGAGAACCGCTACCTCGCGGAAATCCTGACGGATAAGGGGCAGGCGATTGTGGCGCTGGCGCCGAGCCTGTTTGGGGCGGCGAACGGTGTAACGAAGGACGCCGCCTTGGCGAAGATCGCGCCGCGCTTCCAGGCGGACAAGCTGGCGGCGAAGCTGCCGGGGCTGTTTGCGAAGAACGAAATCTGGTTGGACCAGTCCCTGCGCTGCATTGGCTGCGGGGCGTGTGCGTTCGTGTGCCCAACGTGTTCCTGCTTCGACATTCAGGACGAGCGCGAACGCTACGGCGGCGTGCGGCAGCGCTGCTGGGATTCGTGCGGCCTCTCGCTGTTCACGTTGCACGCGTCGGGCCACAACCCGCGCACGAAGCAGAGCGAGCGCTGGCGGCAACGCGTGATGCACAAGTTCTCGTACCAGCCGGAGCGGCTGGGCGTCCTGGGGTGCGTCGGCTGCGGGCGCTGCTCGCGTTCGTGCCCCGCGGACATGAATCTCGGCGAACACGTTCAGTCCCTGGCGGAGATGCCCGCATGACCACGGCTGCCAGTACCCATGTGTCTGCAGAGCGCAACCTGTACGTTCCCTATCGGATGCGCATCGCCAAGGTCACCGAAGAGGCCCCCGGCGTAAAGACGTTCCGCCTGGAGTTCGTGGACGAGCAGGAGGGGCAGCGGTTCTCGTTCAAGGCCGGGCAGTTCGGCGAGTACTCGGTGTATGGCGAAGGCGAATCGACCTTCTGCATCGCCTCGTCGCCGACGCGCAAGGGCTACATCGAGTGCACGTTCCGCCAGACCGGACGCGTGACGTCGGCGCTGGCAGATCGTGACGAAGGCGACATCATCGGCTTCCGCGGGCCTTACGGAAACGTCTTTCCGATCGACCGGTGGCACGGCAAGAAGCTGCTCTTCATCGCCGGCGGGATCGCGCTGCCGCCGATGCGCTGCGTGATCTGGAACTGCCTCGACCTGCGCGACAAGTACGGCGATGTCACGATCATCTACGGCGCGCGGACGGTGGCGGACCTCGTCTACAAGCACGAGTTGGCCGAGTGGGGCAGCCGGAGCGACGTGAAGCTGTTTACGACGGTCGATCCGGGCGGCCAGACGCCGGACTGGAAGGGTCACGTCGGATTCGTGCCGACGATCCTGGAGCAGGTCGCCCCGTCGGCAGAGAACACGATCGCGATCGTGTGCGGCCCGCCGATCATGATCAAGCTGACGATGCCCGTGCTGGCGAAGCTCGGGTTCACGCCGGAGCAGATCTACACGACGCTCGAAAACCGCATGAAGTGCGGCGTAGGCAAGTGCGGTCACTGCAACGTGGGCAAGGTGTTCGTCTGCAAGGACGGGCCGGTGTTCACGATGGCGCAGCTCAAGGACCTGCCGCCGGAGTATTGATCGGCGCGTCACTCGGGGTGGCACGGTCTGGCGCAGGCAGGCCGTGGACGTGACAAAGTGTGCAGGTAACAAGGTGACAATGGGGACAGTGGCGGCCGGGTGACATGGTTTGGCGCAGCCAAGCCCCGGTCGGGGCGATTCGTCACATCTTCAATAGTGCCACCTGTTCATCCGCGCGCAACCCGGAAAGTACCTGCACGCGATCATCGAATTCGCGGCCGAGTTGCACGACGCGCCGGCGCAGGACTGCGGGCTGACCGGCGGCGGCCTCCGCAACCTCCACGATGTCGAGTTGCCCGACGCGGCGGACCGCGGTTTTCGGGATGACCAGCACTTCCTGCTCGTCGAGCGGAATCAGCAGCCGCCCGAACATGCCGGAGTACACGCCGGGCGGGCAGGGTCCGGTGACCTTGACGGAAAACGTCCGGCTGGCGGCCTGGGCTTCGGGGACGATCTCGCTGATGCGACCTTCGCAGGTCTTGGCGAGGGCATCGACCTGGACGCCGATCATCTGGCCGACCTGCAGGCGCTGCGTCAGCGACTCGCGGACGCTGGCGACGAGCTGCATGCGGGTGGGGTCGTAGAGCGTCAGCAGCACCTGGCCGGGCTGGGCCGTGTCGCCGACCTCGATCCGCTTGTCGACGATCTTGCCATCGAGCGGGCTCCGGATGGTAGCGTACTCGAGGATGGTCTGGGCCTGCTCGCGGGCCTGCTGGGCGCGGACCAGCTCGGCGGCGGCGGTCTTCAGCGCCGTGTCGGCCTGGTCGAACTCGGTCTTGGACGCGTTGGCGCGCTCATATAGCCGTTGCACGCGTTCGAACTCGGTCTGGGCCTGGTTGCGGGTCGCTTCGGCAGCGGCGACGACGGCTTCCGCCTGCCGCAACTGGGCCCGCAGGTCCTCGTCGTCCAGCCGCACGAGCACCTGTCCGGCCTTGACCTCCTGCCCGGCCTGCACGTTCACCTCGACCACCTTGGCAAGGAGTTTCGACGCAACGGACGACTCGTAGACGGCCCGGACCGTCCCGACCGCCGCCTCAATCGTCGGCGTGCGCAGAATCTCGACCGGTACGACGGGCGTGCCCGGCGGGACGGTTCGCTCGGCCTGGGCGTGCGCGGGAGTTACGGCGGTGTCGATCTTCCGCGTGAACGTGCCGGCGAGCCAAAGCAGCAGGACCACCACGACGGCCGTGAACCCGACGGCGACGAGCGTGGTCCGGATGATCCTGCCCACCCTGGCCGGTGGTGACGGGGGCTTGTTCTGGCTCATGTTCGTTCTCCGAAGTGTGCGGAAGCGCACGCGCGGCAACCCCACTAGTGTACGCGCGTCGCTGCCGGCGACAACCATCCGGGGTGCCCGCGGCGCACGGATTGCGTATATATCTTGTGGGGGCGTGAGATCGCGCTATCATGGTGACGGCCGGATTATGGATGGATGAGGTGACGACCGAGCGGGAGAGCTTCGCGTCGGAAGAGCTGGGCGAGGTGCTCAGCCACTATGACGTGGGCGTGATCCACAGCGCCAAGGAGTTCACGCGCGGGTCGCGGCGTGCACCCAAGCTGCTCCTGGACACGCCCACCGGCCGGTACCTGCTGAAACGCCGGGCAACGGGCAAGGACGACCCATTCAAAGTGGCTTTTGCCCACGCGCTGATGGGGCACCTGCGGGCGCGGAAGTTCCCCGTGCCGCGTCTGATCGGCACCTGCGATGACCAGAATTCAATGCTCCAGCTCCGCGGGCGGGTGTACGAATTGTTTGAATTTGTCGACGGCGAGCGCTACGACAGCTCGCTGGAGGCAACCCTGGCGTCCGGTCGAGCCTTGGCGCACTACCATGCGGCGGTGGAAGACTTCTCGACCGAGTGGACCCCGCCGGCCGGGAGCTACCATGCCGCCCCAAACGTGCGGGCCGGTCTGAACGCCATCCCGACCGTCACGTCCAGCCATGACTCGGTGGTCGGCCACGAGGCGGAGTTGCTGCACCTGACGCAACTGCTCCATGAACAGTATGACGAGGTCGCGGACGACGTGAACCGGGGCGGGTTTCACCGCTGGCCCGCGACGATCATCCACGGTGATTGGCACCCCGGAAACATGCTTTTTCAGCATGGAAACGTGCGTGCCGTGCTGGATTTCGATGCGGCCCGCCATCAGCCGCTGATCATCGATGTGGCGTATGGCATGCTGCAGTTTTCGATCCTGCGGGCGGCGTCGGCGCCCGATCTGTGGCCCGATTTCTTTGATGAGACCCGCATGCGCCGGTTCCTGGCGGGTTACCTGCAGGTGGGATCGATCCCGGCCGACCAGCGGCGCGTGATCCCGCTACTGATGATCGAGGCCCTGATCTCGGAGGCGGCCCTGCCAATCGCGATCACCGGCTCATTCGGGCGGCTGCCCGGCTTCGGCGTGCTGCAGATGGTCGCCCGCAAGATCCGGTGGCTGCAGGAGAACATGCAGCGCATGCGGCACTGGTTGTTAGAATAGATGGTTCCCGGGGAGGGACCGGCGGTGGAGCAGGGGCCACCTGCGTGCCGCCGGCGGCAGGAAGCGGACTGGAGGAAGATGGCCATGAGTGCGAGCACGGAAACCTCCGCCTCTTCGATCGTGGCGATGCGGTACGCGGTCCCGACGCGGAAGACGGCGCACTGGCGCCGGCGGGCGTGGGTGGGCGGGGCGGTGATCGTGGGACTGGCGGGCGCGATTGGCATCCTGCGTCCCGATCGGTGGCTGCGAGGACTGCTCAGCCGCGCGCCGGGGGAGGCCGCGGTGCACGTGGTCACGCCGACCACGCTGCACATCACGCTCAAGGAGGACGGGGAGCTGAAGCCGGTCAACTCGGTGGAGATCAAGTGCGAGGTGCAGGGCGAGCGCGTGACCATCGAGACCGTGGTGCCCGAGAGCACGCACGTGAAAAAGGACGACCTGCTCGTCAAGCTGGTGGCCGCCGACATGAAGGACCGCGTGGATCTCGAGGAGATGGAGGTGCGCGGCATCGCGACGGCGCTCGAGGAGGCGGAGCAGACGCTGGAGATCACGCGCAGCGAGAACGAGAGCAAGCGGAACAAGTGCGAGATCGACCTGGAAGTGGCCGAGCTGGACCTGCAGGGCTACCTGGAGGGCGACTACGTCAAGCGCATCAAGGCAATCGAGATCGACATCAAGCAGAACGAAATGGATATCGACCAGAAGACCGACGAGCTGGACAAGAGCCGCCCGCTCCTGGAGAAGGGCTTCGTGACCAAGGCGCGGATTCGGGAGCTGGAGGACCAGCTCGAAAAGATGCAGATGACGCTCGAGAAGAACCAGCTCGAGCTGCGCACGCTTGATCAGTACGAGCATCAGAAGACGCTGAAGCAGAAGACGCTCGCGGTCGACCAGGCGCGCGAGGAGCTCAAACGCGAGCTGGCCCGCGCGGCGTCGCGCGAGAAGCAGGCGCTCGGCAAGGTCGCGGATCAGCGGCAGGCGCTGGAAATCCGCCAGCGACGCTTTGAGCGCTCGAAAGAGCAGTTGGCGCGCTGCGAGATCCACGCGCCGTGCGATGGCGTCGTGCAGTACGGTCCCGCCGGCGAGCGCCGCTACTGGAGCGACCAGCGCATCGCGGCCGGCGAGCAGGTCTACGCCGGCCAGACCATCATGACCATCCCGGACACGTCGCAGATGCTGGTCTCGACGCGGATTCATGAGGCTGACCGCCACAAGGTCCGCGAGGGACTCACGTGCCTGGTCAATGTGCCCGCCGTGCCGGGCCGCACGTTCACCGGCAAGCTCAGCAAGATCACGAAATTCGCGGACTCGGAGCGCGGCTGGCTCAATCCGAACCTGAAGGAGCACGCCGCCGAGATCCGGCTGGACGAGAGCGACCCGGCCTTGTCGCCAGGCGATACCGCGCACATCGAAATCCTGATCGAAGATGTGCCCGATGTGCTGGCCGTTCCCGTGCAGTGCGTCTTCACCCGCGGCGCACAGCATTACGTGTTCGTGCGCAAGGGGCTGTCCGCGGCGCCCGTCGAGGTCAAGCTCGGCCGCAGCACGACGACGATGACGGAAATCACCGCGGGCGTCTCGGTCGGCGACAAGGTGGTCATGTCACCGGACGAGCAGATGCTCGCGCTGCTGCCGACGCCCGCGGCCTCGCAGCCGGCGGTGCCCGCCGCGGAAGAGCCGCCGCCCGGACCGCCCGCCTAACGCGCACGCTCCGGACGCCATTTCCACTGATAACCGTATAGACGCTGGCCGTAGGCATACGCGCAGGCGGCATTGCGGGTGTTGTGGCTGTCACCGCCGAACAAGCCCCATTCCACCGGCCCATACCCGTCGGTCTTGAAGCAGTACAAATACCCGGACTGGTCGGCGACGAGCACCTCGAGCCGGCTGTCACCGTCGACATCCGCCACCACGGGCGAGCATTCGATCGGGGCGTCAAAGGCAACCCGCTGCACGAGATGACCGGCCGAGGACACCACGACGAGCGCGCCGCCCAGCACGCCGCCGGCCGTGCCTTCGATCGTCGCCACCACGATGTCCGGCTGGCCGTCGCGGTTGAGGTCGGCGACCGCCGGGGTGCCCCAGATCGCGCCCCGCAGCGGGAGCCGCCAGTATTCGGCGTCCGGCAGCAGCGCGCTGACTGCGCCCTGCCCGGAGCCGTATTCGCCCGTGACGCACGCGAGCAGCAGTCCGGCGGGCGTCTCGGCCACACTATCGGGGCTCGCCGCCACACCGAGCGTGCGAAGACCGGCAACAAGCGTTTCATCCCGGTGCACCGCCAGCGCGTGAGCGCGGATCGCCTCGCGCGTGCGGCCCGCGCCCGCCAGCGACCAGACCGAAGCGGCGCGATCCGCCAGATAGACGGGTGGCCCCGGCGTCGGCAGCTCGGCGCGGCACAACGCGCCGGCGACGGAGCCGGCACCGAGCGTGTGCCGCCAGAGAGAGCGGCCGTTCTGGAGGGCCAGCACCTCGACATCGCCCGGCGGCATGGTCACGACCAGTTCGGCGTCGGCTTGGCCGAGTGCGTTGCCCACGGCGAGCGTCGCCCCGAGCATGTTCTGGCCGGCCGTCGGGCGCGCCACGCTGGCCACCCAGATCGTCTTCCCCTGCTTGCCGCTCAGCGCAATGACCTTGCCGGCCCGCGTCGCAACCACCACGTCCACCGTGCCGTCGCGGTTGATGTCGAAGCTGAGCGGCGGCGCCACAATCGGATCACTGACATGAACATGCCAGCGGCTTTGCCCGGCGGCGTCCACGCAGAACACGGCGCCGTTGTAGCACGCCACAAAGAAACACTCGTCGCCCGCCGCGAGGCCGGTCACATCCCGCGGCCCGCGGTAGACGGGCGGCGGATTGAAGAGCCACTCCGCTTCGCCCGTGCTGCCGTCCACGCGCACAACGCCGTCCGCCGTGTCCTCAACATCGTCGAAAGCCGCCCCCAGGGAAGCGACGTAGATTTGCCCGTCCAGCGGCAGGATGGTCGTGAACCAGGCCGTCAATCCGACCGGGGCCTGCCAGGCCAGTTGCAGCGTGACGGCTTCGCGGCGCGGCACCTGCGGGGGGTCGCCGGCCAGCCCGCGGCGATAGGCGTCGTACCAGCGCTGCCAGTCGGCGCGCCGGGGGCCGTAGTCCGCGCCCGACACGCGTGTGAGCAACAGCCGGACACGGCGGTCCTCCAGCGGGTACCGGCTGAACAGGTGCGCGATGAACTCCGGGCGGCGCGGCTCCCAGAACGCCCGTGTCTCGTGCTCCCAGCGGTCGAGTGCCGCACGCACCCGCGTCGGACTATCCGCTTCCGCCAGCGCGGCGAGCCCGCGGGTTGCCTGCCATGCGAGGCTGCGCCCGATGAGGTATGACCGGCCGGCATAGAGTGCTCCCGCAGCGAGTGCGACCACGATGAGGGCGAGCCGCCACGGCGCGCGCCGCCGTTGCACAGCGGGCGCCGCACCGCGCGGCAGTCGTGTAAGCGCCGGTTTGGTCATGCGGGGCATCATCGTAGCCGACACCTCCGATGTTGTCCCGAATGGAGCGCGCGGTCAGATCCTGCCATCGGTCCATGGCTATTATCGGACAGGTACGGTCGCGGGCTAACGTGCGACCGCCCGTCCCGGTAGTTCCTTGCTCCGCAACTCGTGAGTCGTTACTCTCAAGTCGGAAACGCCGTTGTTCCCCGACATGTCACTTTACGGATAAAGGAGACGACGCGATGCGCTGGTGGGTCTCTCTCAGCCTTGCGCTACTGAGTGGATCGTGGGTGCTGGGGGCGACGGTTCCGGAGGCGAGTGCGCAGCTCCAGGCGGCGTACCCGGGGGTCCAGTTCTACACCGTGGGGCGCCAACTCGTGCAACTGTACGGCGCGGATTTCGGTTATGGCCGCACGCCGGAGGAAGCGGCGGACGCGTTTGTGCAGACCTACGGGGAGGTGTTCGGCGTGGGCGCGGGTGAATTGCAGCCCGGCAACGCGTTCAGCGGACGCTTCGTGCAACCCGTGATGTATGACGCCGCGACCGGGACGTACAAGTTTGCGCTTGTGTACTACCGGCAGTACAAGGATGGCATCCCGGTGTACGGTGCGGACCTGCGGCTGCTGGTGAAGAATGAAGCCGGGTGTCCGCTGGTGCTGGCGAACGCGAACCTGTTCGACTTGCGGTCATTCGCCGTCCCGGCTCGTGCGGGCGCGGACGTCGCCGAGGGCGCGGCCCATGCGGCGGCGGCGGCTTTCAAGCCCGGCTTGCTGGAGTTCGGCGCGTCCGAGCTGGTGATCTGGCCGGATGCGGAGAGCAAGCCGTCCGTGCCGCGCGTCGCGCTTACCTTCGTCGGCCAGGGCGTGAATGCGCGCGGCCAGTTCATGAAGTTCCGGTTTGTCACGGACGCGGACAGCGGCGCGATCCTGCACACCGAGAACCTGATCCACTTCACCGACGTGACCGGCAACGTGAGCGGCATGGCGACGACGGGGCCGAAGTCGGATGACTGCGGTCCGGAGGCGGTGCTGCCGATGCCGTATGCGCGGGTGTACATCACCGCCGGGGCGAACGCCTACGCGGACGTCAACGGCGACTTCGCGATTCCGAACGGGGGCTCAGCGCAGGTCACCGTGCAGTCGTTCATGGCCGGCCTGTATTTCGTGGTCGACAATGCGATGGGTGGCGAGGAGACGCTGTCCGTCAGCGTGTTGCCCCCCGGGCCGGCCAATTTCGTGCACAACGCCGAGAACACGCTCCCGGCGGTGCGCGCGCAGGTCAACGCCTACGTCCAGGCCAATATCGTCCGCGACTGGGTCCTGGCGCAGAATCCCGCGTACCCGGTCATTCACGAGCAGACGACCTTCCCGATCTATGTCAATCGCGCGGACGGTTTCTGCCCCGGCAACGCCTGGTACGACGGCAGCTCGCTGAATTTCTGCGTCGCCAGCAGCGGCTATCCGAACACCGCGTACTCGAGCGTCGTGCACCACGAGTACGGGCACCACATCGTGCAGTGCGGCGACAGCGGACAGGGTCAGTACGGCGAGGGTCTGAGTGATTCCGTGGCGGTCCTGATCGCGGATGACCCGATCCTGGGTTATGGCTTCTTTGGCGACTGCACCGCCGGCCTGCGCACGGCCGACAACACGATGCAGTATCCCTGTTCGGACGAGGCGCATGCCTGCGCGGGGTTGCTATCGGGCTGCATCTGGGACACGCGCAACGCGCTCTTGCTCACCGAACCGGTGAACTACCTGTCGATCCTGTCGAACCTGACGCTCAACAGCGTGCTGGCGCACACGGGCACCTTGATTACGCCGGCGATTTACAACACGTTCATCACGCTCGACGGCGGCACGGATGGGCCGCATTACGACGAGATCACCGCCGGCTTCGCGGCTCACAACATGATTCCGCAGCCGCCGCCCCCGAATGATGCCTGCGCGGATGCGATCGTGGCGTGCCCTGGGCAGACCTATACGGGCAATACCGCGTCGGCCACGGTGGACGGCGCGACAACCTGCGGCTCTTCGAGCAGCACGGCCGATGTCTGGTACCAATACACGCCGGCCACCAGCGGTAGCGCGACGTTCAGCCTGTGCGGCGCGGGGACGACCTACGACTCGGTCCTCTCCGTCCACAGCGGCTGCCCCGGGACGGCGGCGAATTCGCTGAACTGCGACGATGACGGGTGCGGCGGGTTCAGCGCGCCCTCCACCGTCACGCGGAACGTGACGGCGGGCACGACGTACCTGATTCGCGTCAGCGGCTGGAGCGGGTCCGCCGGCGCCTATGCCCTGACGATCACCGGGCCGGCGTGCCAGTCCGTTGACTACACGCTGACGACGAGCGTCACCCCAGCTGGCACGGGCAGCATCACGCTGAATCCACCGGGTGGGACGTACCCGTCCGGCACGACCGTTACCGTGATGGCGGACGCGATTGGCGGCTGGCACTTCGATCATTGGACGGGCGACCTGGGCGGTGCGACGAACCCGGCCACCGTCCTGATGAACCGCAACAAGAGCGTCACGGCCGTCTTCGTGCAGGATCTGTTCACGCTCACCATCAACGTCGTGGGTCTCGGCACCGTGACGCTCGATCCCGCCGGTGGCAGCTACCCGTCTGGAACGACCGTGCAACTGACGGCCGATGCCAGCGAGCACTGGCGGTTCAGCCACTGGGAGGATGATTTGAGTGGGTCGGCAAACCCGGCGACGATTGTCATGGACGCGCCTCACATCGTGACCGCGGTGTTCGAATTGCCCGGTGACCTGGACTGCAGTGGTCTCGTCAACTTCGGCGATATCAATCCATTCGTGCTGGCGCTCACCAATCCGGCAACGTACACCGACGTGTACCCAAGCTGCTCGATCCTGAACGCGGACATCAACGGAGACGGCGTGGCCAACTTCGAGGACATCAACCCCTTCGTCGAGCGGATCGTCAACCCGTAGCGGTGCCGGTGTTGCAAATCCGCACTGCGGGGGTGCTGAACTGCCACCGCCGGTCGGGGTGTTCAGGCCCGAACCGGCGGTCTGGTTTCGGGGTTGTTGCTTGTACCGCCGCGGCACAGGGGATATTCTGATCCGTAGGAGAAGGAAAGGCTTCATTCCGGGTTCCTTGGGCAAAACGAGAGGAGGCTAAGCCATGCGCGGATTCCTGGCGTTGGGCGCGGTGCTGCTGGTCGGATCTCTGACACTGGCCGGCGAAGTAGACGATGTGGTGGCGGAACTGCAGCAGGCCTATCCCGGCGTGCTGATCAGCGCCGCGGGGGCACAAGTCGACCGCGTCTACGGGGCACCGTGCAGCTATGGCGTCTCCGCCGAGCAGAGCGCCGACAATTTTGTCCACACATTCGCCGGGGTGTTTGGCGTGACGGCTGAGGAACTGCTGCCGGGCAACGCCTTCAACCACCAGTATGCGCAGCCCGTGATGTACCAGGCGGAGACCGGCACGTACAAGTTCACGCTGGTGTACTACCACCAGTACCGTGACGGCGTTCCGGTCTACCGGGCCGACCTGCGGCTGCTGGTGCGCAACGAGGCCGCGTTCCCGCTCGTCCTGGTGGCGTCGAGCCTCCGCGCGCTGGGCGACTTCAGCGTCGCGCGGGCCGCGACCGGCGACATCGCGGAGGGCGCTGCCCACGCCGCAGCCGTCGCATTCGAGCCTGGCCTCGTCAATTTCGGCCCGGCCGAGCTGGTGATTTGGGCGGGCGTGGACGAGCGGCCCGCTTCGCCGACGCTGGCCATCACGTTCGTCGGTGACGGCCTGACCCCCGACGGTCTCTACCGCAAATGGCGTTTCGTGACCGACGCCGCGACCGGTGCCGTTCTGCACACCGAAGACCTGATCCTGTTCACCGACGTCGCGGGCAGCGTGCAGGGTCTGGCGACGGAGGGCTCCAAGGCGGACATCTGCAATGACGAGGTTGCGATGCCGATGCCCTGGGGGCGTGTGGCGATCTCGGGCGGCAACGCCGTCTACGCCGACGGCGCCGGCAATTTCACGATTCCGAACGGCGGTTCGAGTACGGTGTCGGTGCTCTCCTACATGTACGGCCTCTACTTCAACGTGGACAACTACGCGGGCGCAGAGGAGACGCTCACGCTGAGCGTGACGCCGCCGGGGCCGGCCAACTTCCTGCACAATGCCGCGAATGCGTCAGAGGCGGTGCGGGCCCAGGTGAACGCGTACGTGCAGGCGAACAAGGTGCGTGACTGGGTCCTCGCGCAGAACCCCGGCTTCCCGACGATCAGCGCGGAGACGAATTTCCCGATCCACGTGAACCGCACCGATCTCTATTGCCCCGGCAATGCTTGGTCGGACGGTTCCTCCATCAACTTCTGCTCCTCCGGCCAAGGCTACGTCAACACTGCTTTCCAGAGCGTCATCCACCACGAGTACGGCCATCACGTCGTCGATTGCGGCGGCAGCGGGCAGGATGCCTATGGCGAAGGCATGTCCGACTGCCACAGCATGCTCACCGTCGACGACCCCGTGCTCGGCTACGGCTTTGCGGGCAACTGCAACGCCGGCATTCGCACGGGCGACAACGACTTTCAATACCCGTGCACCGGTGAGATCCATGAGTGCGGCCAGTTGCTGTCCGGCTGCGTCTGGAGCACGCGCAACGAGCTTTACATCACCGAGCCGGTCGATTACCTCAGCATCATCTCCAACCTGACGGTGAACTCGATCCTGCTGCATCAGGGCGGGGCCATTACGCCGCAGATCTGCGTCGACTTCCTCACGCTGGATGACAACGACAGCGATCTCACCAACGGCACGCCGCACTTCACCGAGATCACCACGGGCTTCGGCGCGCACAACATGTGGCAGGGCCTGCCGCCCGAGAATGACGACTGCGCGGAGGCCGCGCGCGCCTGCCCGGGCGCCTACAGCTACACGACCACCGGACGCACCGTGGATGGCTCCGCTTCATGCGGCTCGTCCAATTCCACGCCGGACGCGTGGTACAGGTACACCCCGCAGACCAGCGGCAGCCTGACGCTGGAGCTGTGTGATTCGAGCTACGACACGGTTCTCTCGGTGCACAGCGGGTGCCCAGGCACGTCGGCGAACCAGCTCGCGTGCAACGACGATACAAGTTGGTTCGGCGCCTGCGGGTTCTTCCCGACATCGCAGTCCGCACTGACCTTGAATGTCATCGCGAACACCACCTACTACATCCGCATCTCGGGCAAGAATGGCGCGACGGGCACGTACGTGCTCAATGTGTCCGGACCGGCCTGCGCCGCGGAGGACACGACGTCCCCGAGCCCCGACCCAATGACGTTTGCGAGTGCGCCGGCCGCGATCAGCGCCAACGCCATCAAGATGACCGCGACGACGGCGACGGACGCCGGATCGCCGCCGGTACAGTATGAGTTCGAGTTCGTGGCGGGCGGCGCAGGCGGTGCCAGCAGTGTCTGGCAAGCGTCCACTCTCTATGCGAACGAGGGACTCGTACCCGACACGACGTACACGTACCGGGTGCGGGCGCGCGACAGCGCGTCGCCGCCGAACGTGACGGGTTACTCGGGCAGCGCCGCGGCGACCACCTGGGCGAACGTGCCGGCTGCTCCGGCTCTGGCCAACGCGACGGCCAGCACGCTCGACCTGGATGTGCAGCCCAATGACAACCCGGGGTACACGGTGTTCGCGATTCGCTGCGCGGCGACAAACCCGGCGGATGCCGCCTGGGACGGCATGTACGTCGGTGCCGGCGGACAACCGAGTGCCACGCCCGTCTGGCAGACCGACGCGCAATGGGCCACGCTGACCGTGGCGGGTCTGCAAGCGGCGACCGAGTACACCTTCGTCGTCAAGGCCCGCAACCAGGCCGGCGTGGAGACCGCCTGGGGGCCGACTGCGATGCTGACGACCGGCACGAACATGCTCCGCGGCGACCTCAACTGTGACGGTGAGGTCGGCTTCCGCGACATCAACGCGTTCGTGCTGCGGCTGGCGAACCCGGAGCAGTACGCCGCCGCGTATCCAACTTGCCCGGATGCGAACGGTGACATCAATGAAGACGGCAGCGTCAGCTTTGGCGACATCAATCCGTTCGTGGCGCTGCTCGCCGCGCGGTGACGGACGCGGCGCGGCCGGGTTTTCGCGGCAAGTATTGGCGTTCGTTGGTCGAAGACAGATTCAGCCGGCTGAGGCATGCCATGGCATCTTATGGCATGAGGTTGGTGGTATTATCGGAACTTGTGTCGCGCAGTCGACTTTGGTGGCGTGTGCAGGCCGGGTGCGAGCCGGAAGTTAGCGGTTGTTTTGGCCGCGCGCGCCGGCTATCCTCAGGTCGGACTTGAAGATGCGGAATTCGTACCCTTCTTTCCCGCGCGCTAAATCTGGAGGACACCTCATGCGCTGGTGGTTAAGTCTCGGTCTGGTTCTGGTCAGCGGATCGCTGGCCCTGGGCAACGGATTCGTGGAGGACGCCCGCGAGGAATTGGCGCAGGTCTATCCCGGCGTGCAGTTCTTTGTGGAGGACGGGCAGCTCACCCGCGTGTGGGCAAAGCCGTTCAGTTATGGTCAGTCGCCGGAGGAGAGTGCGGACGCGTTCGTGCACTCCGCCAGCCACGTCTTCGGCCTGCCGACCGCTGAGCTGGTGCCGGGCAACGGCTTCAACGGCGTGTACACCCAGCCGCTGATGTACGAGCCCGCCACGGGCACATACAAGTTCACGCTGCTCTACTACCGGCAGTACAAGGACGGCATCCCGGTGTACGGCTCGGACCTGCGCCTGCTGGTCCGGAATCTCCCGGACTATCCACTGGTGCTGGCGTCGTCGTCACTGCGTGACCTGGGCGGCTACACGGTGCCCTCGCGGGCGGCGGCCAACGTGTCGGAAGGCGCAGCGCACGCCGCGGCGAAGGCGTTTGAGCCCGGTCTGAGCCAGTTCGATGAAGCCGAGCTGGTGATCTGGGCCGGCGTGGATCAACTGCGCGCGGCGCCGACCGTCGCCCTGACGTTCGTGGGCGAGGGCCTCAGCGCCCGGGCCGAGCCGAAGCGCTTCCGGTTTGTCACCGATGCGGCCACCGGGCAGATTCTGCACACCGAGAACTTGATTCTCTTCACGGACATGATCGGCAACGTGAGCGGGTATGCAACCGAAGGCCCCAAGGCCGACAACTGCGCGGCCGAAGTGCTCATGCCTTACCCGTACGCCCGCGTGTCGATCACCGGCGGCAGCACGGCCTATGCGGACTCCAACGGCGACTTCACGATCCCGAACGGCGGGACGGCGCAAGTGACGGTAACGTCGTACATGGCCGGGCAATACTTCACGGTCGACAACTACGCCGGCGCCGAAGAGACGATGTCGCAGACCCTGACGCCACCGGGGCCGGCCAATTTCGTGCACAACGGGGCGAACCTGGATCCGGCGGTGCGGGCGCAATCGAACGCGTACGTGCAGGCCAATATCGTGCGTGACTGGGTGCTGGCGCAGAACCCGGCGTACCCGACGATCGCGACGCAGACGAACTTCCCGATCTACGTGAACCGGACGGACGGCTACTGCCCGGGCAACGCGTGGTACAGCGGCACGTCGCTCAATTTCTGCTCGGCCAGCGGCAGCTATCCGAACACGGCGTATTCGAGCGTCGTGCACCACGAGTATGGCCACCACATCGTCCAGTGTGGCGGCAGCGGGCAGGATCAGTACGGCGAGGGCATGAGCGACTGCGTCGCGGTGCTGATTGCGGACGACCCGATTCTCGGCTACGGCTTCTTCGGCAACTGTAACACGGGCCTGCGCAACGCGAATACGCTGCTCCAGTATCCCTGCACGGGCGAGGCCCACGCGTGCGCGGAGCTGCTGTCGGGCTGCATCTGGCACACACGGAACGAGCTGGCGATTACCGAGCCGGACGACTACCGCGCGATCCTCTCAAGCCTGACGCTCAATTCGGTCCCGCTGCACAGCGGCAGCACGATCACGCCGCAGATCACGATTGACTTTCTGACCCTCGACGACAACGACGGCGATCTGACTAACGGCTCGCCGCACTACGCCGAGATCAACACCGGCTTCTCCATGCACAACATGGCGGCCCCGGCGCTGCCGCCGCTGGCCTTCACGTTCCCCAACGGGCGCCCGGAAGTCGTGAATCCCGCCGGCGGCGACGTCGTGCGGGTCGAGGTGTCGTCACTGGGATCGTCGCCGGAGCCGGGGACCGGCATGTTCTACTACCAGATCGGCGGTGGAAGCTACACGGCCGTGGCAATGCAGATGGTCGCGCCCAATGTGTATGACGCCGTGTTCCCGCCCGCCACGTGCGGCACCGCAGTGCGTTATTACTTCAGCGCGCAGACCGTGGTCGGCGACACGACGTTCAACCCGACCGGCGCACCGGCGACGGTGTACTCAGCGCTGAGCGGCTACGGGCTGGTGGTCCCATTCGAGGACGCGTTCGAGACGGACCAGGGCTGGACCGTGGGTGACACCGGCGATACCGCGACCACCGGACTCTGGACGC
Organism: Phycisphaerae bacterium; assembly: GCA_017999985.1. Taxonomy (NCBI): domain Bacteria; kingdom Pseudomonadati; phylum Planctomycetota; class Phycisphaerae; species Phycisphaerae bacterium. Next base: position 278,968 of record JAGNKU010000002.1, on the reverse strand, counting down.
GGAATGTGCCGCAGGCCACCGCCGCTCAACCCGGCAGCGACCACACGCCCGATCCCGGCACGCTGTGCTGGGTGACCGACTACCGCGCCGGCTCCGGCATCGGCTCGTACGACGTCGATGGAGGCAAGACGACCCTGAAGTCGCCGCTGCTGGACCTGTCGAGCTACAGCAGCGCGGTGATCAGCTACTGGCGGTGGTACTCGAACGACCAAGGCGGCGCGCCCAATGCGGACACCTTCCGCGTCGACATCAGCAGCACTGGCGGCAGTAGCTGGACCAACGTCGAGACCGTCGGTCCGACCGGGCCGGAGACCTCCGGCGGCTGGTACTACCACGAGTTTGAAGTCAGCAACTTCGTGCCGCTGACCAGCCAGGTCCGGCTGCGCTTCATCGCCGAGGACATCGGCTCGGGCTCGATCGTCGAGGCGGCGCTCGATGACTTCCGCATCAAGACGGTGGATTGTACGCCGCCGTACCTGATCGGCGACCTGAACTGCGACGGCGTCGTCGGTTTCGCCGATATCAACCCGTTCGTGCTGCGGTTGGCGAACCCGGATCAGTATGCGGCGGCGTTCCCGGACTGCCCGGAGCAGAACGCGGATATCAACCAGGACGGGATGGTCAGCTTTGGCGACATCAACCCGTTCGTAGCCCTGCTCAGCGCGCGGTAACGCGGCCGGGCGAGGCATAGCCGGATAATCGGTGAGCAGGCCGGGTCCTCGGACCCGGCCTGCTTCTTTTTCCAACGGACCGCCCGCGGGATAGGAATATCCGGTCCGAAGTGGTATAAAGGACATATCGAGGGAGATGGGCGGGCAGACTGTCGGCGCCCCGTCCGCCGGAATTCAGTTCCAGAGGAGTCGCACATGCACCGTTCGGTCATCATCGGGTTGGTGTTGGGCAGCGGGCTGATCTGGGCAGCGCCGGCGTGGGCACAGCTCACCGCCGCGGATATCGACGCCCTGCAGGCACAGGGCGAGCGCGAGGGCTGGACGTTCACGGTGGGTGAGAGTGACGCGACGCGGCGGCCGCTGTCGGAGCTGTGCGGCTTTGTCGCGCCCGACAACTGGTGGGTGGGGGCGCGGTTTGACCCGTGCGTGGCGACGCGCGCGCTGCCGGCGGCGTACGACTGGCGCAACGTCAACGGTCAGAATTTCTGCCCCCCCGTGCGCAACCAGGCGAGTTGCGGCAGTTGCTGGGCTTTCGGCACGATTGGCCCGCTCGAATGCAACATCATGATCCACGACGGCGACACGCCGGACCTCTCCGAGCAATGGCTGGTGAGCTGCAACAGCGACGGCTGGGACTGCGGCGGCGGTTTCTGGGCGCACGATTACCTCGAGTGGAAGACGGATCCCTGTGGGGGCACGGGTGCGGTCGCAGAAGCGTCCTTTCCGTACGTCGCCCTGGATGTGCCCTGCAATTGCCCGTATGAGCACGTTTACCTGATCAACAACTGGGCCTACATCGGCACCTCGAGCAACATTCCGCCGGTGAGCTCGATCAAGCAGGCGATCCTCGATCACGGCCCGGTGTCGGTGGCCTGCTATGTCAACTCGGCGTTTCACGCTTACAGCGGCGGGATTTTCAACGGCTGCGCGAGCGGCGCGTGCAACCACGCAGTCGTGCTCGTCGGCTGGAATGATGCGGACGGCGGCTACTGGATCATGCGCAATTCGTGGGGTCCGGACTGGGGCGAGGACGGGTATATGCGCATCCCGTACAACTGCTCCAGCATCGGCTATGCGGCCTGCTACGTCGAGTACCTGGGGGCCAAGGGTTTGGAGGTAACGCCGGCCGGCGGGCTGACCGCCACGGGTGAACCCGGGGGGCCGTTCACGCCCAACACGATCACGTACGTGGTCAAGAACCAGAGTGGCCTCGCTGTCAACTACGAGGTGACGCACACGGCGCCGTGGCTGACGGTGACGAACGCGAGCGGCTACCTGGCGGGCCTGGCCACGGCCAACGTGACCGTCACGGTGAACGCGACGGCGAACGCACTCGACGTGGGGCGCTATACGGACACGCTGGAGTTCATCAACACGACCAACCACCGCGGCGACACGATCCGCCTGGTGAAGCTCGAGGTCGGCAGCCCCGTGCGGGTCTACAGCTTCCCGATGGACACGAACCCGGGCTGGAGCCTGCAGGGGCAGTGGGAGTATGGCACGCCCGCCGGGCAGGGCGGGTCCCACGGCTATCCCGACCCGACCGCCGGCGCGACCGGCAGCAACGTCTTCGGCGTGAACCTGCAGGGCGACTACACGCCGACTTACGGCGGCCCGTACTACCTCACCCTCGGACCGCTGGACTTCAGCGGCGGCGCGGGCGGCACGCTCAAGTTCCAGCGCTGGTTGAACAGCGACTACTTCCCGTATGTGCGCAACACGATCGACGCGTCGGCGGACGGCAGCAACTGGGTCAACGTCTGGACCGCCGGCACGACCGTGATGCGCGAGAACGCCTGGACGCTGCGGTCGTATGACCTGCCCGCGGTGATCGACGAGCAGCCGACCGTCTACATCCGCTGGGGCTACCAGATCGGCGTGGGCGCGTGGGCCTACTCCGGCTGGAACATTGACGACGTCGAGGTGTGGGCGTTTGCCCCGCCGACGACCGACTGCAACGGCAACGGCGTGGCGGACTGGATCGACATCGCCGGCGGCACGTGCGCGGATGACAACACGAACGCCGTGCCGGACGTGTGTGAGAAGCTGGCCGGTGACCTGAACTGCGACGGCGGGGTGGGCTTCGGCGACATCAACCCGTTCGTGCTGCTAATGGGCAACCCGGACGAGTACCGCGCCGTGCACCCGGACTGCATCCGGATCAACGGCGACATCAATAACGACGGCGTGGTCGGGTTCGGCGACATCAACGCGTTTGTCGCACTGCTGAGCGGCGGTTAGGGTATTGCCGCATCACAAGTAATCCACATAGGGGGTGGAACGGGCGTCCCGCCCGCTGGAAAGACGGGCAAGATGCCCATCGCACCCATGTGGGAGTAATCCTGCCAGCGGCGACGCCGACCGCGAGCTACTTGCGGACGAAGATGGTCTGCCCGCTGCACGGCGTCATGCCCGGATCGCAGAGGGCGACGATAACGCGCGCGACGGCTTCGGGCGCGAGCGTCTTCTCCGGCGGGAACTTGGGAAACGCGGCGCGCATCAGGCTGGTCTCGACCGCGCCGGGCGCAACGCTGAACACCCGGATATTGTGGGGCTTGCCCTCGGCGGCGGTGGCCTGCGTGAAAACATTGACCCACGCCTTGCTCGCGCCGTAAACCGCGAAGCCGGGGAACGGGTCCACCGACGCCAGCGACGAGATGTTGATGATCGTTCCGCCGCCCTGGGCCTGCATGAGCGGCCACACCGCGCGCGTCGTGTGATAAATCGCCGCCATGTTCACGGCGAACACGTGGTCGAACTCCGCGGGGTCCAGTTGCGCCGTGGCGCACAGCGGCGCCACACCGGCGTTGTTGACCAGCACGTCGATTCGCCCACAGCGCTCCTGGGCGGTACGAATCAGGGCCTGGGCCTCCGCGGCCTGGCCCACGTCCGTCGGCACCGCGGTGCACACACCGCCCGCGACCTTGATCTGCTCAGCCGCGGCGGTTAGATCTTCCGACCGGCGGGCCGCGGCCACGATCCGCCAGCCGCGCTGGGCGAACTCCGATGCGGTTGCCAGTCCGATCCCCCGGCTGGCTCCGGTGATGACGCAGGTCTGTTCAGTCACGCGCTTGTCCTCGCGAGAAAGGGTCACGCTGAAACTCGTCCCCGATCATAGTCCGGCCTACAATCGGGCACCATGATACGCCTGACGCGCGAGGTCCGCTTCTCGGTTGACCGCGACTGGGCCGGACGGGTCGAGTTCTCGCGGCCGGTCACGAACTCCTGGGGCGGCTGGCCAAGTGCCGTCGGCCTGGTACCGTACCTGCGCCTGCGCGCCACCGTCGTCGGCGAACCGGACCCGGTGACCGGCTACCTGTGCAACATCTCGATCCTGGATGAGCTGCTGCGCCGACATGCGATTCCGCATGCCGCCGCGGCGCTGCAGGCGCACGGCTGGCGGATGTCGGCCGAGCGGCTTCTGCAGGACATCTGGCGGCGCATTACGCCGAGCGCACCGGCGGGGGCTCCGCTGATCACCTTGGAACTGAGTGTGACGCCGTGCCTGCGCTACACCGTGCATCGGGAGGAGCCTGAGATGGTCCTGCTGACACAGCAATTCGAGTTTTCGGCGGCGCACCGGCTGCATTGTCCACAGTTCTCCTCCGAAGAAAACCGCCGGACGTTTGGCAAGTGCAACAACCCGACCGGGCACGGCCACAATTACCTGCTGGAGGTGACGGTCGCGGGCGTGCCGGACGAGAAGAGCGGTGCGGTGCTGCCGTTGCCGCGGTTCGAGCAAATCGTGCAGGAGCGCGTCATCGAGCGTCTCGATCACAAGCACCTGAACGCGGACACGGACGAGTTCCGCGCGGTCAATCCTAGTGTCGAGAACATCGCGCGCGTCATCTGGGGCCTGCTGGCGGACCAGGTCGCGCCGGCCCGCCTGTACCGGGTACGCGTTTGGGAGACGGCGAAGACGTGCGCGGAGTACGCGGGGGCGTAGGGTGCTGGCGGGTATTCAGGGGCCCGCGGCACGATCTCTGGAACGGGCCGAATCTGGTCGCGGTGTGGTGCCCGCTAGCCGGGCGACATGGCGGAGCGGGGGAGCCTGCCAGCGACCGTCGCGTGGAGCATGATCATGATGGAGCATCGGGCAGGCGGCGCTGTGGGCACGCCCCGCGGGCGCCTACGCATCGTCGGGGGTGTATTGCTGGAAAGTGTGGCGCTGCTGGCGAGCGGCTGTCTGTCGGCGCAGCGGGCCGCGGAGATCGAACTGGCGGCAGCGCAGCGGTCCACGCTGGTCGGGCGGCCGGCGCCGGACTTCACGCTGCCCGATCAGGACGACCGGCCTGTACGTCTTCGGGACGCCCGCGGCCACTGGGTTGTGATCTACTTCTACCCTGCCGATGGGACCGCGGGCTGCACGTGTCAAGCGCAGGAGTTCACGCGCAGCCACCGGCAGTTTCAGCGGCTGAACGCCTGGGTCTACGGCATCAGCCCCGATTCGGTCGCGAGTCACAAAGCCGTCACCGACGCGTTCAAGCTCACGGTGCCGTTGCTGTCGGACCCGGACCACGCGGTGATGACGGCGTACGGCGCGTGGGCGGAGACCGCGTGGGGCGCGCGGGCGATGCGCAGCACAGTCATGATTGACCCTGATGGGCGCGTCGCCTGGCACTGGCCCGAGGTCATTCCGGAGGGGCACGCGGAGCGGGTCCGGGCCAAGCTGGCCGAGCTTCAGCAGCGGACCGCACGCGCACAGCCGGCAGACATTGCCCCGGCAGCGCGCGAACCCGCCGCGGCCGTGCCGGGCAACTGAGCGGCCGTGTTTCGCGCGTTTGCTGGTTCATCCACGCTGCGGGTGGACCGCGTAGACACACGGGGACGCACCCGCGTATGCTGCACGCCGTCGCGGGGCGGATGTGTGCGGCCGGAGCAGCACATGACGCCTGGATCGTTCGCTTTCGAGACGCTGCTCGACGCCGCGGCGTCAGAGGTGTTCGACTGGCACGCGCGGCCGGGGGCATTTGAACGCCTGGTGCCGCCTTGGCAGCGGGTGCGCGTGCTGAAGCGAAGCGGCGGCATTTGCGACGGCGACCGCGTGGATCTGCTGGTGGGGTCCGGGCTGCTGCGGACACGGTGGCAATTGGAGCACCGGGAATACGAGGCTGGGCGGCAGTTCTGCGATGTGCAGGTGCGCGGGCCGTTCGCGCACTGGGTGCATCGGCACGAGTTTGTGCCGGTGGAAGCGGGGCGCTGCCTGCTCCGCGACGAGATCCACTATGGCCTGCCGGGGGGGGCCGTGGGTGCCGCGCTGGGTGAGCGTGCCATTCGCCGCACGCTGCAGCGCGTGTTCCGCTATCGGCACCGCACGACCGCCGACGATTTGCGGCTCCACGCGGCACACCGCACCCGGCCGCGCCTGACGGTCGCCCTCAGCGGAGCACGCGGGCTCATCGGGACCGCCCTGGATGCACTGCTCACGACCGGCGGGCACCGCACCCTGCGGCTCGTGCGCCGCCCCGCCGGCGACCTGGCTGAAGTGCAGTGGGACCCGGAGCGCGGAGTTCTGGAACCGGCGCGGCTCGCCGGTGTCGATGCTGTCATTCATCTCGCGGGCGAGAGCATCGCAGGTCGGTGGACGGCCCGCCGCATGGAGGCGATCCGTCACAGTCGCGTCGACGCCACGCAGGCGCTGTGTGCGTCCCTGCGCGCTCTGCCGGAGCGGCCGCGTGTGTTCTTGTGCGCCTCTGCGGTCGGCCTCTATGGCGATCGTGGGGCTGAGGTGCTGGACGAGGACAGCGCGCCGGGGCAGGGGTTCCTACCGGAGGTGTGTCAGGCGTGGGAGGCGGCTGCGCGGGCGATGGGGCCCGATGGCGTCCGCTGTGTGCACCTGCGTTTCGGCGTCGTGCTGACGCCCGGGGGAGGGATGTTGCGGCAGTTGTTGCCGGCGTTTCGCTTGGGCTTGGGTGGCCCGGTCGGCGGCGGCGCGCAGTACCTGAGCTGGGTGAGCCTGGATGACGCGGTCGGTGCAGTGTATCACGCGCTGTTCGATGACCGTGTGCATGGCCCGGTCAACGTGGTGGCACCGCGCCCGGTGACCAGCCGCGAGTTCGCGCGGACGCTGGGCCGGGTCCTGCGACGGCCGGCCGCGTTGCGCGTGCCGGGCTGCGTGTTGCGCCTGGCGCTGGGCCGACTAGCGGACGAGGTCGTACTGGCGAGCGCACGTGTCGCGCCGGCCGTTCTGACCCGCACGGACTACTGTTTTCGGCATCCGGAGCTCGACGCGGCCCTGCGACATCTGCTGGGCCATGAGGTGGGCTGACAATGCACACGCGTGCGCTCGTGTGGTTTCGCGCGGACCTCCGGGTCGACGATCATCCCGCGCTCGCGGAGGCCTGCCGCGCGGCAGACCGTGGCGTCGTGGGCGTCTTCGTCATCTGCCCGCGGCAGTGGCGCAGTCACGACTGGGCGGACATCAAGGTCGAGTTTCTGCTGCGTAACCTGGCGTGTTTGTCGGAGCGGTTGAAGCGCCTCAGAATTCCCCTGCTGATCAGGAGTGTGCCGACCTTCGAGCGCGTACCGGCTGTGCTGCGCGACGTGGCGCGCCAGTTCAACTGCGACGCGCTCTACTTCAACCGGGAGTATGAGGTCAACGAGCGCCGCCGCGATGAAGCGGTGACAAGCGCACTCACCGGCGCGGGTCTGGACGTGCGGGCGTTCGATGATCGCACGATCGTCGCGCCCGGCGCGTTGCACACGCGGCAGGGGGGTGACTACACCGTGTTCACGCCGTTCAAACGGGCCTGGACTGCGCACATTGAAGCGCACGGTCTGGATGCGCCGCGCCCGGCACCGCGGCCACGCGCGCGGCTGGTGTGCGCGCCGGACAGTATCCCCGAGCAAATCGCCGGCTTTGACCTGTCGCGCGGGCGGCCGGATCTCTGGCCGGCGGGCGAACGCGTCGCGCAGCGGCGACTGAGCGATTTCCTCTCCGGCCCGGTGACGACCTACCGCAAGCTGCGCGATCGGCCGGCCGCCGAGGGCACCAGCCGCCTCTCGCCGTACCTGACCCTGGGTGTTCTGTCGCCGCGGCGCTGCCTGGCCGAAGCGCGCGACGCGAATGACGGACGGCTGGACACCGGGCGGGCCGGGCCGGTGACGTGGATCAACGAGCTGATCTGGCGCGAGTTCTATCAGCACGTGCTGGTGGCGTTTCCGCGCGTCAGCATGGGGCGGGCGTTTCAGCCACCGACGGAGCGCTTGCCGTGGCGGACGGCCGACGCGGACTTCGCGGCATGGTGTGCCGGACGCACTGGCGTGCCGATCGTCGACGCCGGCCTGCGGCAACTCGCGGCCACCGGCTGGATGCACAATCGGCTGCGCATGATCGTGGCGACGTACCTGGCGAAGGACCTGCTGATCGACTGGCGGCGCGGCGAACAGCACTTCATGCGTCACCTGGTCGATGGGGACTTGGCGAGTAACAACGGCGGCTGGCAATGGGCCGCGTCAACGGGTACGGACGCCGTCCCGTATTTCCGCATATTCAACCCGTACACGCAGGCGCGCAAGTTCGACCCGGACGGCGAGTTCATCCGTGAATGGGTGCCGGAGCTGCGCGACGTGGCGATGCGGGCGCTGCACGATCCGGCCGGGCTGACCGAGCAGCGGGCCGCGCTGGATTATCCGGCGCCCCTCTGCGACCACACCGCCGCGCGGCAGCGGACCATCGAGGTCTTCAAAGCGGTATTACGCAGGGCGGATTGAGCGTGGCGGCGCGCGGTGGCCTCATTCGCGGTGCCGGACGATCTGGCCCGTGGAGAGGAAGATCACGTCTTCGGCGATGTTCGTGGCGTGGTCGGCGATGCGCTCCAGGTTTTTCGCCACCGACAGCAGATCGAGGTACGCGGCCAGGTCATCGCGGGACACGTCGGCCGCTTTCAGGACGTTTCGAATGATCTGCTGGTACAGCGCGTCAATCCCCTGGTCCTGCTCCCGGATTGCGCGCGCGGCCTCGGGGTCGTTGGAACTGTAGGCTTGCACCGCGCCGCGCAGTGCCTTACGCACCGTCGGGTACAACTGCCGCAGCTCTTCGTTGTCGCGCACGACCGCCTGCAATTCCCCATGCGCTGCGCGCTCCGCGATGTTGACCGCGCAGTCCGCGACCCGCTCCAGGTCGTTGTTGACCTTCAGGATCGTGCAGAGCATCCGCAGGTCGATGCCGACGGGCTGATACAGCGCGAGCAGCCGAATGACCTCGGCCTCGACCTCGACCTCGGCCGCGTCCACCTCGGCGTCGCGGGCAATCACGCGCAGGGCCATTTGCTGGCCCGGATCGGAGATGGCCTCGCAGGCCTCGAACAACATGTCCTCGACCTGGCTCGCCATCCGCAAGGAGCGGCGGCGCAGCTCGTCTAGCAGATTCACAAAGTGTGCTGTCATAAATGGTTAACTCATTGTTCGGAACCGGGTCCACGATTATAAGGCATCGCGCCGGGAGCATGGATTCGCTCATCTCGCCCGTTGCCCACTCAGCGTACATCGCCGCCGCTATGTGAGCAACGGCGCTACTATCTCCCAGTGTGCGGGCCGAATGGCAGTTGACGAAAAGCGAACAAAACCCTAACATGCTGTCTGCGTGTTGACGTCGACCTCGGTGTGAGGCGGCGATGTTGCGGGCCGATACCCAGAGAAGGAGCACAAGCATGATGCGATGTAAATGGACTTTTGGGCTGGCGTGTGCTTGCGGGCTGCTGTGGACGCTGCCGGCGCTGGCGCAGGAGAAGCAGCCGCCGGACACTCGCAAGCCGTCGGAAACACCGTCGAAGGCGGAAGACGCCAAGAAGCCCGCCGCGGCCCAGGCTGATGCCGAGAAAATGGCCGAGATGATGAAGCGGTGCATGGAGTACGCCACGCCGGGCGAGCACCACAAGCACCTCGACCCGTTCGTGGGCAAGTGGGACTTTCAGTTGCGCTGGTGGATGTCGCCGGACGCCGAGCCGCAGACCTCGCAGGGCAAGGCGGAGTTCACGTGGATCTACGACGGCAAGTACCTGCGGCAGGACGTGACGGCACCGCCGGAAGAGCCGAACGGTCCTCCGTACAACGGCCTGGGGCTGCTGGGTTATGACAACATGAAAAAGGAGTACATGTCCGTGTGGATCGACAACATGAGCACGGGCATGATGTACGGCACGGGAAAGTGCGACGCGACGGGCAAGGTCATCACCATCACCGGCGCGGGCCCCAATCCGATGACGGAGCAACTGGACCAGAAGTGGCGCACGGTGTCGCGCATCGAGAGCCAGGACAAGCACGTCTTTGAGATGTACATGACGCAGCCCGATGGTAAGGAGATCAAGCAGATGGAAATCACGTACACGCGCGTGAAGTAGCTCAAACGGGCCAGCGTCGCCGCGCCGGAGGTGCTGCTTCCGGCGCGGCCGACGACTGGACCGGGCCGCACGGCCGCCAGAAATCGGCGGATCGGTAGGACCCGGCGCCCATTCCGGCGTTCAGCCGCGGCTGCCCTGCTTGGCGCCGTCGCGGGCCTGGGCGATACTGGCACACACCGTCCAATCGTGCCGCCCGTCCGCGCAACGACTCGGTGTCGGCCATGGCAGCGGACCGGCTGGAGGCGGAACCGTGTGCCATCATAGCGCGTGCTGTGGTAGTTCGAGTGGGCTCTCGCGGCGCGAGTTTCTGGTCGCCGCCGCCAGCACCAGCGTTGCGGGTGCATTCTGGTTGCGACAAGCTACGGCGCGCGAGGTCGCGCAGACGGAAGCCGCCGACACGCCCGGCAGTTGGCCTGAAATCCGGGTCGTGTTCCTGCGGCCGAAAAACAAGTACTGGCTCGGCTGGCCGGGCACCGCGTGGGAAAAACATGCCTACGACGCGTTTGTCAACAAAACGCGGGAGCGCCTGGAGGGCTTCGGTCACGAGCTGAAAGTCCGCATGCGCTTCGAGCCTGAGCCGCTGTATGACGACGCGGCCGTCGCCGGTTTTGCCGCGCAGGTCCAGGCGGCAAAGCCGGCCGCGGTTATCGCGCTGCCGTTGCACATGGATCAGTGGGGGCAGGTCAAGAAAATCGCCGACGCAGGCGTCCCGACGATCATCTTCGCCGGCCTGGGGGTGTGCTTCACCGGCCACATTCGTGCGCTGTCGCGTCAGCCAGGTGTCCACCTGATCTCGTCGCCGGACTTCGAGCTGAATCCGCTGCGCTTCGGGCTCAAGATGGTGCGGACAGCGTATGACGTGCGGCGAACGCGTGTGGCGGTCCTGGCCGGGAACGAGACGCGGGACGAAGTGCTCGAGCCCTTCGGCCTGCAGCTCCGGCGTCTGCCGCGGCAACGGTTCGCGGACGCACTGGCGGCGACGGGCGAGACGCCGGACGTGCTGGCGATGGTTGAGGAGTACAGCAAGGCGGCACAGAAAGTCGTTGAGCCCTCGCGGGCGGATGTGATCAACGCGGCGCGCAACTACTTCGCAGCCGCGCGCATTCTCAGCGAGGAAGGCTGTCACGGGATCACGATGGACTGCCTCGGCGCGGTCTTCGACCGGCAGATACCGTGCCCGCCGTGCATGGCCTGGTCGCGGTTCCTCGATGCAGGCGTGCCCGCGATCTGCGAAGCAGACATCAACGCGGTCATGTCGCACACGCTGTGCTGCAAGCTGTTGGACAAGCCAGGCTTCATGCAGGATCCGGTGCCGGAGACAGTGCACAACACATTCATCGGCGCGCACTGTGTCTGCCCGACCCGGCTCAATGGCTACCACCAGCCCCCGGAGCCGTTCATCCTGCGCAGCCACTCGGAATCCGACATCGGTGTCTCGCTCCAGGTGCTGTGGCGCCCCGAGCAGGAAGTGACGATCATGCAGTTCACGGCCCCGGACAAGATGATCCTGGGCAAGGGCCGCGTGCTGCGCAATCATGACACGCCGCCCGCCGGCGGGTGCCGCACGTCGGTCGAGCTGGCCCTGGACGGCCCCGCCGACACGCGCGACACGCAGGGCTTTCACCAGTTGTTCATTTACGGCGATCACGTGCGGCAGTTTGAGGCCTATGGCCAGATGTACGGGATCGCGACGGAGCACATCTAGCCCCGGCCGGTCTTCGCAGGCGGCGGGCGCGCACAGGTATCGAGGAGAGTCGCATGGCGTTTTCAGTCAGCCCCGATGGTGAGAAGTTTCCGCTGCCGACCGAGGAGCAGTATGCGGCCGAGTATCAGCGGCTGGAGAAGATCGTCGCCGAGCAGCGCAAGCAGGGCCGCGAGATCGTCGTGGTCGTCGGCGTCGGGTTCGTCGGCGCGGTCATGGCCGCCGTCGTGGCCGACACGGTCGACAAGAAGACCGGCAAGCCGAGCAAGTTCGTGATCGGCATGCAGCGGCCCAGCACGCGCAGCTACTGGAAGATTCAGTACCTCAACCGCGGCGTGTCGCCTGTGAAGGCCGAAGACCCCGAGGTGGACCAGATTATCCCGCGTTGCGTGAAGGAGAAGGGCACGTTGATGGCGACGTATACCAACGACGTGCTGAAGCTGGCCGATTGCGTCGTGGTTGACGTGCAGTGCGACTACCTGAAGGAAGACCTCGGCAACCTGCGTACCGGCCGCGCCGACATGGCCGCCCTGGAGAAGAGCTTCGAGGTCATCGGGCAGCTCATCCCGCCGAAGTGCCTCGTGCTGATCGAGACCACCGTCGCCCCGGGCACGACCGAGTACGTGGCGCTGCCGATCCTGAAGCGCGCCTTCGCCGCCCGCGGGATCACCTCCGAGCCGCTGCTGGCGCACAGCTTCGAGCGCGTCATGCCCGGCAAGGAGTACGTCCGCAGCATTCGCGACTTCTGGCGTGTCTGCAGCGGCGTGAACGCGGAAGCCCGCCAGCGCGTGGAAAAGTTCCTCACCGAGGTGCTGAACACCGAGAAGTTCCCCCTCACCGTGCTCGATCGCCCGCTCGAGAGCGAGACCTGCAAGATCGTGGAAAACAGCTTCCGCGCCACCATGCTGGCCTTTCTCGACGAGTGGAGCCTCTTCGCCGAGCGCAACGGCGTCGACCTGATCAAGGTCGTCAAGGCGATCAAGATGCGGCCGACGCACAACAACATGATCTTCCCCGGCCCCGGCATCGGCGGCTACTGCCTGCCGAAGGACGGCGGCCTGGGCATGTGGGCTTACCGCCACCTGATGGGTTTCGAGGACGAGATCTTCAAGATCACGCCGATGGCGATTGACATCAACGACACCCGCGCCTTGCACGTCGCCGAGCTGACGCGCGACGCGCTGCGCAACATGGGTAAGATCGTCGCGGCGGCGCGCGTGGCGCTGCTCGGGGCGGCGTACCGCGAAGACGTCGGCGACACGCGTTACAGCGGCAGCGAGCTCGTGCTGCGCAAGCTGACCGAGATGGGGGCTGACATGCGTGTGCATGACCCGTACCTGCAGCACTGGTGGGAGGTCGAGGAGCAGGACACCTATCCGTCGCCGGGGCACAGCTGGGCGCGCTTCTTCCGCAACCAGGAGGGTCTGAAAAATCTCCGTGTCCAGCAGGACCTGGCGGCGGCGTTGCAGGGCGCCGACGCGGTGGTGCTCGCGGTGCGGCACGCGCCGTACCTGGCACTGTCGCCGGACGAAGTTGTGAAGATGGTCGGCCAGCCGGTCGGGATCATCGACTGTTTCGGCATCCTGGACGACGCGAAGATCCGCCGGTACTTCGAGCTGGGTTGCGAGGTAAAGGGTCTGGGCCGCGGGCATGTGAAGCGGATCAAAGACGAGGTGGCGGCGGTCCGCAAGTAGGGCGCGTCGGCCGGCCAAGTGCGCCGCGGTTGTGCGGCACACCGTGTCAGAACGGCGTGCCGCACTCCGGGCAGCGCCGCTCCGGCAACTGCCAGAGCACGTAGTCGCATTTCACGCAGCGTGGTTCCTCGATCTCGATACGGAACTTCAAGCCGCAGGCGCTGCACTGGGTGGCGCCGATGTCGACGCACTGTGGTGTGGCGCAGCGCGGGCACTTCAGCTCGACGCGCGGCGCGGCGGTCTGCAGTTGCTCTGTCTTGCCGACCTGCCGCAACTTGGCGACGATCAGCAGTGACAGCGAGCCGCTGGCGTCGAGTACACCGGCGGCGCCGAGCAGGCGGAACCACAGTTCGTCTTCCACTTCCCAAATGATCGTGATGCCCAGCATTGCCGCCACGAGCCATACGCACAAGAGGGTGCCGGCGCGCAGCCAGTCCGTGCGTCCGCCCGTGGGCACACGCAGAAGCAGCGCCGTATGGGCAAACGAGAATGCGACGAGGCCGGCGATGGCGGTGGCCTTTGCGAACGCTTCGTTTTCCCGCGACTCCGCCCAGATGCAGACCAGGATCATCACGAAAGCGAGTATGCAGCTCGCCAGGCCGACTGCCGGCAGCGGCTGGTAGGCCCGACGTTCCATGAGGTCGGCGCACGGTACGGCGACGACATACGCGCACAGCAGGGCCAGCGTCGTCGCGCTGGCCCGGCCGGCGGGCGCGTCCAGCGGTCCCGGCCACCAGATGCAGATGAGCAGTACCACGAAGTTGGCGGCGAACAGGATGAGACCGCTGCGGCTCACGATCGTGCGAACCTGTCGCTCGAGCGCGTGGGCGAGCACCATCGCGACGCCGCTGTGCACGGCCAGCGCCGCGAGCGTCATCAATATCTTGGCGGTCGTGTCGTTGAAGGTGCCCGCGAGCAGTGCGGCGACCGCGACCAGTGCGCAGGACACGAGCGAGATTACGAGCGTGCGCAGGAAGACGCGCTTCAATCGCAGGCGCGAACGCGCGACGTCGCCGCCGACAACCGGGGCACCCAGGTTCGTCATAGTCCACCTCGCATGCGGCGGGCTACCGCAGGTAGCCCTGCAGCCGTTTCACGATCAGCCGAGCGCAGTCGCCTTTGTTCTGTGGGTTGATCCGCTGGAAATCGTCGTGATGGTTGTTCTGGAAATCCACGATGACCCACTCGCCGGCCCGGTTACAAACCACGAAATGCACGGTCCAGACCTGCTGATCACTTGGCCGGATCGTGTATTCCGCATAGAGCGCGTAATCGGCGGCCGGCGGATTCGCGCGTACCTGGGCCTGGAATGCCCGCGCGAGGTCCCATAGCCGTCGCTGCTCGTTCGAGTTCGGGGCGATCTTCAGCGGTAAGTCGGTTGCCGCCGCTTGCACAGATCCGCCGAACTCCTCGGCGACGAGCGCCGCGAGTTGTTCGCCGTCTTGTCGATCCACCTGGTCGCCGAGCAGCACGGGATAGACGGCGATCGTCGCCTTGCCGATGGCGGCCTTGAGCTTGCTCACGCGGTCATGCATCGCCGCGCGCTCCGCGTCTGTGGGCGTGCCGGATTTCTCCGCCCACAGCCGTGCCATCCGGCCCTCGCTCGCCTTCGCGCGCGTCACTGCCGAAAGATGAAACACCGGCTTCAGCCGCTCGCACAGCAGCAGGCAGCACTGCATCGGCTCGCGCGGCTGGATGCGCTGGAAGTCAGCGTCATCCGGTCCTTGCTGGTCCTTCCAGACAACAGCGCCGGCCTTGTCCACCAACACCGCGCGACTCTCGGTAAGCCCCGTCTGCGGCGTGCCGAGGAGTTGCGCGAACAGCGCATACTCGGTCTCGACCGGATGCGCCTTAATGAACTTGGCGAACGCCGTGGCCAGCTCATCCAGAGACCCATCCGCGGCCGGATTGAACGCCGCGTCGGTCGTCCAGATATTCGGCATTCCTTCTTTTTCCAGCATCAGCCCCACGACGTCGGCCACGTCCTTCGACGGTCCACCGTGCATTACGACGGGTACGATGGTCAGCGCGGTGTCCGCCTTCAAGCCGGATTTCACCTTCGCCGTCCCGTTGTCCGTCACGAGCTGCGCCCGCAGTTGATCGATCGCGAGCGTCGTGCAATCATCCACCGTCTTCGGACTCAGCCGCTTGAACGCCTCGTGATGGGAATTCAGGCCAAACCCGAACACGAGCGCGCCATCGTCGCGCACGACGTACACGTGCACGCCGCCGACAGCGCCGCTTCCGCCGAGGATCAGGTACTCCGGCAGCAGAGCATAACGGGTCTGGATGGGGTGCGCCTTCACATACGTGCCCAGGGAGGCGGCGCTCTCCTGCCACATCGTAGACTCATTCGAGTGCCACGGCCCGCTGAGCGGCACCTCCGCATCAGAAATCGTTGGCTGGGCCAGCTTCTGCGCCGCCAGGAACTCGCCGATTCTCAGCGTTGGCGCGTGATCATAGGTGACCGTCTCCCGGCGTATCGCGGCCGGGAAGACGGTGATGGACGTATCTCCCAGGGTCTCTCGGAACTCCTGCTCGAGCTGCGGATCGGCGGCGCCGCCGCAACTGCCCAGCGTGAGCACCACCAGCCCACCCAACATGCCCAATGCCGACACTGCTACGAACTGTTTCATAAACCCTCTCCTTGTACGTGCGTTAGTATTCGGTAAGTATATGCTTACATTGTCGCCAAAAAGAAAACGCTCACTTCTGCGACCCGGTGAGCAGCAGCCGCCCGACTTCGGCGAACAGCCGCCGGCGCTGCGTGTCGCTGACCAGCCCCAGCTCACGGGCGATGTTGGCCACCGTGCCCAGCCCGACCACGGCCCAGGCCGTGTCGCCAGCACCGGGGGTCGTCCCGACGGCACGGCTCGCGCGGTGGACTTTAATCTGCTGCTCCACGAAACGTGCGAACCGGCGATACATGTCCGAGAGGGCCGCCCGCACTTCCGGGTCGTCCGTCTCGCTCAGCCCCGCGAACACAATCCTATAATGTCCGAACTCGCCGTGGTGCTGGGACTCATAGGCGAGCAATCGCTCGGCGAGCGTGGTTTCACCATCGGTCTCGACCAGCAGTCGGCCCCAGATCGCGACCGACTGGTCGTACACGTAGCCGATCGCCGCGATGAACATCGCCTTCTTGTCCGGCCAGAGGCGGTAGAGGATGTTCTCACGTACGCCGCAGCGTCGGGCCAGCTCCGCGGTGGTCGTCCGCCGGTAGCCCAGTTCGGCGAAGGCGTGCGCGACAATCGGCAGCAGCGCGCGGCGTTTGGCGTTGGTCTGACTGACTCGAGGCATTCATACTCCATGTGCTGTATCGTAAGCGGATACTTACAGTATCGCCCAAGTTCACTGGAAAGTCAAGTCCGGATCTGTCAGGAACCGCTCCCGGGCGCCTCTGCGACGATCCACGCCTCGTTCAGCGCGATGTGCCCGATGCGTTGGCGGTCGTCGGAATAGACGATGTGAATCAGGCCGTCCGGCGTCTGGATCGCGGCTGGGTAGGCGTAGGAACCGGGACCGTCGACGAGCAGCCGCGGCGGGTACCAGGTGGCTCCGTCGTCAGCGGAAACTGTGGTGGAGAGCGGGCGCCGGGCTGACGGGCTGTCGTTGTACACCAGCACGAGGTGTCCATTGGCCAGGCGCAACAGGGCGGCCGCGCTGCCCGGGTTGGGGAATCCGCTGTCCGCCGGCGTCGCCCAGGTCCGGCCATCGTCCGCGGACGAGGTAACCCAGAGCCACTCCTGCCCGCGGTTCCGCAGCACGGCCAGCAGGCGACCGTCGGCCAACCTGACGACGGACGGTTGCAGGCATTCGTGCGGCGGGGCGGTCGCGACCGTGGCGCGCAGGGTCCAGTCTTGCCCGTTCGGCGAAACGAAAAAGAGTGCCTGCAAGACCAAGTCGTTGTACGCAGGCAGGAGCAATTCGCTGTCGCGGGTGCGTATCGGCGGAAAGCGTACATTGGCGCCTAGCGGGCCAACGATCAGCTCCGGCGACAACCACGTAGCACCGCGGTTTGAGGAGCGCTGCACCTCGATGTGCGCGGTGCTCCAGCCGGTGCCACTCACCACGGCCTGAAACAGCCACACGCTGTCGCCTTCGCTGTAGAGCACCGGATTGCCGTCGGCCGCCGGGCGATCGATATGCAGTGTCGGCGGCTCCCACGTTTCAGAACCAGGGAGTCGGCGTGCGGTGTAAATGGCTGCCCCGTCGAGCTCGTGCGGCCCGTTGTAGGAATACCAGGCTGCCAGCAGCTCGCCGTCGGGAAACGCAGTGATCGTGGGGGCGTGGCTGCCGGCTTTGCCCGCGATGCTGTCGAACACGGCGGTGGCACGAAAGAGCGGGGTGTCCGATGTCGCCACGGGCGTCATGGTGGCGCCGGTATTGAATCCCATCTCCAGGCTATTCGTGGTTCGCAGCCCGATGGTCGGACAGCTGCCCAGCAGTGGCAGGATCAGAAGCGCCAGGGCCAGCGCGCGGGGCATCAATAGTTGAACTCGCGCACGGCGTTGATGACGCGCTCCTGCTCCGCGGGCGTCATGTCGTTGTAGAGGGGGAGACGCAGCAGTCGTTCGCTGATGCGCTCGGTGACCGGACATTGCCCCGCGCGGCCGCCGAACCGCCGGCCGACGTCGGAGAGGTGTAGCGGCAGGTAATGAAACACGGCCAGGATCTTGTGCTCCTTCAGATGCGCAATCAGACGCTGCCGCACTTCGAGCGACGGCAGCAGCATGTAGAACATGTGGAAGGGCTGTTGGCAGTGTGCCGGCACGATCGGCAGGCGCACGTCGTGCGCGGCGGCCCAGTCGTGCAGCTCGGTGTTGTAGTGGTTCCAGATGCGTCCGCGGCGCGCCTGGATCTCGGTCGCCTGCTCCAGTTGCGCGCACAGGAACGCCGCGAGAAGCTCGGACGGCAGGTAGCTCGACCCGAGATCGACCCACGTGTACTTGTCGATCTGTCCGCGGAAGAAGCGGCTGCGGTTCGTGCCTTTCTCGCGGATGATCTCGGCCCGCTCAACGTACGCGGGGTCGTTGATCAGCAGGGCCCCGCCCTCGCCGCAGACGATATTCTTCGTCTCGTGGAAGCTCTGCGTCGCCAGCGCGCCGAACGTACCGAGCGCCCGGTCCTTGTATCGGCCGAACAGCCCATGGGCGTTGTCCTCGACCACGGGGATGTTGTGGCGGCGCGCGATCGCGAGGATGGCGTCCATTTCGCAGCCGACGCCGGCGTAATGCACGGGCACGATCGCGCGGGTGCGCGGCGTGATGAGCGCTGCGAGCTTCGTCTCGTCCAGGTTGAGTGTGTCCGGACGAATGTCACAGAAGACCGGCCGCGCGCCGCGGAGCGCGAACGCGTTGGCGGTCGAGACGAACGTGAATGACGGGACGATGAACTCGTGGTCGGAGCTGAGGTCCAGCAGCAGCGCGCACATTTCCAGGGCGTGCGTGCAGGAAGTCGTCAGGAAAGCCTTGCGGGCGCCGGTGAGCTGTTCGAGCAGTGCGTGCGCACGCTTCGTAAACGGGCCGTCGCCGGACAGGTGCGCGCCGTGCAGGCACTGCTGGATGTACTCCAGCTCGCGGCCGGCAGGTACGGGGCGGTTGAAGGGGATTGGCGAAGTCGTCATGGGTGCGGGTTCACTTCTTCAGGTGTCTCGGAAAGTCGGCGCGCCAGCGCAGCGACGCCAGGTTCAATCGCCGGACACGTCAAGCAATCGCCGTAGTCGGCGTCACGAATCCAGACGCGCCCCGCGGTATCGTGCCACACGCGGCCGGCAGCGTACCATGCCAGGACCTGCAGGTACATCGGCAGCAGTCGTCCGTAAATGCGGGTCCCGAGCGCAGCGGGGGTGTCGTCCGCGCGGACGGGCACGACCCCCTGGGTGATGATCGGGCCGCCATCGACGTCAGTGCCGACCAGGTGCAGCGTCGCCCCGGCGAATTTCACGCCGGCCTCGAGTGCGGCGCGCAGTGCGCCGAAGCCGCGAAACGCCGGCAGCAGCGAAAGATGCACATTCACGATCGCGTGCGGAAACCGCGCCACCAGGGTTGCAGGCACGAGCTTGTCGAAGGTGAGTACGATGAGGTCGGGGGTGGCGTGCACGCAGGCGGCCTCGAGGTCCCGATCAAAGCGCGGTCGATCGTGGACATCCAGCCGGACGAACGGCGTGCCGACGTCCTGGGCGAACGGCTCCAGGGATGGGTCAGCTTTTTCGTCGGTGAGGATAAGTACGGGCTTGAATCCCAGAGCGGTGCGGCACGCGAGCGCGCTGCGGGCCAGGCGTCCGCGGCCGGAAATGCAGAAGGCTACCCGCAGCATGGGCGGAGCTCCACGCGGTGCGCGGCAACCTGGCTCACAGACGCACATGGATCGTGAACTCATACAGGCCGTAGTCGTGCAACAAGGCTACCTGCCTCGAGAACGTGCGTTTGCAGTAGTCGAAGATCTTGCAGGGGTCGGGATAGTAGAGATCCGGTCGCATGCGCTCAGGGTCGGAGTAGGATGTGAGCATGTTGAACGCGAACCCGTGCCGGCTCAGTTCGGCCAGCCGACCGAGGGTGGTGCGGGTATATTCCCACCACACGGCGTCGGGCACGTTCTGCCGCACGTTGAAGATGCCGCTCGCGACCGCGTAATCCGCGGCCGTCAGCGCGGCGTCGGCGTCCGTGAAGAGGCAGCGCGATGCGCCCGGATGCTGGGCGCGCGCCGTGGCGATCATGGCGGCGGAGATGTCAAAGCCGCAGTAATCGCACGACAGGCCGCGGGAGCACAGATAGTCGTACAGTGCGCCGTAACCGCAGCCGTAGTCGAGCAAGCTGAAATCGCGTGCGCTCGGACACACCTTGAGGAGTTGATCGAAGCGCAGGACCTGTGACTCGGTCGAGTTCCAGTCAACGCCGCGCGCGTTCGGGCCATTCGCGCGGAGCTTCTGAGTGTAGTAGGCGCTCACTGAATCCCGGATGTGGGTGAACGACATGGCTCTCAGGCTCCTCGGCGCGCTCGTAGATGTCCCGCACGATGGTATACGGTCGCCGCTTGCTCTCGGTGAAGATCTTGGAGACGTAGATACCGACGACGCCGATGCAGAAAATCGTCAGCCCGCCGATCATCCAGATCGAAACCACCACCGAGGGCCAGCCGAGCGTGAAGCCGTGCACGAACAGGCGCAGACACACGAGATACGCGGCCGCCAGGGACGAGACCAGAAAAATCAGGGCTCCCAGATAGAAGACCATCCGCAGCGGGCGGCTGCTGAACGATGTGATGGCGTTGACCAGCAGCGCCAGGCGCCGCCAGAGGTTATAGGTGGTGTGGCCGTGACTGTGCTTGACCACCTGCAGCGGAAGCTGCCGAAAGCCCGTGATCGCCCAGACGCCGCCGAGAAAGACCTCGGATTCGCGATGCAGGAGCAGGGCGGCGACGTAGCGGCGGGTCATCAGCCGGGCGGTGATCAGGTTGGCCGGGATTGGGTGGCTCGATAACAGGTTGAACAGGCGGTAGAAACACCAGCCGCTGAGCCGCTCGAACCAGTCGCCTTTGCGCCGGGCCTGCACGCCGTAGATCACCTCGGCGCTGGTCGCCTGCATTTCGGCGTGGAAGCGCGGGAGCAGTTCCGGCTCCTCCTCCAGGTCCGCGTCGATGAGGAAGATCAGATCACCGCGCGCGTGGGCCAGGCCGGTCATCAGCGCCTTGTGGTGGCCGAAGTTGCGGGCCAGGTCGATGACGCGCACGCGCGGATCAGCGCGGTGCAGCCGGACCGCAACCTCGAGGGAGTCGTCTGGCGAGCCGTCGTTGACCAGCACGAGCTCGAAATCGTCGGTGACCTGCGCAGCCGCGGCGGAAGTACGCCGGTGGAACTCCTCCAGGTAGCGCGCCGAGTGGTACAGCGAAGTGACGATGGACAGTTTCACGGGTTCAACTCTTCATGTAGCGGCGCGCGGCCGCGCCCGTATTCAGCAGCAGGTCGATGATGCTCACCGCGTGACAGAATGGCGGATGAACCTGCTCGTATTCCGCGTAGCCGTCGTAGTTCATGTACTGCACCCTGATCCCCGCCGCCGCGAACGCAGATTCGTCCAGATAACTGCGCGCTGCCGGGCCGCTCAGGTACTCCGTCGCGCCCAGTTGCCGGCAGATCTCGACCAGACGCCGGGTGCGGTCTTCGGTCTGACGCGGGTAGTCGGTGGACCAGGACAGCCGCGTGCGAATACCCAGGAGTTGGCAGAGCGTAGTCAGGAAACGATGGTTGATCTGGCTCAGGAGCGTTTCGTGCACCGAGCCGTACAGGTCGCTCAGCACACCGCGATATTCAGCAAAGCCGCCGGCCCGGGCGTAGTTGTGCGTGATGCTGGCCCAGTGACGCTGCGGCCAGTCCGGTTCCGAAACCACCGTGTCCATGATCCGCTGCGTGTACTTGCCCTTCACCTGCACGGGAATCGTGAGCCACAATAGCCCGCCGGGCGTTTTGATCTGGTTGCGGTTGCGCCAGTCGCGGCGCGTGTATTGCACCTCGTCGTACAGCACGAACTCGTCGACCAGATTGATGATGTCAAAGTACCCCTTCCAGGGAATGTAGTTCGACTGCAGAATCGCCACGCGCCGCGTCATGGTTCCAGTCTTGCCAGGCTGCCCGATCCGGTCCGCAGATTGCTGCGCTCGGTAGCTTGCGTCCATTGTACCGGCGTGTGGGGGTGAAACAAGCCGCACCGGCGTCGGGTCTGGCCGTCGCCACCACGCCTGCTACAATCGCCGCGCGGGCCGCAACCCGCGCGGAGTGCCCGAATTGAAGCGTTGCCTCGCATGCCGGCAGACGTTCGACCGGGCCGATTGGCGCTGTCCGCAGTGCGCGCACATGCCGGCCACGCGCCAGGGTTTCCTGGCCTTCGCGCCGGAGCTGGCGGCGCAGAACGACGGGTTCAAGCCGGAGGCGTTTGCGGGTCTGGCGGGAGTGGAGGCGGGCAATTTCTGGTTCCGAGCCCGGAATCGGCTGCTGGCGTGGGCGCTGCGCCGCTACTTTCCGCGGGCGGAGTCGCTGCTGGAAATCGGCTGCGGCACGGGTTTTGTGCTCAGCAATCTCCGCCGGGAGTTTCCCGCCCTGCGGTTCTCGGGCAGCGAAATCTACACCGAGGGCCTGGCGTTCGCCCAAGCGCGCTTGCCGGGGACGGATCTGTTCCAGATGGACGCCCGGAATATCCCGTATGTCGATGAGTTCGACGTGGTCGGGGCCTTCGATGTCCTGGAGCACATCGAGGATGACGAGGCCGTACTGCGGCAGATGCATCGCGCGGTTCGCGACGGCGGCGGCATTTTGTTGACCGTGCCGCAGCACCGTTTCCTCTGGAGCGCATTCGACGAGTACGCGCAGCACAAGCGGCGCTACGCGCGTCAGGAACTGCTGTCCAAGGTGCGTGGAGCAGGCTTCGCACCGCTGCGGGTTGGCTCTTTCAACGCCGTGCTACTCCCGCTGATGCTGCTCTCGCGTTCGCGGAACCGGCGTCTGACCGAGGGGTACGACGCCGTCGATGAGTTGCGGATGGGGACACTGGCGAACGCGGTGCTCGGGATGGCCCTGGCCGGCGAGCGGGCCCTGATTCAGGCCGGTGTGCGCTTCCCGTGGGGCGGCTCGCTCTTCGTCGTGGCGGCCAAGACCGGCCGGTAGGGAGCTACTTCTCGCACTCCATGAAGATGGACGTGTAGGGGATGCGCAGTATCTTGTGCGACACAACCGTCCGCACGCGCGCGAAGACCTTTTCCGCGAGCGCGCGATATTCCGGCTCCCAGCGGACGTTCTGCCCGCGGTCCCGCGATACGATCCAGCGCGACAGCCAGGATTGATCGGCGGTGTAGCAGTTGTCGTACGTCACAAGCCGGCCGCCGGGGCGCAGCGCCGCATGGGCCAGCCCGAAGAGTTGCAGCGCTTCATCATCGTCCAGGTGGTGCAGCACAGCCACCGTGATCACGATGTCGCATTGTGGCACGCGTTCCAGGCTGGCCGAGGTCACGCGTTCAGGCCAGAACGTGCCGCGGTTGCCGAAGCGCTGGCGCGCGGCGGCGATGTAGTCCGCGCTCAGGTCGAACCCGTAGTACTCAACAGCCGGCAAGTGCGCCAGGATCGCCCCCGTGCCGCAGCCGATGTCGAGGATGCGCTGGCCGGGCTGGGCGCGGATGAAGTCACGGGCGAGCGTGGCCCGCGCCGCGTCAGCGCCAACGAGCCACTGAAACAGATCGTAGACGTGTGCCGCCGCGAGCAGCCGTCGCACGCCGGACGTGATCTGCGCCATACCACCTCCAGAAGCCCCGGTCTGCGCCGCACGTCGGCGCACCGGAGGTCAGTCGCGGGACTCCGCATTGTCGACAAGCTCGGGTGTTGCGATCTCCAGGTTCCGGAGGGTGAACCCCGCTGCCGCCCCGGGTGCCACACGTACGAACACGTGGACTTCGCGCACGTCCTCCGGGGCGATGCCGCCGGCGAGGCGGAAGCCACCTGTCGCAAGCCCCGGGACGATCAGCATGGGTTCATGCCGGTCGTCAGTGCGGTCGCGCGCTCTGAGACGCCACTGGTAGCGCGCGACGCTCCCGGGCTCCCCGCCGTATAGGTAAACGAACACGACCTGAACGTCGTGGGCATTCGTCAGGGTCAGGTCGCCCCGCAGGGCGGCTAGGCCGACGACACTGAACTGTATGCCGGCATGGCGCGTCTCGGATCCGCCAGGATCCGGGCGCGTCAGGCAGCGCACGCTGTTCTTGTCCAAAGTGATCTCAACGGTTGTGGCATCCGGAACCCAGCGGCGGCTGCGCAGCGCCTCAGGCGGGCCGGCCAGGGTCAACGATTCGAACTCCAGTTGGCTGAGGTCGATGGGGACTTCGGTAAGCGTTGCCGGCGCAAGAACGGCGACAAACGGCGGCGGCTCAGCGGGCAAGATCTTGAACACGCGCGCGAAGCAGTTGCCGTCGAGATCCTCCGCGCGGCAGACTTCCAGCCAGTGCGGCGCGATGCCACGGAAGCTGCGCGCGGGCCGTCGACTTCGGTGCGTGTCATCCAGGTGTGTCAACAGGACCCAGCCGGACTGCGCACGGTAGGCGCGATCAATGTTCTGAAACCCGCCCTTGAACGGCTGGAATCCCGCTAGCAGTGCCAGGGCGCGCGGGGCGTAGGTCATTTTGCGCGTCAGGTCGGCATAGATCACATCCTCCGGGCCGGCGTTGTTCTGCAGATAGGCATGGGCACTTCGCAGAACATCCGCGCGAAAGCGGCCGTGTTGCTGCCACTGTGGCCGCAGGGCGGCGATGCTCGCCATGATCAGTGCGATGGACGTTGTAGCCATGCTCCAGCCCTGCCGGCGCGGAGGCAGCCGGCTCGTTAGCGCGTGCAGACCCAGCGCGCTCAGCGCGACGATGCTGGCGGTGGCATGCAGGATGTAACGCTGCGTCCACGAGCCCAATTTCCATCCTTCCACGACAATGTACATCTGCAGGGCGAGTAACAGCAGCAGTCGGCCCCGGAGTCGCAGGCGTCGATCCATTAACGCCGCGATTAGCAGCAGCGGAAAGAGTACGAATCCATAACCCAGGATCCACTGCTTGAACACGTAGGTGCCACCCATCGCAATGTTGGCCGGAAAAGGCAGCGGCTGTGGCGTATGCAGCATGACCTCCGAATACCGTTTAATCGTGTGCTGCCAGAACACCAGCGGATGTCCGCCCTGGGTCCAGAAGTACACGCTGGCGAGGACCTGCACCAGTAGAAAGCCGGAGAGAACGTACACCGGACGCAGGTCAACCCGCCGGGTGCGCCAAAGCGTGTATGCGCCCCACGCCAACCAGGGCAGCAGCAGGATGTACGCCGCCTCCTTGACATACTCGAGGTATCCGAGCGCGATGCCCGCGAGCAGCGCCGCCAGCCATTGTCGCCGCGGCCACGCCTCGGACGCCGCCAGGAAGTACGTCATGACCATGCATACGGTGGCGAAGATGTTGTCCGGCAACCAGACCGTTGCCGTGTACACGTCGGCCGGCAGGCAGGCCCAGAGCCAGGCTGCCAGTAATCCGGCCCCCGGGCCGGCCAGCAGCCGCAGCGTAGCATAGGCGGCAACGATGCCCCCCAGACTGAAAACGAGGGGGACTAGTGCGAGGGACCGCTCGTGCACGCCGAATGCCCGCGTCGCGAGGAAGAGCGGAAAATTCACGCCGAGGCGACGCACCACCACCGTTCCTTCGTTGACGTGCGTGCGCTCATCTGCGCCCTGGAACATCCGATGGGCCGACTCGGCGTAGGTCAGATCGTCGCTGGCGATCAGGCCGGTGAAGAAATACAGGCGGATTACCAGCCCGACCAGGACGGCCAGGGCGAGCAGCGCGATGTCCGCAGGCTTCATGGGGCGTTGCTCACGTCGTCGCTTGACGTTACCGGCGCGGTCGCGGCACCAATCGCCTTCTCCTCGACCGGTTCCACATCAGCCGCCCAAAGCAGCAGGCCAGCTTCCGTGCCGGGCTTGATCCGGGCGAACACCCTGATCTCGCGTACGGCCGCGCCGTCGCCTGCGGTGACTGTCTCGAAGTAGCCGTCCGATTGCTCCGGCTGCAACGTATATGTCTGTCCTACATCGAACGCCGGGCGTTCCGCCGACAGCAACCACTCCCAGCGCAGCACGCGCGCGCGTCGCTCGTCCAGCCCGTCCACCCACACGCCGACGATGTTCTGCGGGTCGATGAGCCCGAGCTTGAAGCGCAGGGCATGCAGCCCGTCCACCGGCAGTTGGAACCCGCCGTACTGGTGCGCTTGACTATCCGGGTCGCCAACGATGTCGCAGCGCAAGCCGCGCGCCCACGTGTGCACGTCCGCGCTGCGGCTGGCCCCGATGTTCCGCAGGCGATAGCTGTCCGGTGGGCCGTCGAGCGCGATGGTGGTGAATGCCGCGGGTTCGTCGGCAGGTGCCGCGGTGGGCGCCGCGACCTGCAGCTCGCGCAGCGTGAAACCCGCCGCGGTGCCGGGGTTGAGCTCGACGAACACGTGCACCTCGCGTACCTCTTCCGGCGGCAGGTCGCCGCTGGCCCGGAAGTAGCCGGCCGGCTTGCCCGGCACGAGCGCGATGCGCGTGCGGAAATTGGGTCCCCGGCGCTGCGCGTCAGACAGGCGCCATTGCCACTTGATGGTGTCCCGCGACGCGTTTCCATTCGCATAAATGCACACGGAGCGCACGTTTTCGGGCTGGGCGATTTCCAGGTCGGCGACGAGCGCAGCCAAGCCCGGCACGCGCAGCCGCACCCCGCCGCGTGAGGACTGGTCTGCGCCCGCCTCGGCGACGAGCGCGCAGCGCAGTCCCTCCTCCGTCGCCTGGATTTCCTGCGACGCGAGGCGACGGCTCCAGCGCGGACTGCGCAGGCCCTCCAGGCTGCCGAAGAGCACCGCCGGTTCAAAGTGATGCCTGGAGACATCCGGCAACGGGGCCGGCAGCATGGGCTTGTCGATGATGCAGACGAATGCGGGCGGGACGGCGGGCAGAATCTTGTACACGCTGGCGTAGTACCGGCGGTTCTGGGGCGTCTGGGCGCGAAAGACTTCCAGCCAGTTCGACGCGATGCCCCAGATCCGACCGTTGAGGCCGAGATTCAGGTATTGCCCTTCCAGGTGCGACAGAACCACCCAGCCGGATTGCGCGGCGTACGCCTCCGCCAGATCGTGGAAGCCGCCTTTGAACGGACGGTGTCCGGAGAGCAGTTCCAGGGCCCGCTTCGTGTAGAACGGCACGGCACCCTTCCAGTATTCATTGCTCGCGACGAGATAGATCGGATCGTCCGCCGCCGCGTTGGCCGCCAGGTAGGCGTGCGCGTCGCGCAGCACTTGCGCGCGAAAACGACCGTGCTGCTGTCGCTCCGGGCGCAACGCGACGCCGGTGGCGAGCACCAGCGCCGTGCCGGCGAGCGCCAGAGCCCGGCGGTTCCGCGGCTGGGGCAGGCGGCTCAGCAGCACCCAGAGCCCCATGACCACCAGCGCGAGCACCGTGGGGGAGGCCTGGAGCAGGTAGCGTTGCGTCCAGTGCCCGAGCTTGACGCCCTCGTACACGATGTACGCCTGGAGCAGCAGGAACATGAACAGCCGCCCGCGCATGGGCGTTGACTTGGACAGGAGGCCGATGAGCATGAGCGGCGCGAACACCACCACCCCGTAGCCAAACGCCCACTGCTCCGTCAGGTAGCGCCAGGTGAGCACGAGGTTCTGCGGGAACGGGTTGCGCTGGTCGAAGTGTAGCATCACGTCGGTGTAGCGCAGAAACGCCATCCTCCAGAACACGAGCGGATGCCCGCCCTGGCTCCAGAAATACCACGCCGCCAGCACCTGGACGAAGACGAAGCCGACAACGACGTAGATCACCCGGGTATTCAGCCGGCGTGTCCGCCACCAGGTGTACGCCGCGTGGGCGGCGAGCGGGACGATGAAGACGTACGCGATCTCTTTGACGTACTCGAGATAACCCAGTGCGACCCCGGCGAACAGCGCTGCCCACCGCCCCGTTTGCGAGCGCTCGGACAACGCCAGGAACAGCAGGAACGTGGCGAACACCGTCGCGAAGACGTTGTCCGGCAGCCAGAGCGTCGCCGTGTAGACGTCGACCGGCAGCAGTGCCCAGAGCCAGGCGGCCGTCAGGCCGGCTCCCGGGCCCGCCCAGAGTCGCAGCAGGCCCCACACAATGGGGATGCCCGCCAGGCTGAACAGCAGCGGGGCCAGGGCCAGCGATTGTTCGCTCACGCCGAAGGCCTGCATCGCCAGGAACAGCGGCAGGTTCAGCCCGATTCGCCGGATCGCGACGCCGCCGGCGGTTGCGTCCTCAAACGGACGCTCGTGCTCGGAACTGAACATGTAGCGCGCGGCGTCCGCGTACGTGAGGTCATCGCTCCCAATCAGCCCGGTGAAGAACACCAGGCGCACGCTGAGCCCGGCCAGGATGGCCAGGGCCAGCAGGGCGGTCTCATAAGCCTGCACGCGCTCCCGTGCGGCGCAGGCCGGCTGGGGCGCGACCGCGGTGCGGCCCACTAAGCCGGCTGGTTTGTTGTTCCACTCGCTACCCTGCATCGCGGGTAGCATAGCGATGCTGGCGTCCGGAGCAACCACCAGGCCGACTCGGGCGGAGCCCGTGGGGCGTGCATTCGGCGCTTGGCGCCCGCACAGCGCGGCTGTACGTTTGAAGCTGCTGATGGAGTGTTCTGGCACGCGACCGGTCGCGCTGCGCTGCGCTGCGCGCGAGCTGTGGCACAAATGGACCTGGAGCGGCGGAGAAGCGGTTAAACGGGAGCGCAAATGGCCAACGAAGACAGGGTGCTGGAGCTCTACCAGGGCAAGATCGACAGCCAGCGGAGCCAGACCCTCTGCCGGGAGCGTGTGCATTGGCTGTGCACGCACGCGGGCGGCCCCCGGGTCCTCGACATCGGCTGCAGCCAGGGCATCTGTGCCGTCATTCTCGCCCGCGAAGGGCGCACCGTCCTCGGCATCGACATCGAAGAGGGGGGCATTCGCGCGGCGCGCGAGTTTCTCGCCGGCGAGCCGCCGCATGTGCAGGCGCACGTCCGCTTCGAGGTGGCCGACGCCTTCCGTGTCGAGTTGGCGCCGGCGTCCTTCGATTCGATCATCCTGGGCGAAGTCATCGAGCATCTCGCGTCGCCGGAGGTGCTCCTGGACCGCGTGGCCGAGTGGTTGACACCGGGGGGACGGGTGGTCGTCAGCACGCCCCTGGGTTACATGCCGCATCACGATCACAAGCACACGTTCTACCTGGCGGGCCTGCTGGAGCTGCTGGGCCACCGTTTCACGACGGTCGAGGTGGACGTGATCGAGCACCGCTATCTCTGCGCGGTCGCGGTCAAGCCGTGCGCGGAAGCCCCGGCGGCGCCGGCGCCCGAGCTGCTGCAGCGCTGGCAGCGCCTGGTGGAGAATGCGCAGGAGCAGGCGGAGCGGGACATGCATACCCGCTGGCGTGAAGATCACGCAACCGTCGTGGAATTGCGCGCGGCCCTGAGCGCGCTGCGCTTGGAGCTCAAGCGCGTGTCGCGCCAGGCCCAGCAACAGGCCGCGTTCGCGCAGCAACTCGCGGAGGCGCAGGCGAAACTTCAGGACCTCGACAACGCGCTGGCCGCGAGCCGTGCTGAACAGGCGCGCTGGGAAACCGCCGCGA
This sequence comes from Phycisphaerae bacterium, assembly GCA_017999985.1. NCBI lineage: Bacteria > Pseudomonadati > Planctomycetota > Phycisphaerae > Phycisphaerae bacterium. The sequence continues at coordinate 249,394 of JAGNKU010000002.1, read as the reverse complement.
GCGAAGCCGCCCGGGCATTGCAGCCGGTACGGGACGAGCTGGCCCGTGTACGCGCCGAGCTGCGGCGCAAGGACGCCGAGCTGACCAGCGCCAGTCAGAAGCTGCGCGCCGACCGTCGGGGGCGCGAGCGGGACCGCGCCGCCCGGGGGCGCGCGGAGGCGCGCATCCGGCGGCTCGTCGAGCACATCCGGTACTATGAGGCCGAACTTGAACGGCGGCGCGGAGAGGTTCGCTACCGACTCGGCGATGCGTTGGTGCAGGCCGCCCGGCCGTCGAAAGCGACCCTGCTGCTGCCGTTCCGGCTGCTGGAGCTTTTCCGCGACGGACTGCGCCGCCAACGCGAGCGCGCCCGCCAGCCAGTCCTGCCGCGACCGGCGCCGACCGAGGCTCTGTCTGACGCCAGTAGCGCGCCCGCGGCGGAGCCGCCGGAGCCGCGCCCAACGGACGGCGCTGAGGGCGCGTCAGCGCAAAGCCCGGTGCGCCAGGCCACAAAGCCCGTCGAGCCTGTCGCGCCACCGCGCGCAAGCACGCCCGCACAGCCTGCCGCGTCGCTCACGTTCCCGCCGTTTCAGCCGCGCGCGGTCCCCCGCGGCCCGACGCCGCGCGTCGCATCGATCCTCGACAACTTCAGCCACGCCTGCTTTGCCTACGAACTGGACCTGCTGCCGGTGACGAAGGCGGGCTGGCAGGCGGAACTCGAGGCCGGGCGCCCGGCGTTCTTCTTCGCGGAGTCGGCGTGGCACGGGAACAACGACGAGTGGTTCGGGTTGTTCCGCAAGTACGCCCGCATTCCGGACAACCCGCTGCGGGCACTGTTGCACTGGTGCCGTGCGCAGGGGCTGCCGACGGTGCTGTGGAACAAGGAGGATCCGCCGAATTACTCCGTCTTCCTCGATGTGGCGCGCGATTTTGACCACGTGTTCACAACCGACGCCGACTGCATCCCTCGGTACCATCGCGACCTGGGCCACGAACGCGTCTACGCGCTCCCCTTCGCGGCGCAGCCCGTCATTCACAACCCAGTTGGCGCGCACGAGCTGCGGCGCCATGACATCTGCTTCGCCGGCTCCTGGCACGACAACAAGCACCCGGAGCGGCAGGGCGACATGCGCACCGTGCTTGAGCCCGCGCTGCGCCTGAACCTGCACATCTTCGACCGCTGCGCGAATTTCGCCGACAATACGCACCGGCGCTTTCCGGAGATCTACCAGCCGGCGATTCGCGGATCGCTCGAGTACGACCGCATGCTGTCGGCGTACCGCGCCTACCGCGTCTTCCTGAACGTCAACTCGGTCTCGACCAGCCCGACGATGTTCTCGCGGCGGGTGTTCGAGCTCCTGGCGTGCCAGACGGCCGTCATCTCGAGCGAGTCGGCGGGCATCCGACAGATGCTCGGCGACCTGGTGCCCATCGCGACGCTGCCCGACGAGACGCTCTTTCACATTCACCAGCTGTTGGGCGACGCGGAGTGGCGGCAGCGCTTCACCCACCTTGGGTACCGGCGCGTCATGACCCAGCACACCTACCGGCACCGCTTGGCCACGATCGTGCGCGCACTGGGGCTGGACGTCGGGCTCGGCACGGACCCGTGCGTGAGCGTCGTCACGATCCTGCGCGCGCGGGCCGACCTGGATGCCGCCATCCGGAATTACCAGGCGCAGGTCTACGCGCCGCGCGAATGGGTGCTGGTGCTGCAGGGCGACGAACTGCGTGCCACCGATGTTGAGCGCGGCGTCGCCGAGCTGCCGGACGTGCGCATCTGGACGCGCCCGGCCCAGGAAAGCCCGGGTGCCTGCCTGAATTTCGCCGTGGAGCAGTGTCGAGGCCGCTATGTCGCGGTGTTCGATCCCGCGCATCACTACGGGGCACACTATCTGGTCGACATGCTGCTTCCGTTCCGCTTCGCGGGCGCGGGCGTGGTCGGCAAGGCCTGCGTCTACAGCTATCGTGCCGACCGCAACGCGACCGTCCTGCACGGCCGCGGGTGCGAGCAGCTCGACGTCGAATGCATCCACCCCGGCACGGTAATGGCCGATGCAGACGTGGCGCGCAAAATCCGCTTCGAGACGGGGCCCGAGGAGCCGTGCGTGCGCTTCGTGGCTGCGTGTCGCCGCCAGGGTGTCGGCATCTACGCCGCGGACCGCTATAACTTCGTCGCCGGTGGGCGCGATCCGCGCGCGGCACAGGCCGCGGATGAGCTGGGTGCGCCGGAGGAGGTGGGCAGCGGCCTGCGGCTCGACCTGGCCATGCTCGCTGACGACAGCGGTGCGCCGTGCGTCGAGCGTGTGCCGACGCTGGCAGAGCCCATGCCCGAGGCCGTCACGGCGCCGCCGCCGATGCCGGCGCGTCCACCGCCGCGTCGTCGGCGGCCGGCCAGGGAGCGGAGTGGCGGCGGTCGCCCGTCAAGCGGCTTCCTGTTCTACTGTGTCAACGGGGCCGGGTTGGGCCATGTCACGCGGGCCCTGGCGATCGCGCGGCGCGTGCGCCGGCTGGACCCGGATACCCCGCTGTATTTCCTGTCGTCGAGCCAGGCACTGGGTCTCATCTCGCGCGAGGGCTTCGTGCCCTACCACATTCCGCCGCGCAACGTTTATGGTGCCAACTACGAGGCCAGCCTGTGGAACAATCTGCTCTTGCAGCAGTTCCGCCTGCTCGTGGACCTGCATCGGCCGGCGACCCTGGTGTACGACGGCGTGACCCCTTATGCAGGACTGACGCGCGCGTTGGCCGAGCTGCCCTTCGCGCACACGGCGATGATCCTGCGTTTACGCCACAAGCACAACCGGCTCGGACAGTGGCTCGATCAGTTGGCGCTCTTCAACGAACTGATCTTCCCGGGTGAAGCCGGCGTCGAGGTGCCCGCCGAGTTCGCCCCGCTGCCGCACCACGTGGTCGATCCGATCATTTACCTCGACCCGGACGAGCTGCTGCCGCGCGACGAAGCCCGCCGTAACTTGAACATCGCGCCGGACAAGAAGGCGGTCTACATCCAGCTCGGGGCGGGCAACATCAACAACACGGTCCCCTGGGTCGAGCACGCGCTGACGCTGCTGCACGCGCGCCCGGACGTCGAGGTCGTGCTCGCCGAGTCGCCCATCGCCGAACACGCGGACGGGGCACGCCCCGGGCTGCACCTCTTGCGCCAATATCCAAACTCGCTGTTTTTCAACGCCTTCGACCTGGCCATCACCGCCGCGGGCTACAACACGTACCACGAACTCATGCACTTCGGCGTGCCGTCGGTGCTGATCCCGAACCAGGAGACGGTGACCGATGACCAGGTGGCCCGGGCGCAGACGGCGGCCGCGGCCGGTGCGGCCCGCGTCGTTCTAAGCATGGACGAACTTGAGCCGGCGCTCCACGCGGCCCTGGACGAGGACGCCGCACGCGCCATGCGCGCCAGCGCGCTGGCGCTTGTGCCGCGCAACGGCGCGCTGGACGTCGCCCGCGATCTGCTTGAAGTTGCCGGCTTGGCAGCCCGGGAGGAAGCCATGGCCGCCGCGACGCCCGCGGAGGCGGGCGGCGGACCATGATCGCGGGGCGACGGTTCGAGCTGGCGCTGGCCGCATGCCTGGCGCTCTGTGCGGGCTGTGCTGGCGTTGTGCGCTTTCCGGCCCCGCTGTCGACGCAACAGATTGACGCCGAACGCACCCTGGCGTTCGACACCGATGGAGACGGTCGCCCTGATTATTGGCAATTCGCCGGCGCGGACGGCCGTAAAACCGCGCTCGCGTACGCTTTGCCCGGCACGGCCACGCCGGGCCCGCGCATCAACCTCGACGACCAGCCGGCCACGGATTGCCCGCACCTGCTGATCGCGCTGGATGGCGTGCCGTTTGACGTCGTCGCCGACCTCTGGCAGCAGGGACACTTTCGCCTGTTCCGGCCGCCGGCACGCGTGGTCTGCTGCTACCCGTCCATGACCGATCTGGCCCTGGCGGAGCTGTTCCATGCGGGGCCGTGTCCCGGCTACGAAGCGCTGTATTTCGACCGGGCCGCCAACCGCCTGAGCGACAGCAGCGCCGTGTATCTCAGCGGGCGCAGTTCGCCCTGGCTCGCCAAGATGAGCTACCGCTGCTCGTTGTGGTGGGACGTGCTCGTGTACCTGAACCCGCGGCCGGTGTTCGCTCATGAAGTGCAAGGGATGCTGCGCACGTTTCGCGGCGTGCAGTCGGGCGCGGCGTACGCGTATTCCGTCGGCACGGCCGGCCTCGGCACGCGCGGCGGCCGCCCCGCGATTGAGAAGTACCTGCTCGCGATCGACCGCCTGTGTGAGCAACTGGTGTTCGAGCGGCGGGGCCGTGTCAAGCTCACGCTGACCGCGGACCACGGACACAACCTGGTTGCGAATCAGCGGGTGTCGTTCGAGCGGCGGCTGCGCGCGGCCGGCTATCGGGTCGCCCGCGCGCTGCACGGGCCGCGCGACGTCGTTCCCATTGCCTATGGCCTGGTCATGTACGCCGGGTTTCACACGACGGACGCCCCGGGTGTGGCCCGCTGCCTCGTGCAGGACGACAGCGTCGAGTTCGCTGCCTATCTCGCCGGCGACGTGGTCGAGATCGTCGATCGGGCCGGTACGGCGCGCCTCGCGCGTGGTGCCGGCGGCTGGCGGTACGAGCCGGGCGTCGGCGATCCGCTGCGCCTCAACGGCATCATCGCGCGTTTGCAGCGCGACGGACACGTTACCCCAGCCGGCGACATCGACGACCAGGCCCTATTTCAGGCCACGCTGAAGCACTACTATCCCGACCCGCTCGCCCGACTCTGGCGTGCATTCCATGACCAGGTCGAGAACCCGCCCGACGTGATCGCGAATCTCCGCGATGGGGCCTGTCATGGCTCCGGGTTCTTCTACGCCATGGTGGGCGGTCGCGTCGCCAGCACGCATGGCGCGCTCAACGCCCGCAATTCAACGACGTTCGCGCTGACTACGCTCGGCGCGCTGCCGCCCGGCTTGCGTTCCGCCGACGTCCTGCCGGCGCTCGACCGCCTCCGAACGCCGCGCCCGTGACCGGCCGCATCAGCGCTTCGCGCGCGTGCGCGTCCCTGCGGTGGCAGGCGCACGGCTCCCGGTCTTCTTCGCGCCGGCCGGCTGGCGCCGCCGTGACGGCGGCTCGGTCCGCCCCAGCGTGCTCTGCGGCAGCGTGATTGGCGTCGGGGTCACGTGCCAGATTTTCTCCGCGTAGTCACGCACCGCGCGATCGCTCGAGAAGTACCCGACGCGCGCGATGTTGAGGATGGTCGCGCGATCCCAGGCCGCCGGCGTGCTCCACAGCGCATCCACCTGCTGCTGCGCCTGAAGGTAGGACTCGATGTCCGCCATGAGCATGTAGTAGTCGCGCTCGTGCGTGAGCCACTCCAGGACCGGCCGGAACAGCGTCGGGGTCTGCCCGGAGAACTGCCCGTCGGCCAGGGCGTTCAGCGCCTTGTGCACGCCGGCATGGTCATAGTACGTCTGCCACGGGTTGTGGAATGGCCGCCGCGCCGCGACTTCGTCCGCGGTCAGCCCGAACAGGAAGAAGTGCTCGGGCCCGACGGCGTCGCGGATCTCGATGTTCGCGCCGTCGAGCGTCCCGATGGTGAGCGCCCCGTTCAGGGCGAACTTCATGTTGCCGGTGCCGGATGCTTCTGTGCCGGCGGTCGAGATCTGCTCGGACAGGTCCGCCGCCGGGATGATCTGCTCAGCCAGCGACACGCCGTAGTTGGGCACGAACACGACCCGCAGGCGGTCGCCGATCCGCTTGTCGTGGTTGACCGTCTTGGCCACGTCGTTGATGAGCTTGATGATGAGCTTGGCGCGCGAATACGCCGGGGCCGCCTTGGCCCCGAAGATGACCACGCGCGGCGTCAGCTCGGCGCCGTCCAGCAGCGCGTGGTAGCGGATGATCACGTGCAGCAGGTTTAGCAGTTGCCGCTTGTACTCGTGCAAGCGCTTGACCTGCACGTCGAACAGGGCGTCCGGCGACAGCGCGACGCCCATGCGCTTCTGCAGTGCCCCCGCCAGCCGCTGCTTGTTGGCGCGTTTCACCGCCCGCAGCTCGGCCTGGAAATCGGCATCGTCGGCGTAGCGCTCGAGCCGACGGAGCTGGTCCAGATCCGCGACCCAGCCGCTGCCGATCCGCTGCGTGATGGCCGCCGCCAGCCCGGGGTTGCACGCCAGCAGCCAGCGGCGTGGCGTCACGCCGTTCGTGACGTTGAGGAATTTCTCCGGCCAGAGGGCGGCGAAGTCGGGTACGACGCGCGTGCGCAGCAGGTCGGTGTGCAGCGCCGCCACGCCGTTGACGTTGTGGCTGCCGACGATGGCGAGGTGCGCCATCTGGATCGCCTGGACGCCGCCCTCCTGGACAAGCGAAAGGTTTTGCCGCCGGCCCGTGTCGTCCGGCCAGCGCTGCCGGACCTCGCCGTCCAGGAAGCGCTGGTTGATCTCGAAGATGATCTGCAGGTGACGCGGCAGCACGCGTGCCATCAACGGCACCGGCCATTTCTCCAGCGCCTCCGGCAGCAGCGTGTGGTTGGTGTATGCGAACGTCGCGCGCGTCAGCTCCCAGGCCCGCTCCCACGGCAGCCCGCGCTCATCCACCAGGATCGCCATCAGTTCGGCGATCGCCAGCGCCGGATGCGTGTCGTTGAGCTGGATCGCCACCTTGTCGGGGAAGTCGTCGAAGGTGTCGTGCGTCTTCTCGTACCGACGAATGACGTCGCTCAACGTGCACGCGACGAAGAAGTACTGCTGTGCTAGTCGGAGTTCGCGGCCCGCATCGGTCTCATCGCTTGGATAGAGCACCTTGGTGATGGTCTCGCTCAGGGCTTGCTCGCGCACCGCCTCGACGTAGCCGCCGCGGTTGAACGCCGCCAGATCGAAGTTCTCCGAGGCCCGCGCCGACCACAGCCGCAGGATGTTCACGGTGTTCGAGCCGTACGCCACCGCGGGGATGTCGTAGGGCAGGCCGATTACCATGCGATAGCCGCGCCACGTCGGCCGGTAGCGGCCGCGCGCATCCTGCTGCCCTTCGACGTGCCCGTACAGACGCACCGGGCACGCGAATTCCGGGCGCGGAATTTCCCACGGCGAGCCGAATCGCAGCCAGTAATCGGGCCGCTCGACCTGCCAGCCCTGCACGATCTCCTGCTGAAAGATGCCGTATTCGTAGCGCAGCCCATAGCCGTAGAATGGCAAGGCGAGCGTCGTGGCCGAGTCGAGGTAGCAGGCCGCCAGCCGCCCAAGGCCGCCGTTGCCCAGGCCCGCGTCCGGTTCCAGGCCGCAGATGTGGTCGAGGTCCAGGCCCAGCCGCTCGAGCCGGTGCCGGCAGGCATCGTAGAGTCCAAGACACACCAGGTTGTTGCGCAGTTGACGCCCGAGCAGGTATTCGAGCGAGAGGTAGTAGACGCGCTTCACGTCGCGCTCGTGATAGGTAGACTGCGTCGCAATCATCCGGCCGACGATCTGGTCGCGCACCGCCAGCGCCAGGCTGACGAAGTGATCGTAAGGCTGCGCGGTTTCCCAGCTCTCGCCCTGCGTGAAACGCAGGTGATGCAGGAAGCGGTCCACCAGGGTGTCCACGTCGGAAGCGGGATTGGCGGCGGGGGGGGTCGGGGCCGTACGTTTGCTCATGGCTACATCCCTGTGCCGATGCCAGACTGGCGGGCGGTGCGCGCCACGCGCCGCCTGTGTGGCTGGGCGATTCTCCGTGATTCAGGCGGCGCCCGCAAGCCCGCGCGGCCGCGGGGCGCCCTCGTTTGGGGCGGCCGACCTCCGGTCGGTCAGGTAGCGACCGGGGCTCCACCGTTCGACCAGCCCGTGTCGTTCCTCGTGTGCCGGCGTCCAGCGCGCCGACCGCCCACTTTGTCACCTTGTCACTTTGTTACCTTGTTACATCCCCCCCGTGTCTCCGGCCGGTCACCGCGCCGCCCAGTTGCCGGGTTTTCACCTTCTCACTCGTACGTCCCCGCCCGCCTGACCTCTTCCAGCAGCCAGCGGTACGTCTCCAGCGTCACCCCCGGCGGAATCGAATGATCCGAGTGGTACATGTACCCGCGGCACTGCATCGCCGCCGCCATCTTGCTGTGCAATTCCGCCAGAATCCGCGCGCGGTCGTTCGTCGCCAGCACCGTCACATCGATGTTCCCGCAGAAGCCGAGCCGATCGCCGAACTGTGGCGCCAGCTCGCGCACATCCATCCCCGCGCGGCTCTCCATGGGGTTGATCATGTCCACGCCGGCGTCGATGAAATGTGGCAGCAGCAGCCGGATGTCGCCGTCCGAGTGCAGAATCACCGGCATCTTCCGCCGGTGGAACTCGTCGAACAGCCGCCTGTGGCACGGGTAGACGAACTCGCGGTAGTGCCGCGGCGACATGAACGGCCCGTTCTTGTAGGCGATGTCGCCGTAGATGAACGCCCCGTCGCAGACCATGCCCTCGGCCTCGCACAGGGCGAGCATGTCGATCTCGAACTGCGTGTAGGTCGCGAAGACGTCGCGGAGCCAGTCGGGCTGCTTCAGCATGGCCTTGAGCATCCGCTCGTGCCCGAGCACGTCTTTCACCGATTCGATGATCTCCACGCCGGCGAAGCAGATGAACTTGTCGCGTTCCTTCGCACGCTTGTACCGCGGCCAGAACTCGTGCCAGCGGATGCGGTCGCGCGACGCGGCGAGCAGCGGCTTGACGCGCGCCCATTTCTCCGGCGTATCGATGCCGAAGGACACGTGCTCCGGCGTGCCCATCTTGTGCTTCCACCAGCGCAGCACGGCGTCGTTGCCGTCGCGGAGGAGGACCCATTCGTCGGACTGGTCGACGACCTCCGGCTCGACCATGCGCAGCCGCTGGTCCGGCCAGGCGACCTGCATGAGGTCGAAATCGAAGTACTCCCAGAGCGAGAGGCGGTCCGGGCGCGGCTCGCGGGCGAAGGCGTGGATGCCGCAGCCGAGATTGGGATCGTTGATCTCGGCAACGTAGGCAGCCTCGACCTCGGCCCAGTACCAATCAAACATCGGCACGCGGTCATGCGGCTGCCGTGCCAGGCAACGAGCGACACGTTCCTTACTGCTGAGCGAGCTGGGCATGGTGATTCTCGACTCGACAGAACTCAATCTAACCACAGTCACACGTCACAGGCACGCACGCCGTCGCAGCGGCCTCACTGCGCATTCAGGACCAGCCGAGCGGATACTGGAATGTAAACCAGCCACCGCCGAGCGGGCGCTTGTGCGAAGGCCTCGGTTCCGCGCCTGTGGGCGAATACAGGAATCCGGCGAATACGCTGCCATCGTTGACGACAAAGTAGACGCACTGAAGATCGGGGTACACTGCCACACTATACACGTAGTACAGACCAACGCGCTGGCTGAATCCGTGGAGCGCGAAGCGCGGCTGGGATTGTGCCTCAGACGGCAAGCTCGGATTAGTGGCCGGAGGGCTGGTCAGCAAAGCTGCGGCTTGCTGCTGGAAGTCCGTGCGGCTGTGCTCGAACCTCGCAATCAGCGGCCAGCGTGTGTATCCCGCGTGTAATACGATGGCGAAAACGGCAGGCAGCACATACCAGCGCCAGTCGTGCCAGGCGGAAGTTCGCCTGGCGAAGCATCCGAGAATCTTGAGCAAGTAAATCGCAAGCAGCGCCGCGCCGCATGGCCACATAACGCAGACCGACGCCGGGAGAAACACACACGCTACAAGGGACGAGAAACTGATTCCGGACGGTTGGCTGCGCCCCTCCAAGTACAACGCGCCGACCAGCAGCGTGAACACGATGAGTAGTGTCTGCGGAGGCGACGCAAACCACCGGCGCGCTCTCGGCAACTCAGAAGCGCCAGAGTCCAACGCCGCGAGTGGTGGAGACTGACTCGTGTCGTCAGGCGTCGAGGTCATCTCAGACCTGCGCTCCCGTCGTCCATCGCTGGGCTCCTGACTCGACCCAGCCTCGGTGCAGTTCAGCGCGCCTTGCAGAGCTGCTTGGCCAGCTCCGCCCCGGTCGCCGCGTCGCGGCCGTAACCGTCGGCGCCGATCTTGTCGGCGTATTCCTGCGTCAGCGGGGCGCCGCCGACCAGGACGATCGGCATCGGGTTGAGCTCGGCCTTCATCTGCTTGATCGACGTTTCCATCATCGGCATCGTCGTCGTCAGCAGGGCGCTGAGCGCGACGACGTGCGCCTTGCGCTCGCGGCAGGCTGCGATGAACTTCTCCGGCGGCACGTCCACGCCCAGGTCCACGACCTCGAACCCAGCCCCTTCCAGCATCGTCGCCACCAGGTTCTTGCCGATGTCGTGCAGGTCGCCACGCACAGTCCCGATGATCGCGGTGCGTTCCGGCCGGACGCCGGCTTTTGCCAGGTGCGGCTTCAACAGCGACGTGCCGGCCTTCATGGCCTCGGCGGCGATCAGCACCTCGGGCACGAAGTACTCGCCCTCGCGGAACAGCCGGCCGACCTCGGTCATGCCCTTCAGCAGGCCGACGTTGAGCACGTCGGCGGCGGGCGTGCCGGCGGCGACGGCGTCCGTCACGAGCTTCGGCGTGAGGACCTCATCCCCGTTGATGACCGCTTGTGCGATCTGCTCCAAAAGCGACATGACATACTCCACGGCGGACAGGCCGTTGGTGTCCGCGGGCAAACTTACACGGCCCAACCACTATAACAGAACCGCCGGGTCGTGCGAAGCACAGCCCCTTCCCCTGGAACAGGGGGCGGTCGCGCTGCGTGGTCTATGGGTACGGCACATTCATGAACGCGTCGACCTTGCGTGCAATCGTCTCATGTGCCCCCGGCACGCTCAGCACGTCGCACTCTGAACCCAGGATGAACGGGTGCCCGATCGCGGACATCTCGCGCAGCAGCCGCACCGCCTGGGCTTCAACCGCTGCCAGCGGGCAAGCCTCGTCGGAATAGAACGACCGGGTCGGCAGGTTGCCGTACAGCACGATATTCTTCGGCACCAGCGCGGCATCCTCCCAGAGCACGCGCGAGCTGCCCAGGCTCAGCATGACCGGATCGAGCTGCACAAAGGTCCGCACGAAATCGGCCGTCAGCTCGCCGCAGCAGTGGAAGATGAGGTCGCAGCCGGCCGCCGTGAGCCGGGCCTTGATTCGCCGGTGCGGCGCAAGGACGAAACGCTCCAACAGGTTCGCGCCGGCGGCGAGCTGGCGCGGCGAGATGTACGCCGTGCTGGCCGCGGGCTCGCAGATGAGGATCGCTTGGGCGCCCGCGTCGAGCTGCTTCTCGATGGACCACAGGACGGTCTGCGTGGCCAGCTCGAACACGCCCTCGAGCAAGGCGACCTGCGGGTTCTCGGCTGCGGTCCGCCCACGACCGGCCATGAACAGCGCGGTAATCGGATCGGCGAGCAGCTTCACGACCAGCGAAAGCGGGCCGATGACCATCCCCAGGGGCACCAGGTCGGTCTGCCGGGCGACATGGGTGATCGCAGCACAGGTCGCGTTAACGCGGGCGTTGCGATGGCGCGGCAGCGCCTGTTGCAGACGCTCCAGCACCTCGGGACCGCTCCAACTCGCGAAGTGGTAGTTGTCGATCTGGTCGGCGGGGATCGCGAGCATCTCCAGCAGCGCGGTTTTTTCAACCGTGAGGTCCATCAATGGCACGGCCAGCGGCGTGCGGTACCGACGGGCCGTCGCCGCCACGACAGCGCCGAGGCGTTCGCCGTCCACGATGATCGCGTCGGGGTCGGGCTGCTCGTGCAGGACGAGGTGGGCCCCGATGGGCATGCGGAGCCCCCGTGCCGCCAGCTCCAGGTAATAACTACGCTCCACGTCCGTCCGTTCCTCGCGCGCCGCCGACCCGCCACGCGGACGCGCCGGGGCGTGCATCGAACGGTCGAAGTAGCCCCCGGCCATGCGTTATGATGCAGCCTGGTCGCGAGCCGGTCAACCGACCCCGCGGGCAGGCCCAGGCCGTGCCCCGGCGACGGAGCAGGTTGCATGGATGCCCCCGCAAGTTCGTCCGCATCGCACTCCACCACGCCGGTGGCGGCGCCGCGTGTCATGCGCTTCGCGTGTGTCGAGCCGGACCGTGAGCAGATCGCGCGGCTGGTGCACCTCCAGCCGGGGCGCGACAATCACCGCCGCTGGTTCGATTTGATCGATGAATTGCTGGCGACCCTGCCGCGGCTCATGCGGCCGCGGGGCGTGTTTCGCATCGACGAGGTCGCGTCGCTGCAAACGCGGCGGATCACGCTCGCGTCGGGGGCGGTGTTCGACGGGGCCATCAGCAGCTTCCTGGCACACTCGCGCCTGATGGCCACGTTCGTCGTGACGATCGGCTCGGGCGTCGAGCGGCTCAGTCGCGGCTGGCTGCGGGCGGGCAAAGTCATGCCGGGGACCATCGCGGATGCGATTGCGTCGGAGGCCGTGGAGGCGACGGCGCAGCGACTGAACGACGAAGTGCGGCACTGGGCCCGGTCACGCGGCATGGACATCACGCCGCCGTACAGCCCCGGCTACTGCGGCATGACGGTGTGCCAGCAGGTGCCGCTGTTCGCGAGCCTGCCGACGCAGGCCATCAACGTGCAGCTCACGCCGAGCTGCCTGATGGTGCCCGTGAAGTCGATTTCCGGGCTGATCGGCATCGGCCCGGCGGACCTGGTCAGCCCGCATGGCTACCCGTGCGAGGCGTGCACACACCCGGATTGCATGCAGCGTCGCGCGCCACTGCGGCCGGAGCTGCGTGGACAGAACTGGGGGACCGCCGATGAGACTTGCCCGCCACCGCCGGGCGCGTAGCATCCCGGCATGCCGAGCGAGATCGAGGCGGGTCCTGGGCAATCGCGCGCCACGGCGCGGGCGACACTGTTCGCGCTCGTGCTCATTCTCATCGGGGCGGGCGCGCTGCGCTTGCCGGCGCTCGACACCGTGCCGCCGGGGCTGAACCAGGACGAAGCCTGTAACGCGTGGAATGCGTACTGCCTGCTGAAGACCGGCCGCGACCAGTTCGGCGTGCCGTGGCCGATCTTCTATACGCGGGCGCTGGGGGAGAATCGCAGCACGTTGTTTCTGTACTGGATGCGACCGTTTCAGGCGGTGTGCGGCTTGAGCATCTGGGCGACACGTCTCCCGGCGGCGGCGGGTGGGCTGCTGACGATCCTGCTAATGTACTGGGTGGGTGCGCGGCTGTTCGACCGCGGGACGGGGCTCGCGGCGGCGGCGCTGCTGGCGGCCAATCCGATCCATATTCAGATGACGCGGTGGGGACACGAAGCGTCGCTAACGCCGTTGCTGACATTGCTGCCACTGGCGGGGCTGCTCTGGGCCGGGCTGTGGCCCGCAACCCCGGCCCCCTCCCCGGCGACGCGGGGCATCCTACGGGCGCTGCTCGCGGGGTTGCTAACCGGCGTGTGCTGCTACGGCTATCCGGCGGTGCGGCTGTTCGTGCCGGTGTTTCTGCTCGCCGTAGCGGCGGTGACGTGGCGAGGATGGTGGCCGCTGCTGCGCGAGCGGCGTGGCCGGCTGGCGGTTCTCGCCTGGGTGGTCGGCTTCGTCGTGACGTTCGGGCCACTGGCGTATGTGCACGTGGCGGAGCCGCACAAGATCGCCCGCCGGGGCGATGTGACCTGGGCGTGGCTGGACGATGATCCGCCGGCGACGCGCGTCGCGGCCGTGCTGGTACGCTACATCAGCCACTTCAGCCCCGATGTGCTGTTCTGGCGCGGCGATGAGTACGACCGCGTCTGGACGCCGAGGACCGGCTTCATGCCGCGGTACACGCTGCCGCTGCTGATCGCGGGCGCGGCGGTGTGCGGGGCACGACTGGGACGGGGCCGGGCGGCGAGTGTGCTGCTCGCGGCGGTGCTGCTGTACCCCGTGGCCGACTGCCTCAACTGGCACGTCAGCCTGCAGGCGCTGCGGAGTTCGGCGGGGCTGTGGGCGCTCGTGCTGCTGGCGGCGCTGGGTATCAGCGGGACTGTGGGTTGGCTCCGGCGGCAGCGATTGACGGCGTACGCATTGGTGGGCGGCGTCGCGCTGCTCGCGCTGGCGACGATGGAGGGCCGGCAGTTCTGGCGTGCCTACGCGGTGGAGCGCAGCCGGGACGTGCTGGTGCGGCGTGCGAATCACGCGGATTTGGTTGCCGCGTGTGCATGGCTGCGTTCGAGACTCGCGGACGTCGATGCGGTGGTCTGCACAACGGAGGGCTTCAATCAGCCGTACGTCATTACGGTCGTAGCGCTCGGGTACAGCCCGGAGCAGTGGTTCGCCGAGCCGCGTGTATGGGAGGCTGGCGAGGTCTGGGACCATTGGTCGCGATACGGGAAGCTGTATTTCGCCGGTGCGGCCGAGCGGGCGGCCCTGCTGGACGCGTGGCGCGCCGATGGACGCGAGCAGCGGGTGCTGCTCCTGGTGCGTCCCGGCGAGCCGGTCATCGGTGAGCGGATTCACCGGATTCAGTGGTTTGGCGAGTACACGGCGCTCGAGATCTACGAGGCGCGGCTATGAGTGCGAGCGAGCCAACAACCACGCGCGCTGCGCCGCGGGTCATTCAGCTACCGCCGCCGGAGGTGAAACGGACTTCGCCATGGTTGGTGCTGGTCATTGTGGTGCTCGCGGCGTTGATCGCGGGGCTGGGACTGACCTTGCCCGCACCGGCCAACTGGCTGGTCGTTATGCTCATGATTGGCGTTGCAGCCGGTTTATTGCTTGGGTTCTGGTGGGTGACAGCTCGAAGTCGGCGCGTGCGCGCCGAGTTTTTCGCCAGGCATCCGGACTGTCATCGTGACCAGTGCGTCAACGCCGTCGTTAATCTCGTGCGTGGCAAAGTGCCCGCGGCGGGCGTGCTGCTGGAGGCGCTTGGTCGTGCTGACGGCACCCGGCCGGTCTCCGCGCAGATCATCTGCGCCGCGCTGATCGAGCCGCCGGACGTGGGTGACCTCCGATTCGAACCATACATTATCACGGCCACTGAACTGCTATGGCGACGCCTGCTTGTGCTGCCGTTCGCCCTGGCGCTGCTCACGGTGTGGCTGCTGCAGGTCGTACACGTCATTCCCGGCCGTGTGTTCAACCTGGGCTCGTTCACATATGTCATCGCCATCGGCATCGGGACGGGCATCGCGTGGGTCTGGAAGAGTGGTTTCCGGCCGACGTATGTGCGACTCGCGCCGGGCATCGTGCAGATCATCGAATATGGCCTGCGAGGTCGGAAGCCGGTGATCCGCAGCTATCCGATGGAGGCTGGCACTGTCGTGGTCTTCAAGGGCGAGAAGCAGAACGTCACGGTGACGCTGCTGCGCGGCGAACAGCGGGATGTGCTCCCATTCGGAGCCGTGCGGAAGCGGGCGGAGAAGCTCGAACGACTGTGGTGGGCCCTGCTCTCGACGGCCCCGACGCCACCCCTGAGCGACGAGGACCTGCTCGGCTAGCCGTGACCGGCTTCAGCCGGTGGAAGGAGGCCGCTCACTCCTCTGTCTTTTTCTTTCCTCTCCGCCGGGCTCGAAGAGCCCGGCGGAGAGGAGGACGATCAAGCACCTCAGCCTATACCCCACGAACTGAAGTTGGTGGCAAACGCCGGTCGGCTGAAGCCGACCAAGTGATGCACGGCTCATCACTAACCGACCAGAGGTCGGTCCCCCTGTCCTTAGCGCGAACCGACCAGAGGTCGGTCCCCCACAGGGCACGTTGACGGATTCTCCAGCGCTACGCCGCCTTGTCGGCTGCGGTCGGCAGGGCGGTGAGGATGTCGTTCAGGACGAAGTCTGTGCTCAGCCCCTCCGCCTCGCCTTCGAAGTTCAGCAGCAGGCGATGGCGCATCGCCGGCAGGGCGGCCTTTTTCACGTCGTCGAAGCTCACGTTGTACCGGCCATCGAGCATTGCGTAGATCTTCGCCGCCAGCGTCACCGCCTGGGCCCCGCGCGGGCTGCTCCCCCAACGCACGTACTTGTTCACGCTCGGCGGCGCGAACTGGCCGTTCGGATGCGTCGCCAGCACCAGCCGGATTGCGTAATCCTGCACGTGCGGCGCGACCACCACGCGCTTGACCAGCTCCTGCCCGGCGATGATGCGCTCGCCGGTGAGCACCGGCTGAATCTGCGGCTTGTAGCCGGACGTCGTGCGGTCGAGGATTGTCTTCAGCTCGTCGCGGTCGGAGTAACCGACGAGCAGCTTGAAGAAGAAGCGGTCGAGCTGCGCCTCGGGCAGCGGATACGTGCCTTCCTGCTCGATCGGGTTCTGCGTGGCGAGCACGAAGAATGGCTCCTTCAGCGTGTATTTCGTGCCGCCGGACGTGACCGTGTGTTCCTGCATCGCTTCGAGCAGCGCGGATTGCGTCTTCGGCGTGGCGCGGTTGATCTCGTCGGCGAGGATCATCTGCCCGAACAGCGGCCCGCGCTGAAACTGGAAACCGCGCCGCCCGGTCGCCGGGTCTTCGGTGATGATGTTCGTGCCGATAATGTCGGCCGGCATCAGGTCCGGCGTGAACTGGATGCGCGCGAATTCGAGACTCAGCGCTTCGGATAGCGTGCGGATGAGCAGGGTCTTGCCGAGGCCGGGCACGCCTTCGAGCAGCGCGTGTCCGCCAGCGAAGAGGCATGCGAGCACGCCCTCGACGATCTCCTGCTGCCCGACGATCATCTTGCCGACTTCGTCGCGCAGCTTCTTGAACTCATCCCGGAACTCCGCGACCTGCTGCTCGACCTGGACGCCGCTGCTCGCCATGTGTCTCTCCGCCTTTCCGCCGCGCGGGGGGCACAGGCGCAACCGCCGTGCCGGAGCCGCGAGCCGGACGAGATTCTAAAGGGAATACGGCGGAAGGGCGACGGGGCCGCAAGGTGACCGACGGGGCCGGGTCAGCGCAAGCCAAGCCGGGCGGATGCGACCGCGGTTTGACACACCCCTTTCCCCTCTCGAAGAGGAGGGGAGTTGGACCTACAGCAGCGGGCGACCCCAGGGCGTCTCGTACGCCTCGTCATTGATCACGGCGAAGAACCCGTCGTCATCCACGCTGATGTCGTACAGCGCGTCGCTGATCCCGCGGGAGGCGAAGTAGAACGTCAGGGCGTCACGCAGGACCGTTTCCTCGGCGTCGCGCGGGATGTCGAGGTCGATCGTGCGAACTTCCGTGTTCGCGTAGCCGTAGCGGGGCACACAGCGGATCATGAGGGCGGTCTTCTTCATCGCTTCATTCCGGGGCGACTTACCCAGCACAAACGTCGCCGCTAATTAATTATACCTATCGACCCCCATGACTTTTCAAGCGGGGGCGGCAACAGCCGATAGTTTTTGCCCCGCGCCTAGTGCCCAGGCAGCGCGGCCACCAGTTGCTCGACCTCCTCGGCCGAGTTGTAAAAGTGCGGGCTCGCGCGCAGCCGTCCCAATCGGCGGGCGACGACAATCTTGAACTCCTCGCGCAAGTGCCGCTGCAGCATGACCATATCGTGCTTATCCGACGCAAAGGAGACAATGCCGCTCCACTCGCTGGGCGTCCGCGGGCTGGCGATCTTCCACCCCTTGCGCCGCAGACCCTCGACGAGCTGGTCCGTGAGCTGCTTAATCCGGCGTTGTATCTCTTCGATGCCCGTTTCCAGCAGCAGGTTCAGTGACGCGCCCAGGGCACAGATGCCGGCCACGTTGTACGCGCCGCTGTCGAATCGCCGGGCGTCGTCGCGGTAATCAATCTTGCGCTCGCGGGTGTCAAAATCCTGCTTCATGCAGAGGTAACCCGGTTCGCTGGGGCGCAGGTGGCCGATCAGTTCGCGGCGGCAATAGAAGAGTCCGGCGCCGTCGGGGCCACACAGCCACTTGTGCCCGTCGGCGGCCAGGAAGTCGATGTTCATCGCCCGGACGTCGAGCGGGTGCACGCCGAGCGCCTGGATGGCGTCCACACACAGCAGTACGCCCTTGTTCTTGCAAAGTTCGCCCAGCCGCGTCAGGTCCGTCCGGAAGCCGTTGCTCCACTGGACCGCGGACACGGCCACCACCCGCGTCCGCTTGTCGATCGCGGCCGCCAGGCGGTCGAACGGCACGCGGCCGTCCTCCTCCGAGACGATCTTCATGCCGACGCCGCGGTGCTCGAGGTTCATCCACGGGTAGACGTTGGCCGGGAACTCCATCGTGTTCGACACGACGTTGTCGCCGGTAACCCACGGGATGCCGTTGGCGACGTAGTTGATGCCCTCGCACGTGTTCTTGATGAAAGTGATTTCATCGGCGTGGGCGTTGATCAGCCGGGCCGCCGCCTGGCGCACGTGGTCGAGGGCGCGGTAGTACGTCCCGTGGAGGTACGCCGACTCGGACAGCTCGCGGGCGTACGCCGCCAGCGCGTCCGCGGCCGGTCCGGACAGCGGGGCCACTCCCGCGTGGTCCTGGAAGTTGTACCGCCGCGTGATCGGAAACTTCGAACGGATGTCTTCGAGTGCCATGCTGCAACGTCCCTGCCGTGGCGCACGACGCGCCGCCGAGCATCGTATTGTACGGCCGGCGGGCAAACCTGTCGCGGGGCCGCGCGCGAATTGGCGGCCGATGGCGCGGCGGGCTATGATAAGCTCCGGGCGTTGGGCCGGCACGAGCCGTGCACCGCCGACAGAAAGCAACCCGGATGACTGAGCTGACACCCCGCCAGATCGTGGCCGCCCTCGACCGGTACATCATCGGCCAGGAGGACGCGAAGCGCGCCGTGGCGATTGCGATCCGCAACCGCTGGCGCCGCCTCCAACTGCCGAAGTCCCTGCGCAACGACGTCTGCCCGAAGAACATCCTGATGATTGGCCCGACCGGCGTCGGCAAGACGGAGATTGCGCGGCGGCTGGCGCAGCTCGTCGCCGCACCGTTCATCAAGGTCGAGGCGACGAAGTTCACTGAAGTGGGCTATGTCGGCCGCGACGTGGATAGCATCGTCCGCGACCTGGTCGAGCGGGCGGTGGCGATGGAACGCGAGCGCGCCGCCCGCAGCGTCCGCGAGCGGGCCGTGCAGGCGGCGGAAGACCGCGTTCTCGACCAGTTGCTGCCGGGCATGGATGCCGGCGAGGGTGGCGGCGATGAGCAGGCTGAACGTCGGCAGCGGACACGCGAGAAGCTGCGGCAGCAGCTTCAGGCGGGCGGGCTGGCGGAGCGCAGCGTGGACGTGCACGTGGACGAGCGCATGGTGCCGTCGCACGTGATGGCCACGATGGGGCTCGACCAGATGGGACCGGAGTTCGATCACTTCCTGGAGAAGATCATCCCGTCGCGCGGCCACCGCCGGCGGATGTCCGTGCCCGAGGCGCTCGAGCTGATGACGCAGCAGGAGATCGACCGGCTGATCGACCAGGATGCGCTGCACCACGGCGCGATCCGGCACTGCGAAGAGTCGGGCATGGTCTTCCTGGATGAGCTGGACAAGATCTGCGGCAGTGGGCTGACGGAAGGCTCCGGGCCGGAGGTTTCACGCAGCGGCGTGCAGCGCGATTTGCTGCCGCTGGTCGAGGGGACCAGCATCAGCACGCGCTACGGCATGGTGCGGACCGATCACATCCTCTTCATCGCGGCGGGGGCGTTCACGCAGGCACGTCCGAGCGACCTGATGCCCGAGCTGCAGGGTCGGTTTCCGCTCCGCGTCGAGCTGTCCGACCTGGCCGCGGAGGACTACTACCGCATCCTGACGGAGCCGGAGAACGCGCTGATCAAGCAGCAGGTCGCGCTGATGCAGGCCGAGGGTGTGACGCTGAAGTTCACCGACGAGGCGATCGTCGAGATGGCGCAGATGGCGTTCCGCGCGAACCAGATCCTGGAGAACATCGGCGCCCGCCGGCTGTACACGATTGTCGAAAAGGTCGTTGAGGAGATCGCTTTCAACGCGTCCGATGCGGCGAACAAGGACGTCACGATCGACGTGGACTACGTCCGTATGCGGCTCGCGGACATCCTCGCGGACGAGGAGCGGAGCCAATACGAGCTGTAGCGGGCGCAACAACGTGACAAGGTGACAAGGCAACAACGTAACAAAGTGTGCCCCGTGCGCAGATTCACGCCCTGCGCACGGCGGGCGGCATGAATCACCCTCAACGGGCGCGAAGTGGCCCGCATTATCACCTTGTTACCCCGTTCCCTTGTTACGCGGCGCAGCGACTAGACGCGTTCGAGCGCGCCCGCCTGCACCCAGCCGGTCTGATCGTTGGGCAACCGGACTTCCGCCCAATCGCCAACTTGCTGGAGGATGCGCAGCTCGACACCCCGGCCGAGCGGCTGCTTCAACGCGAGATCGGAACCTTCGCCACGACCCAGTCGCAGGTGCGTTTCCGCGACGACCACCGCCGGCGGACGCACGCCCTCGTCGTGAATCTGCCAGCTCAGTGACGCCGCCGCGGCGAGTGCGAACGCCGCAGCCAGCGCGCCGGGAATCCAGAGTGTGCGTTTCCGCCAGTGGACGCCGGCGAACAAAAGTGGCCAACCGAGGATGGACAGCAGCGACAATGCCCAGAAGCGGCCGGTCGCAGACGTGTTGTAGTGCCAGAAGAGGATCTGCCGCGCGAGGCGTGTCTCGCCGCTGGCCGTGATGCGCGGCTCCACGCGGTCGCGGGCATAGCGAAGGTTCGCGGCCAGTCGCTCGTCGCCGGGGTCGAGCGCGACGGCGCGGCGGTAATGCACAATTGCACGCCCGACATCGCCGAGGCGGAAGTAGACATTACCGAGGTTGTACTCTAGGCCGGCGTTGCACAGGCCGGCGTCGCGGAGCGCCTGGAACCCGTCGGCGGACTGGCGATACAGGTCAGCGGCCTGCGTGGGATCTTGGCGAGCAATGGCGACAGCCTGGTCGTAGGCCTGCAAGGCGTCGCGGAGGATTTCGCGCTGGCGGGCCGGGGGGAGTGAGTCCGCCTGAACGGGGGAAACGAACAGGGTGACGACGAGCAACGCGAGAAGCCCGACGCACGCGAGATGCCGGGAGATCAAACGTTTCCCCTGCCCCCTCCCAGGGAAGGAGGGAAGTTGGCAGACGCTACCTGGAACCACGCTCGCGCAGCCCGTCATAGTCGCTCCCGCTCCAACGCCCGGAGACAGGCAACCGCCTGGGTGCATAACTCATCGCCGGCCGCCGGGGCGGCGCCGGCAAACGCGGCTTCTTCGCAACGCTGAATTACCGCCGACCACTGCGCAAGCAGCTGGGTCCGGACGCCACAACCCTGCAGGAATTCAAGCGCCGCGGCCCCCGCGAAACGGGCCGGGGGCTCGTTGAAGCGGTCGGCCAGGTAGCCGGCGAGCGCCGCTGTGATTTCGCTGGCGAGCGCGGGGCCGGCGTAGCTGCGCGCCTGGTCTATGCGCCGGCGGGCGGTACGCAGGGCCGCGCGGCGCCGCAGCCGGGCGGGGTCCGCCGACCGGCGTTGCACGAACACCAGGCCGGCCCAGGCGGCGAAGGCGATGGCCGGCGGCGCGAACGCAGCGATGGCAACCGCGCGCGGCGTGATGATCGCCGGGCTGCTCAGCAACGCCAGTTCGCTGGTCTCGACGTCGCGCAGGCCGTCGAGTGCCTGCAGATTCGTCGCGTCCGGCGCGGGAGTCGGCGCACGCGGCACGGCGACATCCGGGGCGGAGACTTCCGCCGACGGCAGCACTTCGAGCGCGATCGGCTTGCTGCGGGCGACCACGAAGCGCTCCGCGTCCGGATCGAAATAGGGGTAGGCGATGGACGGAATCTCACGCACATCATCCCGCTTGGCGCGGACGGTGAAGCGAAACCGCCGCCGGCCCTCGAACACCTCGCCTGTCAACAGCTCGGTGGGCAGGCGGAAGCCCTCGACGAGCGCGGCGTTGCTGCTGAGCAGCGGCGGGGGCAGCGTCTCGACAGGGCCTTCTCCGAGCAGATCGACGGTCACTTCGATGGGATCACCCACGCGAACGGTCCGCGGCTGGGCCCCCACCCGGATGTCGAATAGTCCAACTGCGCCGTTGAAGTCCGCGGGGCGGCCCTCCATGGGAACCGGTAGCACTTCGACGGACTCGATGGTTGGCCGGATGCGGAGGTTGCGAATGCCACCGCGCGTCGGGTAATCGACGCCGATCTCAATGTTGTCGAAGGTCAGCGGACCCGGTCGTTCGGCGACGAACTGGATCGTGAATTCGTACGCATAAAAGAGCTCTTGCGGGTCACCCCCGGGACGCGGCCGCGCGCGGCGCGGGTCGTTGCTGATCTGCAGCGGGAACGGGCCAAACTCGATCGGCCGGATCTGGCGGAGCATGGTGCCGGCGTCGAGGATCTGGTTGCCGTAGCGGGCGGGCTTGATCCAGAGGGTGAGCGTGATGGGCACCCGCTGCCCGACGTACAGGCGGCTGCGGCCGGTCACGATGTCGGCGAGGCAGAGCTGGCCGGCATCGCTGGGCCGGACGGTCAGCGTCACGGGGCGCGTCCTGAACGCCTGGCCATCCACCGTGACGGGGACGGCGGGGATGACAAGTTCGCCCACGGCTGTCGGGGTGACCTCAAACGAATACGTGCGGGAGCGCGAGTGCGTCACGCGGCCATTGATGATGGACGTCTGCTCGAAGTCGGACGCGCCGCCCAGATCGCGGACGGTGGCGTTGGCCAGTTCCGGCAGCTTCGGCGGCTCGCAGGACTGGAAGTTGGTGATTTCGATCGCGACAGTGAACGCCTCCCCGGCATGCTGCTCGCGACTGTTGACCTTCAGTTCGACACTCGGCTGGGCGACGAGCGCCGGCGCGCACGCCAGCACGAGCAGTCCAAGCGTCCAGCGGATGCCAGGTGCGTATCGCCTCATGACCGGTAGTACGGCCCCACGGGCGGGCCGGGTTCGGACCCAGTTCGGCGCCACGCCTCCGTGGCGCGGCGGAGCACAACATTGTACGCGGCCAGCGCGCGCCGGTGAACCCACCCGCGCGGCAGGCGCGCTGCCGCCGACCCGTTATCATACATGGACGTGGGAGAACGCCATGACCGAACACAAACCGGCTGCGGTCCCAACGCTGGTCTCGATCCTGGTCTGCGACCAGGTTATCGATGACAAGCTGAGCAACAAGAAGAGCGCCATCGGCATCTTCAACACGATCCTCGTGCCGAAGGTGCCCATGGCGATTCACCAGTTGGCGATCCTCGCTTCGGTGACGGAAATCGTGGGCCGGGTGGAGCTGGAAATCCGGCTCGTGCGCGACTCCGACGATGCCGTGCTGTTCAGCGGCAAGGGCGCGGTAGAGGCCCCGGACCCGCTGGCGGTCGTGGACCTGCTCTTTGCCATGCAGGGCGTGAAAATCCCCGAGGCCGGGCAGTACGCATTCGAGCTGCTGAGTGGGGGGGAGTTGCTGGGTCGACGCCGGTTCCAGGTGTGGGTCCGACCCCAAGGCCCCGGCATGCCGCCGAGTATCCCTCCAGGGACGGCTCTGCCGCCGACGCCGACATAGTCTGATGTCCGCGGACGGTCGCCGGACGCATGGTACGGCGATCCCGAAATGGGTGGTACGGGCATCCTCAATCGGGTGGTACGGGCATCTTGTCCGTCCGTTCGACGGGCGGGACGCCTAAACCACCCGGTGTGTACTGGCGGGACAACTCGGATTGCATCCTCTATAGTGACCCCCCGTTTATGTGTCCGCGCACCTGAGGAAATCCGCCCGCGATGCGCCGTCGGTTGCCGTCCCTGAGTCTGACACTGCTGCTCCTGGCCGTGCTGGCCGCCGTGCTGCTTGCGCCCATCTGGGCCGTCGTGCGGGCAGGGTTCGAGGACGACGCGGGGGGCTTCACGCTCGTGTGGTTCGAGGATGTTTTCAGCTACTCGGCGTACATGGAGGGGCTCTGGAACAGCGTCTGGCTGGCGGGCTTCTCAACCCTACTATGCCTGGTCATTTCAATTCCGCTGGTGATGCTGGCCGAGCGTTTCAACTTCGCCGGCAAGCGCTGGTGGCTCGCCCTGGTCCAGGTGCCGATGATCCTGCCGCCGTTCGTCGGGGCCATCGGGATGAAGGGGCTGCTCTCGCGTAACGGCGGTCTCAACCTGCTGCTGGCGCACTGGGGCTGGATCGACCCAGGCAACCCGATCGACTGGCTCCAGTACCCGTTCTGGTCCTGCGTCGTGCTGGAAGCCCTTTATCTGTACCCAATTACATTCCTGAACGTCCAGGCGGCCCTGGCGAACATCGACCCCGCGCTCGACGAGGCCGCTCGCAACCTCGGCTCCGGCGGCTGGCGGCGTTTCTGGCGGATCACGTTGCCGCTGATGCGCCCGGGCATCTTCGCCGGTTCGACGATCGTCTTCATCTGGGCCTTCACCGAGTTGGGCACGCCGCTCATGGTAGGCTACCGCGACGTGACCGCCGTGCAGGTCTTCGACCAGTTGAGCACGACCAACCCGACCGGCGAGGCCTACGCCCTCGTCACCGTCATGCTGGTTGTCAGCGTCGTCCTCTACCTGGTCGGGAAGCTCATCCTCGGTCGACCGGTGCCAGGGATGATGGCGAAGGCGACGGTCGCGAGCGCGCCGCAGCGGCTGGGCTGGCGAGGCACACTGCTCGTCACGCTGCCGTTCGCGCTGGTGTTCGTCGTCGCCGTTCTGCCGCACATCGCGGTCGTGCTCGGCAGCCTCACCTCGACCGGCGTCATCGAGCTCTCACCGGAAAAACTCACCTGGCGCTTCCACGCCACGCTGCTGCACGACGTCGTGGCACTGGGCGAGCCCGGGCGCGGCATGGCCGCGGTCAGCGTCGTCAACAGCTTCAAGTACTCGATCATCGCGACGGTGGTCGACCTGGTGCTCGGCTTCGCGATCGCGTACCTCGTTGTTCGCCGACGTTCGTGGCTGACCGCGCTGCTCGACAGCCTGGCGATGCTGCCGTTGGCGGTGCCGGGGCTCGTGATGGCGTTCGGCTATTTCGTGATGACCCAGGGCGAAACGCCGCTCGAGTTCCTCAACCCCCTCAAGCACGATCCGACGCCGCTGCTGGTGATCGCGTACGCGGTCCGCCGGCTGCCGTTCCAGGTCCGGTCGTGCGCGGCGGGGCTGGAGCAGGCATCGGAAGCGCTGGAAGAAGCGGCGATCAACCTCGGGGCCGGGCCGCTGCGGACCATGCTGCGGATCACGGTGCCGCTGCTGACGGCGAACTTCATCGCGGGCGGGTTGCTGGTGTTCAGCCGCTCCATGCTGGAGGTCTCGGACAGCCTGATTCTGGCGTTCGACAAGGGCGCCTACCCCATGACCAAGGCGATCTACGACATCACCGACAATCCCGAAGTCGGACTGCAGATGGCGGCGGCGTTGGGCGTGTGGGGCATGATCATCCTGACGGCGACCATCATCGGTGCATCTTTGGCGCTCGGAAAACGTCTCGGCGCGCTGTTTCGCGTATAACTCTGTGGCGGCGTGCGCCGGCGCGCGGCCGCCGGAGGTCACGGAATACCGATGGCACAGACTCCTGCCGAGGGCGTGGTTGAGCTGGTTAATGAGCTGCTGCGGCGGGCGCTGGCGGCCCGGGCAAGCGACGTGCACTTCGAGCCGGGGCGGACCGGGTTGCGCGTGCGGTTTCGGGTCGATGCGCTGCTGACCGACGTTGAGGATGTGCCGGCGGCGATCGCGCCCAACGTTGTCGCCCGGCTGAAAGTCATGGCCGGCCTGTTGACGTACCGGTCCGATCTGCCGCAGGAGGGGAGCATCGCCAACGTGCCGGGTCTGCCGCGGTGCGATATTCGCGTGGCGACGTTTCCGACGATCTACGGCGAGCGCGTGGTGCTGCGCTTGCTGGGCGAGACGGTGCGCGCGCGGACGCTGGATGAGTTGGGGCACGCGCTGGCCCTGATTGCCCGGTTGGAGGCGCTGCTGTCGCAACCGCAGGGGCTGCTGCTCGTTTGTGGCCCGGCGGGCAGCGGCAAGACCACGACGTTGCATGCCTTGCTGCAGCGCATCCTGGCCCAGCGGCCGGGGGTGAGCATCATCTCGCTGGAGGATCCGGTCGAGATTCGGCTGGATGGGATCACGCAGGTCGAGGTGCAGCCGGAGCGCGGGCTGACATACCCGGTGGCGCTGCGCAGCCTGCTCCGCCAGGACCCGCAGGTGTTGATGATCGGCGAGGTCCGCGACGCCGAGACGGCCCGGCTGGTCGTCGAGGCGGCGCTCACGGGCCACCTCCTGCTGTCCACGATGCACAGTGGCTCGCCGGCGGAAGCGATCGTGCGGCTGCGCGAGATGGGCCTGCCGGCGTACCAGATCACCAGCACGCTGCACGCGGTGCTGGCGCAACGGTTGCTGCGCACTGTGTGCCCCGATTGCGTCGGTAGGGCGGGGCGGATGGATTGCCCACGCTGTCTCGGCAGCGGCTATGCCGGGCGGACCGCGATCGGGCACTGCGTGACGCTGTCGGCGGCGCTGCGGCAGGCGATCCTGGACGGCGCGGACGTAGCGGCACTGGCCCAGCCGGCGTTGTCCCCGGGCTCATTGCGCGCCGACGCGCAGCGCCTGGTCGATGCGAACCTCACCACGGAAGACGAAGTTTGCCGCGTGCTCGGATGAACTCCGCTCCCTCGCAGCGAGGGGGCGGGGGGAGGGTCGAGCGTGGCGCATTACTCGAACCGCAGCGCGTCGATGGGATTCAGCCGGCTGGCGCGCCAGGCTGGATAGAACCCGAAGAACAGCCCGACACCGGTCGCAAAGGCGATCGCCACCGCGGCCATCCAGTACGACACCTCGGTCTCCCAGCCCAGCCGCTGCGACACGACGTTGGCCACGCCCCAGCCGGCGGCGAAGCCGAACAGTCCGCCGATCGCGCAGAGCACGACCGCCTCGCACAGGAACTGCCCGAGGACGTGCAGCCCGTTGGCGCCGATTGCCATGCGCAACCCGATTTCGCGCGTGCGCTCCGTCACCGACACGAGCATGATGTTCATGATGCCGACGCCGCCGACGATCAACGAGATCGACGCGATGGACGTCAGCAGCAGGTTGAAGGTCCGGGTGGCTTCGGCGTTGGCCTGGGCCATCAGCGACCGGTCCATGATCCGAAAGGTGTCTTCGTCCGTGTCCCCGAGCCGGCGGCGCTGCCGCAGCAGATCGCGGATCTGCTTCTTGGCCTCCGCGAGGGGCACCCCGGGCTTCGCCGCCGCGAAGAGCGTGCCCGAAGGCTCGTTGCCCGCAATCAGGCGTTGAAACGACGTGAACGGGAAGAGGATGATGTCGTCGAAGTCGCGGCCGTCGCTGCCGACGCCCTTCGACTCCAACAGTCCGATCACCTCGAACGCGACGCGGTTCACGCGAATCGTCTGCCCCACCGGCGGCACCGCGCCGAACAGCTCGCGCGCGGCCGTCGACCCGATGCAGCAGACCTTCGCGTTCATGGCCATCTCTTCGTAGTCGAAGCAGCGGCCGACGGAGCAATTCCAGCGGCGGATGTCGAAGAAGCTCGGGTAGACGCCCATCACGCCGGAGCGGTAGTTGCCATACTGGGAGATCACTTGTGCGGGGACGCGGTTGGTCGGCGAGGCCGCCCGCACGGCGGGGCACTCGCGCACGATGGCCTCGGCATCGTCGCGGGTCATGTTCAGCGGCGTCGCCTGGTCGCGATGCACGCCGCCGCGCGTCTCGCCCATGTACCAGATCGTGAGCCAGTCGTCGCCGATGGCGGCGATCTCGCGCTCGACCTTGCGCTGCGCGCCGGTCGCGACGGCGACCATGGCGATGACCGCCCCGATCCCGATCACGATGCCGAGGATCGAGAGTGCGGTGCGGACCTTGTTCTTGCCCAGGCTGTGCAGCGATTCGGCGATGACGGTCAGTGGGCTCATGGTCTACGCCGCCTCGCCTACCGGGTTGTGGCTGTCACGGACGATGCAACCGTCACGAAACACGACCTGCCGCTCGCCAAACGCGGCGATGTCCGCTTCATGCGTGACCAGCACGATGCTGATGCCCTGCTCGCGGTTCATCGTCTGGAGGAGCGTCATGAGCTCCAGGCTGGTACGGCTGTCCAGGTTCCCGGTCGGCTCGTCCGCGAGCACGACCGCGGGCCGCGTGACCAGCGCCCGCGCGACGGCCACGCGCTGCTGCTGCCCGCCGGAAAGCTGATTCGGATGGTGCTTCAACCGGTCGCCCAGGCCGACGCGTTCGAGTACCTCGGTGGCCCGGCGGCGGCGCTCACGCCGCCCGATGCCCTGGTACGCGAGCGGCAAAGCCACGTTGTCCACGATGGACGTGCGCGCCAGCAGGTTGAAGCTCTGGAAGACAAACCCGATGCGCCGATTGCGCAGCGCCGCGAGTTGCCGTCGCGACAGGCGCTCGATCGGCTGGCCTTCGAAGAAGTACTGCCCGCGGTCGAGCTGGTCGAGACAGCCGACCAGGTGCATAAACGTGGATTTCCCGGAGCCGCTCGCGCCGGTGACGGCCACAAACTGGCTGGTTGGAATGGCGAGCGACACGCCGCGCACCGCGGGGATCTCCACCTCCTCGATGTGGTACGATTTCCACGCGTCGCGAATGTCGATCAGGGGCGTGTCCACTACATCCTCGGCATCCGCTGTGTGGCGGCCGGCAGGCGGGCCTTCGCGTTCAGCACCTGCTCGACGACCAGAGCGTCGCCTTCCTTCAACCCCTCCGCTTTCACCTCGGTGAAGCTGCCGTCGTTGAGGCCCAGCTCGACCGCGACCTCGACCGGCTGCGCACCCTCCAGGCGGAAGACCCGCGGCTGAATCGGCTGGCCGCGCCCCGGGCGGCGCCAATCCACCTGCGCCGCCTCCGCCGCGGCCTGCGGATTGAAGCGCAGGGCGGCATTGGGCACCATGAGCACGTCGTCGGCCTTGGCCACCTCGAACAGGATGGTCGCGGTCATGCCCGGCCGCAGTGAAAGATCGGGGTTCTCGACGTCGATGAGCGTGGTGTACGTGACCACATTGTCCACCACGGTTTCCGCGTAGCGCACCTGCGACACTGTGCCGCGGAATCGCCGCCCCGGGAAGGCATCCACGCGAAACTCGGCCGCCATCCCCTCGCGCACGTTGCCGATATCGGTTTCGCTGACGTTCGCGTTTACCCGCATCTTCGTCAGGTCGTTGGCGATCGTGAACAGCGTCGGGGCCGACAGCGACGCCGCCACCGTCTGTCCCGCGTCCACGTCCCGCGAGATCACCACCCCGTCGATCGGCGACTTGATAATCGTTTTTTCGAGCTCGATCGCCGCCATGCGGGCGTCCGCTTCCGCGGCTTCCAGTTGGGCCTCGGCGGCATGCAGGGACGCCGTCGCGGCGGCCTCGGCCGCCTTGGTCGATTGCACCTCGTATTCCGAGGCCGCGTTGCGGGTGAAGGCCTGCTCGATCCGTTCGCGCTCGAGCGTCGCGGTGGAGAGCAGGGCGCGCTGCTCCTCCACGCGGGCCCGGGCGACCGACACGGCTGCTTTGCGCTGTTCGAGCTGCGCCTTGAAGCGGTCCTGGTCGAGCTCGGCGAGCACGAAGTCCTTCGCGACCTTGTCATTGAAGTCGGCGTACCAGCGCGTCACGGTGCCGCTGACCTGTGACCCGACCAGCACCTTCAGCAGCGGCTCCACCGTGCCTGTCGCCGAGACCGTGGAGACGACTGTCCCGCGCTTCACCTCCGCGGTCTTGTAGGTCACCGGCGCGGTGGGCAACAGCCACGTCCGATAGCCGTACCAACCCGCCGTGGTCAACGCCAGCACAACGATGATCGTCGCCACGATGCGCACGAATCGTCCTTCCTTGAGAGCCTGCACGTTGGACCCAGGCGCCGGCGGCAGAGGGCGGCCTGCACAGCCAACCCGGGCCTGCAAATCCAGCACCAAATGATAACCGGCGATTCACCGCCGTCCAACGGCCGAACGGCCTTGGCCCCGCGACATTACGCCGCTAGACTGTGATCTCGCGAATTTACCCGGTGGCTGACCCAGGCGTCGGCTGTGTGGCAGGGTTAGACCCCACATTGTCGAACAGGTGTACCCATGAGCGATTTCCTGAAGACCCTCGGTATCGAGAAGACCAACCTCGGCGGTTTCCACGGCGAGTGGATCGGCTCCGGCCCCAAGCTCGACGTCATCACCCCCATCGACGGCAGCACGATCGGCTCCGTCACGCAGGTCACCGAACAGGAGTACGACAAGATCGTCGCGCGGGCCCAGCAGGCTTTCCTAAACTGGCGCATGGTGCCGGCCCCGAAGCGCGGCGAGCTGGTCCGCCAACTCGGCGTGCGGCTGCGGCAGTTCAAAAAGGAGCTCGGGGCCCTGGTCACGCTAGAAATGGGCAAGATCGCGGCCGAGGGTGAAGGCGAAGTGCAGGAGATGATCGATATCTGCGATTTCGCCTGCGGCTTGTCACGCCAGCTCTATGGCCTGACCATGCACTCCGAGCGCCCCCGGCATCGCATGTACGAGCAGTGGCACCCGCTCGGCGTCGTCGGCGTCATCAGCGCGTTCAACTTCCCCGTCGCCGTGTGGTCGTGGAATAGCGCGCTGGCGGCGGTCTGCGGCGATGCGACGCTCTGGAAGCCCGCCAGCAAGACCCCGCTGACGGCGATCGCCTGCACGAAGAGCGCGCAGCAGGTATGCAAGGACAACGGCTACGATCCGGCGATCTTCTCGCTGGTCATCGGCAAGGGCAGCACCGTGGGCGAGCGGCTGCTGCACGACCCGCGGATTCCGCTCGTGTCGGCGACCGGCAGTTGCCAGATGGGCTACCGCGTCGGCGAGGTCGTCGGCCAGCGCCTGGGTCGGACGATCCTGGAGCTGGGCGGCAACAACGCCATCATCGTGACACCCAGCGCGGACCTCGGCATGGCCGTACGGGCAATCTTGTTCGGCGCGGTCGGCACCGCGGGGCAGCGCTGCACGAGCACGCGGCGGATCATCGTCCACAACTCGGTGCGCGACGATCTCGTGGCGCGGCTGGTGAAGGCGTACAAGTCGGTGCCGATCGGCGATCCGCGCAAGGAAGGCACGCTGATGGGGCCGCTGGTCACGCACCAGGCGGTGACAGACATGCAGAACGCGATCGCGCGGATCAAGCAGGAGGGCGGCGAAATC
This sequence comes from Phycisphaerae bacterium, assembly GCA_017999985.1. Lineage (NCBI taxonomy): Bacteria > Pseudomonadati > Planctomycetota > Phycisphaerae > Phycisphaerae bacterium. The sequence goes on along the minus strand of JAGNKU010000002.1, from coordinate 218,484 downwards.
CTGTACGGCGGTGAGAAGCTCGACGGGGCGGACTATCCCGGCGGGCACTACGTGCGGCCGTGCATCGCCGCGGCGAAGAACGAGTTCAGGATCGTGCAGGAGGAGACCTTCGCGCCGATCCTGTACATCATCGGTTACGGTCAGAAGGGCGCCAACGCCGTGGCGGCCGTGAAGGACATCGACGAAGCCATCGCGCTGCACAACGCCGTCCCGCAGGGCCTGTCGTCCGCGATTTTCAGCACGCACATGCTGGAGACGGAGCGGTTCCTGGCGCACTCGGGCAGCGACTGCGGCATCGCGAACGTCAACATCGGCACCAGCGGCGCGGAAATCGGCGGCGCGTTCGGCGGCGAAAAGGAAACGGGCGGCGGCCGCGAATCCGGCTCGGACGCCTGGAAGGCCTACATGCGCCGCCAGACGAACACGATTAACTGGAGCACGGAGCTGCCACTGGCGCAGGGGATCAAATTCGGCGACTAGGCCGCGCTCCCCGCTAACGTACGAGCACCGTTACGGCCTCGGAGTATTCGCCCGAGGCCGTGGCTTTGGGTGCCTGCACCGGAGCGACAAACGCGGTACGGGCAGCCACGTGCTAAGATAGGGCGATGTCCCGCAACGGTAAGGTCATCGTCGCGATATCCGGCGGCGTGGATTCGTCCGTCGCCGCGTGTCTGCTCAAGGAGCAGGGCTACGACTGCGTCGGCGTGTTCATGCGGGTGGGGCTGGAAGCGACGAAGCGACGAAGCGACGAAGCGACGGAGCCACGAAGCCACGAAGCCACGGAGGGAGAGCCCGTTCCCACGCGCTCACGCTACCACGTTCCCGCGTTCCCACCTTCGCACGTTCCCACGCGTCTCAAGCATGGCTGCTGTTCCGTAGCCGACGCCCTCGACGCGCGCGCCATCGCCGGGCGGCTCGGGATTCCGTTGTACGTGCTCAACTTCGAACGCGATTTCGACGCGATCATCAGTTACTTCGTGGACGAATATGCGCAGGCCCGCACGCCGAATCCCTGCGTCCTCTGCAACATCCACCTGAAATTCGGCAAGCTGCTGCGCTACGCCGACACGCTTGATGCCCAGTTCGTCGCGACCGGGCACTATGCCCGTGTGTTGCAGCATCAAGGGCAGCCGCGCCTGGCACGCTCACTCAACCGCGCAAAGGACCAGTCCTACGTGCTCTTCGGCATCCAGCGGGCCGACCTCCCGCGCTGCCTGTTCCCCATCGGCGAGATCGCCGACAAGGCCGAGGTCCGGCGGATCGCGGCCGACCTCGGGCTCAAAGTTCACGACAAGCCGGACAGCCAGGAGATCTGCTTCGTTCCGGATGGCGACTACAAGGAACTGGTTCGCGCCCGCCGGCCGGAGACACAGCGCCCGGGCGAGGTGCGTGATGCCGCCGGTCACGTACTGGGCACGCACGATGGCGTGGCGAATTTCACGGTCGGCCAGCGCCGCGGACTGGGCATTGCGACCGGCGCACCGATCTACGTGACGCGCCTGAACGTCCTCGACAACACGGTGACGGTCGGTTCGCGCGAGGAGCTGCTCAGCGGTGGCCTGGTCGCCGAGCGCGTGAACTGGCTGACCGATCCGCCGGCGGCAGGGGAGTGGCGACCCGCGACGATCAAGATCCGCCACACGCACACGCCGGCGAGTGGCGCGATCCGCGTAGCAGGATGGGTGGCACGGTCCGGCGCAGCCGGGCCGTGTGAGGCGAACACGACGCTGCCCGAATCGTGCGTCGAGGCTCGCTTCGACGAGCCGCAGGCCGCCGTCACGCCGGGCCAGGCAGCCGTGTTCTGCGATGGCGAGTTCGTACTGGGCGGTGGCTGGATCGCGCACGCGTCGCCGCAGGGACGCGTGACAGGTGGAGATGCGACGGCCAGCCGGAGGGAGCAGCGATGACGAAGTCAGGCAGGTGTAGTCTCGATCTCGGGCCTGTGGCGCACCTCATCGATGAAGCGTACAACAAGAAATCGTGGCACGGTACGAACCTGCGCGGCTCGATCCGCGGGATGTCGGCCACGCAGGCGGCATTTCGCGCCGGCAAGCACAGCATCGCGCAAATTGTCGTCCACTGCGCATACTGGAAATACACCGTCCGCCGCCGGCTGCGCAACGAAAAGCGCGGCTCGTTCGCGCTGAAGGGCAGCAACTGGTTCGCGCTGCCCGAGCCATTGGATGAGGCACACTGGAAGCAGTACGTCGCGCTGCTCGACAGTGAGCAACGGGCGCTGCAGGCCGCCGTGGCGGAGTTGCCGGCGACGCAGATTGACGCCAAGCCCGGCGGCAGCAAAGTGAGCAACCTCGCCTTGCTGCATGGCGTCGCGTTGCACGACGTCTATCACGCTGGCCAGATCCAATTGATCAAGGGCATCGCGAAGGCCGCCCAGGCGTAGCGATGGGTAAGGGACCATAAGTGGCTGACGACTGGCTCATCCTGCACGCCGGCGCACTGGGCGATTTGCTGCTCACGCTCCAGCTCGCACTGCGGCTGCCGGGTGTCGCGGAAAGCGAAGGCGTACGCGTGGTCTCACGCACCGACCCCGGCGATCTGTCCGCCTGCCGGCCGAGCATCGTCCGGCGATCGTCGGAGGGCCTCGGCCTGCACTGGCTCTTCGGCGACCAGGCTGAACCGCCGCCGGAGCGGTTGCGGGCGCTGATCGGCGGGGCCCGCGTGCTGAGTGCCCTGGGCGGTGCGCACACGATCACGCACCATCGACTCGACGCCCTGGCGCCCGCCGCGCTGTACAGCATCGATCCCCGGCCGCGCGACGGCGTCGACCGCCACGTTACGCAACAATGGCAGACGCAGCTCGAGGAGCAGGGGTTGCTCGTGCCGAAGTGCGTGCATCAGCGGCCGGCACAGCGCGGGCTAGGCGTGCCGGAGGAGCTGCGGGCACGCGGGCGGCAGTTGCTGGCGGAATGCGTAGCACGTGCGGGCGCTAACACCGCATCCGCATCTGACCCGCTTGCTGCCGCTCGGGGTTCTGATGGAACGCGCGTGCTCGTTCACCCTGGCAGCGGCGGTGCGTCGAAATGCTGGCCACTCGCGTGCTTTGTCAATGTCGCACGCCGTCTGAGTAAGGCAAATGTGGGTGTCTTCTTCCTCGTCGGCCCTGTTGAATTGGAGCGCTGGGACGACACGCAGCTTGCCGTCCTCGCGGACGAATTCCCCATTCTGCGGTCGCCGTCGCCCGATGAACTTGTTGCGGTGATCGCTGGAGCCACGGCCTTGATTGGCAACGATGCGGGCCCGAGCCATCTCGCGGCCCTGCTGGGCGCGCGGACGGTCGTGATTTTCGGACCCACGGCCTCGTCGGTCTGGCGGCCGCTGGGAGCGGACGTCCGCGTCTTGTCGGGCGACCCGCGAGCCGCAGCGGGCGACTGGGGCCTCGCGCCGGCCGCCGTCGTAAAGGCACTCGGTTTGCCGTAAGCACGGCCCCGCCGTAGCATTCGCACAACCTGAGTCGGAGAGCATGTGTATGGCCGAAATTCTGTTTCACGGTGCGGCGGAAGAGGTCACCGGGTCGATGCACGCAGTCCGCGTGGACGGGCAATGGGTGGCCCTCGACTGCGGGATGTACCAGGGCAAGCGGGCGGAGGCGGAAGAGAAGAACCGGCAGTGGCCCGTGTCGCCGAAGGACATCGCCGCCGTGGTGCTGTCGCACGCGCACATCGATCATTCCGGCCGGCTGCCGCTGCTGGTGAAAGAGGGTTTCGACGGCCCGGTCTACGCGACGCCGGCGACGCGCGACCTGTGCGCGATCATGCTGCCGGACTCGGCGCACGTGCAAGAGGAAGACGTGTACTACGTCAGCAAGCGGCGCAAGCGGAAGGGGCTGCCGCCCATCGAGCCGCTGTACGATTACGAAGACGCGCTGGCTGCCGTGACCCTGATCCACAGCATCCCGTATGGGCGCTGGTTCCCGGTCGTTCCGGGGCTGCTCGCGAGCTTTTCCGAGGCTGGGCACATGCTTGGCTCGGCGGGCATTCGGCTGGCGTTCGGCAAGCGCAACGGCGACACGCCGTCCCTCTTCTACAGCGGCGACATGGGCCGGCCGGACAAGCCGATCCTGCGGGATCCGGCGCCGCTGCCGGAGGACGACACGATTCTGATGGAAAGCACCTATGGGGCGCGGATCAACGAGGCGGTGGATGATGCCCGTGACATGATGCGCGCGGTGATCAGCCGCACGCTTCGCCGGGGTGGGAAAGTGATCATCCCGTCCTTCGCGGTGGGACGAACGCAGACGATTGTGTACTACCTGCACGAGCAGATGGTGACGGGGGCTCTCCCGCGGATTCCAGTGTACGTGGACAGCCCGCTGGCGGTGAACGCGACGGAGGTTTTCAAGCTGCACCCGGAGTGCTACGACGCTGAGGCGCGGGCCTTTCACCGCGTGACGGGCGACATCCTGGGCAGCGGGTGCTGCACGTACATCCGCAACGTGGAGGAGAGCAAGGCCCTGCATCTGCGCAAGGAACCGTGCATCATCATCTCGGCCAGTGGCATGTGCGAAGCCGGCCGCATCCGCCACCACCTGAAGAACAACATCACCAACCCGCGCAACACCATCCTGATCCCGGGCTACCAGGCGGCCAACACGCTCGGGCGGAGAATCGCCGACGGCGCCAAGATGATCACGCTCTTTCACGAGGAATACGAGGTCCAGGCGGAGGTCGTGCAGATCCACGGCTTCAGCGGCCACGCGGACCAGGCCGAGTTGCTGCGGATGCTCGGGAAATGCGTCGGCACCGCGAAGCGGCTGGTGCTCGTGCACGGTGAGCCGGACCAATCGACGGTGCTGGCGGACAAGGCCCGCGCGCTCGGCTTCCGCGAGGTGGCCATCGCGCAGCGCGGCTTTCATCTGGGCCTGTGACCGGCGCCATGAACGCAGTCGCGACGGTTGGGCTGACCAAGTGCTACGGGGCGCAGGCCGCGCTGCGCGACCTCAGCTTTCACGTCCCGGCCGGCAGACTCTTCGGATTTCTCGGCCCCAACGGTGCGGGCAAGACCACGATGCTCCGCCTGCTGCTGGGCCTGCTGCGCCCGACGCGCGGCCGTGCCGAAGTCCTCGGCCGCGACGCCTGGCGCGCCGGACCGGCCCTGCGGGCCGAGGTCGGCTACCTGCCGGGCGACGTGCGCTTCTACGGCTGGCTCACGGGCCGCGCGACGCTGGCATTTCTCGACGCCGCGCGGGGACATCGCGCCGGTGACGAGTTGCCGCGCCTCGTCGCGCGCTTCGACCTGGACCTGGACCGGCGCGTGCGTGACTACTCGCGTGGCATGAAGCAGAAGCTGGGGCTGATCGCCGCGCTGATGCATCGACCCCGGCTCCTGATCCTGGACGAGCCCACGACCGCGCTTGATCCACTCATGCGCGCGGCACTGTACGACGAGCTGCGCGCCGTTGTTGCCTCCGGCCGCACGGTCCTGTTCTCCAGCCACACGCTGGCGGAGGTCGAGGAGCTCTGCGACGAAGTCGCGATCCTGCGGGCCGGGCGGCTGGTGGAGCAGGAACGGATCGACGTTCTGCGGGCGCGGGCCCTGCGACACGTGGAACTGCGCTTGCGCGATGGAGCGGTTGTCCCACCGCCGCCCGCCGGCTTCGAACTGGTGGACCGCACCGGCGGACAGTGGCGCGGGACCTGGACCGGCCCGCCGGCGCCGCTCCTGGCCTGGCTGGCACAGTGCCCGGTGGACGACGTGACGATCGCGCCGCCGGACCTGGACGACCTGTTCCTGGCGTACTATTCCGATCCTCCGGCGGTGTCGGCATGAGCCGCGCGGTCCTCCTCAAGACGCTGCGCGACGCGCTGCCGCTGGTCGTAGTGCTGACGCTCGCGACGGTCGGGCTGGAGATGGCGATCGTCCGCATGCTGCGCGAGATCGGCGGCGACGTGGAGCAACTGCGCCGCTGGCTCGAGTTGCCACTGATCCGCGACCTGCTTCGCATCGCCATGGGGGCGGACATACTGGGGGATCTTACGCCGACCACGATGGCGACCTTTGGGCTCGGCCACCCGCTGCTCTACGCCTTCGCCTGGACGCTCCTGCTCACGATCGGCAGCGGCGTGATCGCGGGCGAGATTGATCGCGGGACGGCGGACCTGCTGCTGACACTGCCGGTCTCCCGCGCGCAGATCTACGTCAGCACGTCAGTGGCGTGGGTCGTCGCCGCCGTGCTCGTCAGCTTCGCGCCCATGCTGGGGCTCTGGCTGGGCGAGCGCCTGTGCCCGTTGCACGAACCGTTGGCGCTGCGGCGTTTGTGGCCGCTGGCCGTGAATTTCCTGGCGCTTAACCTGAGCGTCGGTGCCGTAACCATGCTCGTGTCGAGCCTGGTTTCGAGGCGCGGAACGGCGGTGGGAATCTTGCTCGCGGGGCTGCTGGCATCGGACCTGATGAACTTTCTGTCGCAGTTCTGGGAGTCGGTGCGTCCTTTCAGCTTTCTTGGCTTTCTGCACTACTACCGGCTGTTGCCGGTCGTGCGCAGCGGAGAATTCCCCGCGGGTGACATCGCCGTGCTGCTTGCGATTGGCCTCGGTGCCTGGAGCGCCGGGCTCTGGCACTTCGGCCGCCGGGACATCCCCGCGGCGTAGTCCCGGCGAAAGGGGGGACGGCCGGCGTCGGGGACCGACCACGGGGCGGCCGCAGGGCGCGGCGCCAACGTCTGCGCGAGGCTGGCGAGCCCGCCGATGCCGCACCTCAGCAACGGCGTGCGTACAAACACCAGCGACTCTTGAAGTGTTTGAACCGGCCTGTCGGTCCGGGAGTGCTGTTGTTCGGGGGCGCGCGACTAAACGGGAACACCGGGCGGCGTTCGGTCCAGGCAGCGATAATTTCGCCGAATAGGGGGTCCGCGCGACCCGCGAACGGTGCGGCGTCGGTCGCCCGGCGGGGAGACCGCAAATCGGGTTGCAGCGCGGGTGACATTCCGGCATACTGGGCTTCAACAGTCAGTTCCCGCGGTTGTTGCAGACACGCCAGCGTTGGTGAGGTCGATTACCCCGGCGAGGTGCCATGACCTCTCCCGTGGGTTGCCGCGGGCCGGTTCGGCTAGACGGGGGCCAGGTGCGATCTTGGCTGGCGCCACATCAGAATCGCTGGGCAATCTGCAGTTGCACGACTTGTCCACCTATCAGCCGGAGACGTTAGGCCGGTGCACGGCGTGTGTCCTGCCGCGGACACTCCGGGGGATCGAGTTCGATGCGCAGGGCCGCTGTGGCGTATGCAGGGCGGGTCCGGCCGCTTCGGTGCAACACAAGAGCGACGATCGTCCGCCGGTCTCGCTGGCGGACTGGCTGGCCGACATCCGCGCCCGGGCGGCCGGTTGCTCCCACGATTGTGTGGTGGGTCTGAGCGGCGGACGTGACAGCACGTACCTGCTGTACAAGCTGGCGCGCGAGCACGGGCTGCGCTGCCTGGTCGTCTACTACCGCACGCCGTTCACGTCGGACGTAATTGACGCCAACGTGCGGCGGGCCGTGAAGATCGTTGGTGCGACGCTGGTTGAGGCCGACATCAGCCAGGCACACCATGTGCGGGTCGCGCGCGACTGCACACTGCTTTGGCGCCGGCATCCGACGTCTGAACTGATCAATCTTTCCTGCGCCGTGTGCAAGCTGGTCCATCGGGAACTCTTCCGCGTGGCGCGGGACCACCGGGTGCCCACGATCGTGTTGGGCGGCACGAAGCACGAGGAAGTGCAGTTTCTGCCGGCGTACACGGCCAGCGACGAAACCGCGGCCGCGCACAGCTTCATGGCGCAAGGGCGCAAGATGCTGCGTGTCTTTCAGCGCGGGATGTCACTGCTGCTCAAGTGCCCACGCGTTCTCCGCCACGTGCCCGTGGGTGCCAAAGCAGCGCTGCTCTACATAACGCCGCACACCAATTACCTGCAGCTCCGCTACCGCGACGTGCAGTGCGTGGACTACTTTTTCCTGATGGATTACGACGAAGCGCAATGCATGGACATCATCCGTCGGGAGCTGGGCTGGGAGCGTCCGCCGGACTGCATCACGGACTGGCGTGCCGACTGCTCGTTTGCCGAGTTGAAGAACTTCATGTTCCTCAAGACGATGGGGGCGTCGTACACGGACGCTTACGTGGCCAACGTCGTTCGCAGCGGTGAAATCACCCGTGCCCAGGCCCTCGAACGCCTGGCCCATGACGCCCAGATTGCGTGGGGCCGCATCCGTCACGCGGCGGAAGTGCTCGAGCTGCCCCCGGACTTCTTTGATGGTGGCGAGTACGCGCGCGTTACCCAGGCCAAGCCGTAAGGCGCGGGGTGAACGCGGTCCGGGGGCGTCGAGAGGCCGGACCGGCGACGCGGCCTGCACCGCAATTTCGTGTCATGGAGGAGGTCGTCGCCCGGCATGACCGCCCTACGAAGAATGCGACGCCGGGCCTGACTCCGCGGCGCGCGGCGCGCGTGTGTCCCGCGTGATCCGAGCGCGCCCCCCGCGCAGCGCAAACCACAGAGTGCCCACAGCCCCGCATCCGAACGCGGTCAGGAAGTTGGCCTCCGGGCTGTGCATCCAGAGCAGGCCGCCGGCGAACGCGGCCAGCGCGACGATGGAGTCGCGAACCAGGTAGTACACGCCGAACGTGAGTGCCTTCTGGTCCTCGGGGGCGAGGTCCATGATCAGCGCCTTGCGCGGGGCCTCGCCGAATTCCTTCAAGCCGCGCAGCACGAACGCGGCCACCAGCGGCCAGAACGACTGGCACAACAGCAGCGCGAGCGGAAAGAGTGTGAAGAACACGAAGGTCATCAGGACGTAGGGCTTCTTCGCGCTGTGGTCGGCGAGGTATGCGACCGGGATGTAGACCAGCATCGCCGTGACCATCTCGACCGTCGTGAGCAGACCGAACTCGAGCGCGCCGACGGGGTCGGCGATCGTCTTCAGGCACCAGATCACGACAAACGCGTAGGGGATCTGCTCGCAGAAGCGAATCAGGATGTCGGACACGAGCAGATTGCGCAGGTCGGGATGCATCGCGCGCAGGACGCGGAGTGGATGGTGCGGCGCGGCCGGGCTGCCGCTGGCCGCAGGCGCATCGGCCGGAATCAATGCCTGTTGGAGCAAGATCGCGACGCCGGCCAGTACCAGCGCGGCGATGAACGCCAGCCGCACGCCGGTCGTCTCGCCCCACTGGTCGATGAACAGCCCGCCAATGACGGGGCCGAGCGCCATTGGCACGCGGCGGACGAGCGAGTGCATCGACACGCCCATCGTGCGTTTCGTCGCGGGCACGGCCTGCGCGACCAGGCTCATGCTTGCCGGCAGCGAGATGGCCGTCCACGACAGGAACAGGAACGACGCGCCGATCACGGCTGGCCAGGCCGGAATGAGGATCACGACGAGAAACCCGGCCATCGCGAGCAGGTTGAAGAGCAGCAGGGCGCGTTTGGTGCCGTAGCGGTCGGACAGATATCCGCCCGGCAGGGAGTACAACGCCGATAGCAGGTTATCGAGCCCGTTAAGGAGCCCAACCGACAGGACGCCCCCGCCCAGTGCAATGAGGTAGACCGGCAGAAACCGCTCGGCCATCTTCTCGCCGAGTCCGACGAGGATGACCATGGCCAGCAGCCCGACAATGCCGCGGCGCAGGCCGAAGAAGTCGCGAACGCGGTCCAGATGCGACGTCGTCATGACGTACGTGCGCTATCGGGCCGCCGCCTAGTCGTCGTCGATCCGGCGGGTCTTCGTGGTCCGCTCGCGGACGTCGCCCTGCGGCGGCTCATTGGCGTTGGGGTTGCGGCCTTCCCAGGCACCGCTGCGGGCGTCCATCCATTCCTTGCCGCTCACGCGCCCGTTTGGATCGAAGAAAACGACGGCGGAGTAGTGCCGATCGACGTCGTCGAAGAACCACTGGTCGTTCAGGTCCGCGGTGGGTTTCCCGAGGATCTCACGCACATCCGTGCGGTCGTCCACGCCCACCTGGATCAGCTCGAACCGGTCCTTCGTGAATGCGCGTGTGCAGGCGGTGGCGGCGACGAGCACACCCAGACCGACGAGAACACCCAAGACTCGCAGTTTCATGCACAATGCTCCTGTGCCGGCCAGCTCAGCCGTCGGCAGTATACCCCAATATACCGTTTTAGACACACTCGACACGCGGAGGATGGGGGCCCTCCCGACCGTCCGGCCGCGCGAGCATGGCGCCGCACAATGACTCCGACATGGGTGGTACGCGCATCTGGCCCGCTCTTGCGACGGGCGGGACGCCCACACCAAGCCTCTTATGACGGACTTTCAATAAGCCGGCGCACCAGCCGTACCGCTTGCGGATCGGCCCCGAGGCACTACGCTGAGGCGCTGGACCCTCTGTCAAGGAGACCCCGTGGACCTGCGCGCGCTGTTCCAGCAACCCCAGGCGATCGTCGGCATGATTCACGTGCACGCCCTGCCCGGCACGCCCCGGCACGGCGAGTCGATGGAGCAGATCGTTGCGCGCGCCGTTGCCGAGGCGGCCCTGTACACGCGCGCCGGCGTCGACGGCCTGCTGATCGAGAACATGCACGACGTGCCGTACCTCTGTGGCCAGGTCGGTCCGGAGATCACCGCTGCGCTGACCGCTGTCGGACTCGCCGTCCGCCGCGAAAGCCCGCTGCCGCTGGGCGTGCAAATCCTCGCCGCGGCCAATCGCGAAGCCCTGGCGGTCGCGCTGGCGTGCGGGGCGTCGTATGCCCGCGTCGAGAACTTCGCGTACGCGCATGTCGCTGACGAAGGCTTGATGCCAACGGCAGAGGCGGGGCCGTTGCTGCGTTATCGCCGGCAGATCGGCGCCGAGCACATTGGCCTCGTCGCGGACGTGAAGAAGAAGCACTCGAGCCATGCGATCACCGCGGATGTCTCGCTGGCCGAGGCGGCGAAAACGACGGAGTTCTTCGGCGCCGACGGCATCGTCGTGACTGGCGCGGCCACCGGCCAGCCGACGGCGGTCAGCGACGTGGAGACCGTGCGGCACGCGGTCCGTCTGCCGGTGTGCATCGGCTCCGGCCTGACGCCGGAGAATCTGCCCGCTCTCTGGCCCCACGCGGACGTGTTCATCGTCGGCTCGTACTTCAAGGCCGGTGGCCTCTGGGCGAACGAGATCGACCCAGCACGCGTGGCCCGGTTCCTGGACGCCGTGGCCTTGTTGCGCGATCAGGTCCGACGGGGCGATGCCTGATGTCGAACCACGCGGCGCAGCATCCCGGACGCCTCGTCGTCATCTGTGGCTGCATGTTTGCTGGCAAGACCGCGCGGCTGATTGACCGTGCGCTGGCGGCAACGGCGGCGGGCGCGGACGTTCGCGTGTTCAAGCACCGTCTTGACGTGCGGTACGATCCGTATCGCCTGATGACCCACGACGGGCGGTCATTTCCGTCTACACCCGTCAGCGAGGCAGCAGAGCTGGCCGCGAGCATACTCCCCGGCCACGCAGGGAGCGGGCGGGGGGAGGAATTTCGCTTAGCACGGGGGACGGTCGGGAGTACGCCACCGGTCATCGCCATCGATGAAGCCCAGTTCTTCGGGCGGGCGCTGGTACCTGTGTGTCGACAACTCCTCGCCACCGGCACGCTGGTCATCGTCGCTGGCATCGACCATGACGCGTGGGGCCAGGATTTTCCGCCGCTGCCGGAATTGCGGGATTTCGCGGACGAGGTGGAATTGCTGACGGTGTCGTGCACCCAGTGCGGTGTGCCGGCCCGGTTCTCGCAGCGCATGGTTCCGGTCGTCGGCGGACAGATGGTAGGGGGCCCGCGCGAATACGAGCCACGCTGCGCAGCTCACTTCACGCCGCTCCCGCCGCCGCCGCCGGTCTACACGTAGCGCGCCCGCCCAGTTGGGCTCGTCCGACACGCCCCCGCGACGCCCGGCACGCGATTCAGACCCGCCGGGGTTGACCGCGCGCGCCGAAACGGATATCGAAATGGGTTCCTGCGGGCGTCAGGACTGGTGTGCGAGTGCGCTGGACGCTTCCCGTGTAGGCTGAGTGGAGAGTGTACCTGTGGCGAAACCCAAGGTTGGTGTGGTTGGTGGCGGCGTCGTCGGTGGGGCGACGGTCAAGCTTTGCGGCCCGGACACGATCGTCTACGACCCGTACAAGAAGGAACTGGCCAACAACAGGGACGCGATCAACCGCTGCGATGTCGTCTTCATCTGCGTCCCCACGCCGATGGCCGAGGACGGCCACTGCGACACGAGCATCGTCGAAGAGGCGGTCGCCTGGGTGCAGGCCCCGCTGATGATCATCCGCTCGACCGTTGCCCCCGGCACGACCGACCGCCTCTGCAAGCAATACAACAAGCACATCGTCTTCCAGCCGGAGTACCTCGGCGAGACGACGGCCCACGTCTTCGGCAACATGGCGGAGCGCGATTTCCTCGTGCTGGGCGGCACGCCGGAGGACGTGTCGAAGGCGGCCGACTTCTACAAGCACTACTACAACTCGATGGTCCACATGTTTTTTTCCGATGCGACCACCGCCGAGGTCTGTAAGTACATGGAGAACGCGTTCTACGCCGTGAAGGTCACATTCGTGAACGAGTTCTACGATATCGCCCGCGTGCACGGCGTCGATTTCAACGTCCTCCGCGAGCTGTGGCTGGCGGACACGCGCATCAGCCGCGATCACACGTTCGTCTATCCCGACAACCGTGGCTTCTCCGGCAAGTGCCTGCCGAAGGACTGCAATGCGATCGTGCATTCCTGCCGGCAGCGCGACTATGAGCCGAAGTTCATGGCGGCCTGCCTGCAGCGCAACGATGAATTTCAGTCCATGAATCAGCGCAAGTAGGTCCCGCCGACCGCTCTCACGATACCCAAAAGACGCGAGCGTCGGACCAGGATCCGACGCTCGCTTTTCTCTACCTATGGACGCGCCCCGCGGAGGGCCCCGGCGACACACTGCCGCCGGGCTGCCCTCCGGCCGGGCGTGTTACGGCTCAATCCGAATCTGCACCGCGTTCGAGTCGCTGTGACCGCCGCGGATCGCACGGCTTTCGGCCCGCACACCGGCCTTGCTGTACCGCCAGCGGCCGCTGGAGCTGATACCCGTGCCATTGGCCATCGCGCTCGCCCGGTAGCCGGCGTCGCTGATCACGCGGGTCCGGCTGTCCGAGAAACCGCCCGAGGTCGTCGCGATGGAATCGCTGTTGCTGTTCGCGCGGCCGCCAAGGTACCCGTGGCTGCCTGCGTGGCTGTCGCTCAGCGCCGTGCCGTAGATGCCCAGCGCGGTCGAGGTCGATCGGCTGCGGGCCTGCCCGAACAACGTGCCCTGCGCGATGGCGGCGCTGTTGCTGATTGCCAGGCCGCCCAGCGCCGCGGCGATGCTCTCGCTGTCCGCGATGGCGCTGCCGCCAAAGAGGCCGCGCGCGTCTGCCAGCGAGTTGCTGAGCGCCACGCCCCGATCCGCGGTCGCGACTGCCCGGCTGTTGGCGTAGCCGTTCCGTTCGCCGATAGCCGTGCTGTTGGCCACCGCGCGACCGCCGTTGGTCGCGCCGGCGATCGCGATCGAGTCAGCATTGCCGACCGCGGTCGCCGTGGCAGAAGCGCTCCCGCCGTTGGAACTCGTCGCGACGGCGATCGCGTCGCCAGCGAGGGCGGCCACGGGGAGCAGGATGGCCAGTGCCGCAGTAAGTGCCAGGGAGCGTTTCATGGTGTTTCTCCTTTTCGCTTCACGGTTCCGTGCGTCGTTGCCGGAGCCTTCGTCGCGGGATTGGACGGCGGGTGGCGGCCGGTTATTCAACCCCCGGGGGACGGGAAATCAACGGCCGGAGCGGGTATTGTGTGGCGCGCCGATTTTTCTGGATTTTCGTGAATAGCGTGAATCGTCTGTTCGTCGATACGTCGCAACCTGAAATTGTGGACCGGGCGGCTGCGGGTGACCGCGACGCCCGCCGCACGCTGTTCGAGCGCTTTCGCGAGCCGGCCTACCGCGTGGCGCTCCGTATCACCGGCCGGCCCGAAGACGCGCTCGATGTCGTACAGGACAGCTTCATCCGGGCTTTCGACCGGCTGGGCGAATTCCAACGAGAGTCCGGGTTCCAGACCTGGCTCCTGCGGATCGTCAGCAATCGGGCGCTCGATGTCCTGCGGGCTCGCCGTGTGCGAGTGGCCGTGCCCCTCGCCGGGGATGACGAGGATCGTCGCCCGGAGCCCGTGGCCACCGACCGGGCGACCGTGCCGGGGCATGACCTGGAACGCGGCGAACTCGCCGAGCGGCTCCGGCGGGCGATCGAGGCGCTGCCACCGGACCAGCGCGCCGTATTCGCGCTCTACGCAACCGGTGATGTGACGTATGGAGAGATTGCCGAGATGCTGGGCGTGCCGATCGGGACCGTGATGAGTCGCTTATATCACGCTCGGCGAAGGTTGCACGATATGTTACCAGACCTTGCGCCGGTAACTCGCAAGGGCGAGAATAGTTAGCGCGGCTGGGCCGTCCAGCCACTTGAGCACCCCGGGCGTGTCGCGGGTGCCCAATTCGAGAGAGCGGATGAGCCGCGATTACGACAACCTGGACGAGGCGCTGCGGGCGGTGGCCGCCGGTAATCTCGACGCACTCACTCCCGAGCAGGTTGCTCGTCTGGAGCGCGTACTGAACGACGAGCCGGGGGTCGCCGCGCGGTTGGCCGCATGCACGCCTGCGCCCGAGCCGAAGCTGGCCACGGCCCTCCAGGCGGCGGAGCAGGCCGCGCTGCCACCAGCGCAGAGGTGGGATCTTACCTGGCAGCGCATTGATGCAGCCGCGCCCCTGACGCAGCGCCGCGCGCACGCTGGCATCGCCGGGCGTCTGATCCGGCTGTGGCAGCCCCTGGTCGCGGCCGCGGCCTGCCTGATGTTGGCCGTCATGTGGCGCACGACGTCATCACCCACTGAGGACGCTTGGCCGATGCAGTTGGCCACGGACGTGCAGATTGATTCGTTGGAGGTGCCCGACGGCATGACGTCGCTCATCGTCGCGGGCGGCGATGACAATTACAAACTGATCTGGATCTTGCCGGATGAGAGCTGAAAGCCGGCGCTGCGTGTCCGCCCCAGGACGGAAGGCCGCCGGGGTGGATCGCGGGCGCGGTGTGCGGTACAGGCCAGGAGGAACCGACATGACACGTTTACAGTCCCGCTGGGCCTGGGGGTTGATGGTGGTGTACGCCGGCGCGCTGCTGGCGGCCGCTCAGCCGAAGGACCCGCCGAAGACGGTGGACCTGCAGGTCTGGTCGATCCGCGCGACGACCAAGAATAAGGACATCTCGCCTGAGCTGCGCGAGATTGCAGACAAGCTGAAGCGCGAGTCCAAGTTCACCGGGTTCAAGCTGGAGCAGCGCGCGGCCGGCACGACCAAGGTCGGCGAGGCCTACGCGACCGCGCTGCCCGGCAGCTACAAAGCCAAGGTCACGCCGCAGAAGGCCGACGACAAGCGGGTGACGCTGGCGGTGGAAGTGCTGAAGGGGGACAAGCAGCAGGTCAATGCGACGGTGACGATCAAGGCCCGGCAGTTTCAGCTCTTCGGCGGGCTGTCGCTGGACGGCGACGATCAGCTCATCGTGGCGGTCTCGGGCAAATAGGTCGGCGCGAGCTTGACACATATCAAATGTGTTATATACTATTATTGGTATGAGACGAAATACGTTCTCCGGCCCGGCCCGGCCCGGGGCGGGGTCGGCCGGGGCGAAAGCGAGCAGTGTGGTTCGCGCTGACGGTCTGACACACGTGAAAACGGGAGTTTCCGGGGAGGCATGTGCATGCGCGTCAGCGCAGACCTGCACCCGGAAGTGATCGCGGAGCTGCGGCACGCGTGCCCGCCGGCGGAAGTTGCGGATTTCTACCGCGCACTGGCGCACGTCTGCACCGATCCGATCCGGCATTCGGAGCTGTTTTGTGACCCGACGGTCAGCCGATATGCCCTGCGGTGGTTTTCGTTTGGCGGTGGCGTCGGGAAGATTGCCATCTTTTATTACGACGGCCGTCTTGTGCGAGTGTTGAAATGCCGACGAGCAAGACCCCGAAAAACACGCCGGCCCCCCGGTCCGGACACAGCCGCGCCTCCGTAGCGGTCGCGCGGCGGCGTGCAGCCTCAAAGCCGCTCTACGTCATGCGGAACAACCGCCCGACGCACGTGCTGGTGCCGATCGATGAGTATCAAGAGCTCGTCAACGGCGCCGAAGTGCAGCAGGTCGTAGCGCGGCTCGAGGACCCGACCGCCCAGTGGGTGCCGGCCCGCACGGCGGCCGTGGAGTTCGCAGGAAGCTGGATCGCGGCCGCCCGCCAGCGGGCCGGGTTGACGCAGAAGCAACTCGCCGAGCGGGTCGGCGTCCCGCAATCGCAGATTTCGCGCATCGAGAAGCATCCCGATCACACGACGCTGCGCACCATGAAGCGGATTGCAGCCGCGCTGGGCCTGGATGTGGCCGCGCTGCTGTCATTCGCGACCAGGCGCTGATTCGGGGAAGGCACAGCTCGGGTCTTCCCCAGCCGGGCGACCACGGGGGGCCGCGTGGCTCCCTCGGCGGGTGAAGCGAACGCGGCTACCCACTCACTCCGCGGGTGCTGTCGTCGTCGGCTGCGATTCCGGTGCCGGCTCGGAGATGACCGCGGGTTGCGTGGTGGGGGCAACCGGCGCGGATTCCACCGGGGGCGCCGGCGCGCTGGCCGGTGCCGGTTCCGGCTTCGCCGCGGGTGCCGGTGCGCTCACCGGCGGGGGTGCGGGCTGAGTCTCGGCCGCGGGCGGTGCGGGGGGCGGCGGCGCGGGTGGTGCGGCCGTTGCCGTGCTGGGGGCGCTCGTCGGGAATTCGTACAGTGGTTTCTGGTCCGTCCGCAGTTCCAGCGTGAGATACCCGCGCGGTCCCTCCGCGTCGGGTGCGTCATCCACGTACACGACGCGCTGCAACACGCGCCCGATGGCCGTGGACCGCCGCAGGAGCTCGATCGGATCCACGAACGGCAACGGCACACGCTTCACGCGCACCACGCGCTCGCGCTCGATCAGCAAATCGACCCACCGCGCGTTCGGACGCCGCGCCACGCCGCGCACAATCTCTTCCACCGGCTGCGACGTGGCGAACCGCCGGCGATTGCAGCCGATGATTTCGTCGTCCACTTTCAGGATCCCGTCGGTCGGGCTGCCCGGCGTAATGGACTGCACGATCAGCCGGCGGCCCTCGGGATCCTGTGTGACCTGGGCGCCCAGCCGTATGTTGGCGCCCCCGGGCTGGTAGTCGCGCCACCAGTCCTCGTCGAGCACCTGCGGCCGAAAACGTTCGAAGTAGTGCAGCCAGAAGCTCCCCAGGTCGGCCAGCGGGCCGGTCTGCGCGACGAAGATGGTGTCGCGGTGAGGCGATGCCGGCCGCCGGGACATGTCGAGCACGGTGGCTAAACGCGGTCCGTTGCCGTGGCGCGCTTCGAGCACCTGGCGCAGCCACTCGGTGTGTGATGCAATGATCAGGACGTTGCCATCCCGCGCCCAACTCAGGTGCAGCTCGCCGATCGGCGTCTCCTGCGGCAGCGGGCCGAGTAGCCCGCTGAGATCGAGTTGTTCAGCGTCGACGCCCGCGACGGTGAGCGCCTCCAGTGGCGGCAGCGGCGGCGGTTGGGCGAGCTTGAGCGACAGCAACTTGTAGAGCGCCAGGGTGGCGTGGAAGATGTCGGCCCATTCGGCGGCGACGGTGGCGCCGTCGCGTGAGGTCACCAGGATCGCGACGGCTGGAATCGGCGGGGCCGGCAGGGTGCGCGCTTCAGGCATCACGGTCCCGAGTGCGAGACACGTCGCGGGGTGCAGGGCATCCGTCAGACGCTGCAGCGTCCCCGCCCGCTCATGGATCTGCTCGGCGACCCGGAACACGTTCCGCTCCGGCAACGCGGCGGCGAGGCGTGCCAGGCGCGGATAATCCACGTGTCCCGCCCACACCGCCAGCGTCTGTTGCGGTAGCGTGCCGACCAGCTCGTCGAGCAGGCCGTCCGGCGGGGTCGTCGTGCCGGGGGCGTCGCCGACCGCGCTGATGTGCAGGAGCTGGCCCTCGCGGTGCAGCGCGAACAGGACGTTGGACGAGTCGCGCAGCAGCGCGGGCAATTCGGGGACGCGCTGCGGCGACGCGGGCCGACTGACCGCCGCCGGCGCGGATGCCGTTGTCGTGGGGGTGGCCGCCCCGGGTGGGTTGGCCAGGCGCAACAGGAACACGCCGTCGGGATCGGCCGGCACGCGTGCCAACAAGTACTGGAAGGTCGGGTCGTCCGCGAGCGCGACTGGCGCCTTGGGTTCCGATTGCTTCAGCACGCGGTCGAACAGGCTGCGCGCGGCCTGGTCACCGAAGATGAGCAGTTCGTTGCGCAGGCCGAGGCTGACGTTGTTCGGTAGGCGGTAGACGGACGTCTGGCCGGCGGTCGGCAGTGGCTGCGCCGGCCAGCGCTTCAGCAACTGGCGTGCGTCAATGGCGGGTCGGCAGAGGATCACCGACTCCTGGGTGCTGCGCAAGCCTTCAGCCACGAACGCCACCCGCTGCGAAAACAGCGTGCGGATGGCCTCGCGCGACGACATGTTGACCGTTTGCCGGATGCGCTGCTCCCATTGCTCGGTCTCACGGAGTGCCGCCGGCTGGCCCGCCAGGTCGGCCAGCGTGAGCCACACCTGCGGCTCCACCAGCGGCACGAGCAGATCATCCGCCTTGCGCAGTTCCAGGAACAGGCCCACGTCGGCGGGCACGGCTCGCGCGAGCGAATCATCCGCCGCGACCACTACGCTGCCGGCCAGCGCGACAGCCAGAACGATCAGACCGCGGCGGATACGGTCCGATACGGCGTTGACGATGATGGTTGGATGTCTCACGAAAATAGGCGACCTGAAGCGCGGTTAGACGGCCCGGCTAGATCGAGTGTACGTCGCTGGCAGGACCGGCCGGCTGAGGCTCGTCTTCCGCGGGAGGATTGAACACGTCCCACACGCTCTGCCACGGATTGACCCGCGTCACCTTCTGTGACGCGCGCATCACGTCCTCGGGCACCGTGATGTTCAGGTAGCGCGCCAGCCCGGCGACTTCCGCGGTCAGCTTCGTGCCCGCCGCGTGCATGTCCCACAGTTGGTCTTCAACGCCCTCGATGATCTCGCCGAGCACGGCGTCGTAGCCGGGGTCGCCGCGGTCCCACTCGCCGGCCACGTTGACCACCGGGGCCGGCGCGGGCGTCACATCATCCGCCGGACGCCCCGTCCAGAGCAGCGCGAACGTCAACACGGCCGCGGCCTGCAGCACCGCCGCGCCGACCACCGCGACCCGCCGCAGCGGGATGCGCGTGGTGTGCTTTGGCGTGCGAACGATCTTGTGCATAACGCGATCGGTGAAGTCGTCCGACAGGGCCGGCATCTGCGGATCCGAGGCGATGACGTGCCCGACCGTCTCCAGCATGGCGAGCGTCTGCTGGCAGCGACGGCACCGCAACCGGTGCGCGTCGAATTCGAGCCGCAGCGACCCGGCGAGGCCGCCGTCCAGATACGCGTCAAAGAGTTGTTCGCATTCGCAGCAGTTCATGGCATCCGCTCATGCGTAATGAGAATCGCTCAGGAACTCAATGGCCATCCAATCGTCGACCAGCTCCGCGCTGAGTGCGTCGCGCAGTTTCGCGCGGGCCCGGTGTAAGTGACTCTTGACGGTGACGGTCGGCATCTCGAGGGCCCGACCGATTTCCTCGCAACTGCGCCCTTCCCGGTAGAACAGCAGCACCGCGGACTTCTGCGGCGCCTTCAACTGATCCACCGCGGCCCAGATTACTCTGCGCAGCCGGCGGGCTTCTTCGGTGTTCGCCAGCGTGCGGGGCGCGTCGTCTTCCTCGCGCCCGATCCGGCTGAAGTCCACGTCGCCCGCGTAAGCCTTGCGCCGCCGGAGGTGGTTCAGGCACATGCGGTACGCGATCGTGAAGAGCCAGGTGCTGAAGGCATATTGCTCGGAATACGTATCCAGAGCTTCGTAAGCCTTCACGAACGCCGCCTGGCTGATGTCCTCAGCCTCGTGGTGGTTGCGAACCATCCGCCAGATGAACGCGAACAGGCGCTCTTTGTACGCGTCCACGAGGGCGCGGAATGCCTCGGCATTACCGCGCTTGGCACGGTTTACCAGCCGCGTCTCCTCGCTGCGGGGCATGGCCGTCTTCGCCGCGTCGGGCCTCAGTTCACCCACTTCACACCACCTTGTACCAGCGTGCTGCCGTGCAGTTGCAGCAACATACCGGCCCGTTTAAATTTAGCGTCAAGATGGCCAAAGGTCCACCCGCCAGCCCCCGGATACTCAACAAGAAGGTCCGGTATAACTTCGAAATCCTCGAGACGGTTGAGGCCGGTATCGCCCTCACCGGCAGCGAGGTCAAGAGCCTGCGCGCGGGCAAGGCCTCCCTCGATGAGGCGTACGCGTTCATCCGCACCGGCGAGCTCTTTCTGCGCGACTGCAACATATCTCCTTACCCGATGGCAGGTTACGCGCAGCACGAGCCGACCCGGCCTCGCAAACTGCTGCTTCACCGCCGCGAGATTCATAAGTGGCAGGCGAAGGTCATGCAGCGCGGCCTGACGGTCGTCCCGCTGGCCATCTACTTCAACGAACGTGGCCTCGCCAAGGTCAGCCTCGGCCTCGCCCGCGGCAAGACCCACGCCGACCGGCGGGCCGACATCCGAAAACGTGACGACCGCCGTGACATGGATCGGGAACTCCGCCGGCGGCACTGAAGGGCGGTTGCGGCGTCCGCGAGCCATCCCCTGCACAGCTCCGAATAACGCGCGCTCCTGCGCGAATACCAGCGGCCGGTAAACCATGCGCCCCGGAGTGCGACGCGCCCATGTGGCGCTGCGCCGCACGCGGTCAGGCCGCGTCGTCATCGCCGGCGTCACTACGGAGGAATCGCCATGATGCCCGCTGGTCTCATCTCTCGACTCATGATCGCTGCGCTGCTGCTGTTCACGAGCACCGCTGCCACCCGCGCCGCAGACGTCGCCGACAAGTTCTACCGCGCCTACTACCTCGAACGTGACCAGCGCGACTACGCCGGCGCTGCGAAGCTGTACGCCGAAGTCGTGCAGGCGAAGGGGGCCGAGGCCAATCTGCAGGCCGCCGCGCGTGTGCGCCTCGCCAGTTGCCGCGAGGAGCTGGCTACCACCGATTTCGCGCGGCTCATGCCGCCGAACGTGCTCGGATACGTCGAGCTCAATCGGCCCGGCGAGCGCGTCCGCAAGCTGCTGGATCAGCTCGGCCTGCTTGCGAAGGACGGCCAGAAACCCGTGGTCGGTCAGAATCGCCTCGCGATCAGCCCGGCACTCGTCGACGCCGTGCTGGGCATGCGCGGCGCCGCGCTGGCCGTCACCGGCTTTGACCCGAGCGCGCAGCGCCCGTCCGGTGTTGCCGTACTCCACCCCGGCGACATGGACGTCGTGCGCGGCCTCATCGAAACCGGCCTGCCCGCCGGCGCGAGCGTCGTCGAGCCGATCGCCGGCTACGCGACGTACGAACTGGAAGACGTGTACATCACGCTGACTTCGCGGCTCGTCATCGCCGGCTCCAGTCCGATCGAGATCGAGGGCGTGCTCGACCGGATGAAGGATGACCAGGCCGAGTCGCTCGCCACCGATCCACAGCTGGCCGACGTGCTCAAAGACCGCCGCGGCGAGCTTCTCTTCTTCTGCGTGAACCCGAAGCCGCTCCTGCCGCTGATGGATGTCATGATGGCGGCCGGCGCGTCGCAGTCGCGTGAGTTCGCGATCGCGCAAGGGCTGCTTGATCCGAAGAGTTTCCGCGCGCTCACCGGCCGGCTGGATCTGAGCGACGAGGGATTCGTGCTCGAGGTAACGCTGCGGCTGGACGAGGGGCACCGCAATCTCGTCTACAACTTCCTGCGTCGCCCGGCGATCGACAGAGAGACGCTGCGCTCCGTGCCGTCGGGTGCGGCCGCTCTACTGGCCCTGGCCATGAACGAAGCACCGACGAAGTACGGCGATGTCCCGCCGGGTCAGCCGGCGACGCCGCCGGTCGTCACCGCGCTCGACCTTGGCCGCGAAGTGTTCGCGAACATCAATGGCGTTGCCGTGTACGTGCTGCCGCCCACGGCCGGTGCGCCGAGCAAGGACGTCGTGCCAGACATCGTGGCTGCCATCACCGTGAATGATCCGGCTAAGTCGCAGGCCCTGTGGACGGAGATGCTTGGCATCGCGAGCCTCGCGTCTGGCGGGCCCACGATTGAAGGTGAACCGCGCCAGGTGGGTGGCGTGGCGGCGCGGAGCTACCGCTTCGAGAAGGGCGTGACGGTCTACGTGACGACGGTCGGGCATCGGCTGCTGATTGCGTCGAACGAGCAGGCGCTCGCACGGGCGCTGGAGCCGGTGCGCGGCGGCAAGTCGATCCTGGACGATGCGGACTTCGCGGCGCCGCTCTCGCACGTGGGTCCGCAAACGACGCTGGCGGTGCTGGCGCATGCCGCGCGTTGTGCGGCGATTGCGCGGCCGTTCATGCCGCCGGACGAAGCGGCCGAACTGGAGCCGATCATCGCGACGCTGACGAACACAGCGGCACTGGTGACGGTGGACCATTCGGACCGGCTGCTGCGCTGCTCGGCGGCGGTGACGGGTGTGCCGAACATCGGTAACCTCGTGAACCAGAAGCTGACCGAAGAACGGCAGCGGCAAACGGGTGATCGCGAGCTGACGCGGGCGATGAAGGGCCGGGACCCCGGCCGCGCGTTGACGCTGTTGGACCGGCGGCTCGCACGGTCGCCGGCGGACGCCGGTCTGCTCCGGAAGAAATTCGATGTGCTCGCGACGGGGCAGAAGGACCACGCGGCGGCGCTGGTGGCGGCGGAGGGGCTGTGCGCGGCGTTGAACGATGATGCCGACGAGCTCAACAGCTTTGCGTGGGCGCTCCTGACGGAAGAGCAGTACGGCAAGGAGTACACCGAGGTGGCCCTGCATGCCGCGCGCCGTTCGAACGAGCTGACCAAGCACGAAAACTGGGCATATCTCGACACGCTGGCGCTGGCCGAGTTCGAGACGGGCAACGTGGAGCAGGCCATCGCGCTGGAGAAGAAGGCGATCGAGCTGTCGAAACAGCGTAACGGCGGCGCGGGTCTCGCGGATATGGAGAAGGCACTCAAGCGTTTCGAGTCCGCAACGGCCGGCAGTGCTCGCGCCGAGGCCGCGGGACCGAATTGACGACGCTCCAACCTTTCCCTCTCCCAGGAGGCGGACAGGGTGGGGGTGACTGCCTTCAACCCCTCCCCCTTGCAGGGGGAGGGCAGGGTGAGGGTGATCGCGTTCAACCCCTCCCCCTGTTGCGGGGAGGGCAGGGTGGGGGTAGAGATTCCGAGCTGCACCAACCTCCCGCCTTATTGAATCCGCCTCCTGGTGTTCTCGTATAATGGAACGACTGCCCGCTGAGTGCGTCTAACTCGGCGGCGGAGGTCGTGCCATGGGGAATCTGACATTTCAGCCGGTGCGGCGCTACGGGGTGCCCGCCTACCCGACCAAGCTCTCTATTGCCGCCGACCCGACGCTCTTGCGGCAGCATGTGCCTTCGGCATGGCTCGCGCAGCGCGAGATCGCGGCGGCGGCGGGGGCGCTGCTCGTGGTCGGAACCATGGGTTGTCCTCCGCTCGTGACCCCTGGCATACCGGCGGCGGTGGAGGCTTTTTCGGAGGCGACCGCGCTGGAGATCATCCGGGATGAGCTGCGGCTCCAGGGCTTGGCGGCGATTGCCTCCGAGGCGGAGCTGCCGGGTGTCACACTGGCCACGGCGTCCGGCGGGGCCGAGCCCCTGGTCGTCGATCTGTCGGATCCGGAATGGAAGTGGGCCCTGGAGTACGTCACGTATGACGATTACATCGCGCTCGAAGCGGGACTGCCGACCGGCACTGGTGACCTCGCGGCAAGGTTGACAGACTATGTCGCTGCGCAGGCGGAAGACGTCCACTTTCAAGCTCTGCGTGCACCCTACTCGACCACTGGCGACATCAACACGCCGCAGCCCGAAGCCGAGAGTCAACTGCGCGCGCAGGTCAAGGACTTCGTCGATTGGCTGAAGGCTCAGGGAGTGATCTGATGGCCAAGCGTGGTCCGCGTGTGCTGCGGTCCTATCCCGCGCCGTGCTATCCGACTCGAACGGCGGTGCTGGCAAAACCGGACCTGCTACAACAGTACGTACCGTCGGCGTGGCTGTGGCGCCGTGAGATCGCGACCGCCGCGGGAGTGCTGCTCAGTGTCACGACGCTGGGGACGACGTCCGGGTGTGTCTTCGGCGCGCCGGCGGTCGTTGAAGCCTTTTCAGAATCCAGCGCCAGGCAGATCATCCGGGACGAACTCGGTCACCGTGGCGTCGTCGCGATCGTCGAGGAAGCTGCCTTGCC
Source organism: Phycisphaerae bacterium (assembly GCA_017999985.1). Classification (NCBI taxonomy): domain Bacteria; kingdom Pseudomonadati; phylum Planctomycetota; class Phycisphaerae; species Phycisphaerae bacterium. Next base: position 194,125 of record JAGNKU010000002.1, on the reverse strand, counting down.
GGGCGTGACGCTCGCCTCGGCGTCCGGCGAAGCCGAGCCCTTCGTCGTGGACCTCTCGGATCCCAAATGGAAGTGGGCGCTCGAATACGTTGCCCGCGACGACCTGCGGCGCTTGGAGGCGCGCTTACCCGCCGGGACTGGCGATACGGATGCGCGGTTGACCGCGCGTGTCGCAGCGCAGGCACCCAACGTCCATTTTCGCGCGCTGCGCGCGCCGAACGTGCCGACTGGCGATGTTGCTAAGTATCAAGCGAAGGCGGAAAACCAGCTCCGCGAACAGGTTAAGGACTTCATCGACTGGCTCAAGGCCCAGGGTGTGATCTGATATGCACCTGACGCTCCATCTGACCACCGCCTGCAATATGCGCTGCTCGTACTGCTACGCGCCGCCGCATGACGGTGCGCCGATGAGTGACGAGATTGGCCGCCAGGCGCTCGACCTCGCCGCGCGCCTCACGTCAGACTCGTGCGGCGTCGTCTTCTTCGGCGGGGAGCCGCTGCTCTGCAAAGACCGCATCGCGTCGCTCGTCGCGTATGCCCGGCACCTGGAGCACAACCGCGCCGGCCGCTTCCACTTCAAGATCACCACGAACGGCCTGCTGCTCGACGCCGCCTTCCTCGAATTCGCCGTTCGCAACGACATCCTCATCGCCATGAGCCTCGACGGGGTCCGCCAAGCCCACGACCAGCATCGTCGGCTCGCGGGCGGCGGACCGACGTTTGACGTGCTCGTGGAACGCCTGAAGATGCTGCTGTCCGTCCGGCCATATTCGAGCGTGCTGATGGCCGTGAACCCGGACACGGCGCGCTATCTGGCGGATTCCGTCGCGTTTCTGCTGGATCTTGGCTGCCGCTACCTGATCGTGTCGCTCAACTACGCGGCGGACTGGCAGGAAGCAGATTTCCGCGTGCTCGGCAAGCAGTTCAAGCGACTCGGCAAGCTGTACGTGCAATGGACGCGGGCCGGCCGCAAGTTCTACCTCAGCCCGTTCGAGGTCAAGCTCTCCTCGCACATCAACCAGCATTGCTGGCGCAAGGAGCGCTGCGAACTCGCCGAGCGACAACTCTCGGTCGATCCGCAGGGCTACCTGTTTCCCTGTGTGCAGTTCCCGCGGGCCGGGCCGGACAGCCGCTGGTGCATCGGCCACGTGTCGCGCGGCATCGACGACGACGCCCGCCGGCGTATTCACGACGAGTCCGAGGCGGAGAAAGCCTTCTGCCGCGAATGCACCCTCAAAGAGCGCTGCCACAACACCTGCGGCTGCCTGAACTGGCAGACGACCGGAACGATCAACGGGATTTCGCCGGTGCTGTGCCGCTACGAGCAGATGCTGACGCCGATTGCGGACCGCGTGGGCAATGTGCTCTATCGCAAACGTGACCCGCTGTTCCTGCACAAGCACTACAACGCGGCGTATCCGGTGCTGTCGCTATTGGAAGACACGCTTCTGAAGAAGTAGGGCGATGACATGAAGTCGGACAGGCTGCGCAGCACGCGCGAATGGCTCGTCGCCGCGGGCTTCCTGATCGGCGGATTGGCCATCCTGGTCCTGGGTGGCATCAGCTATTGGCAAGGCGTGCCGGTGGACACCATCTGGATCACCGGCGACGAACGCGCCCCGCAGCTCCGAGCCGCGCTCGTCAGCGGCATCTTGCACATGGTCTACAGCGCGCCGCAGTTGAACGTGCCGAGTGAATCCCGGCAGGAATTGGCGTGGTTCTATTTCCGCCAAGTGACCTATGGCGGCACGGGGGCGTTCGGTGTCGGGCTGCCGTTCTGGTTCCTGGCCGGCGGCGTGCTGAGTGCGGCGGTCATCGCCTATCGCCGCGGACCGCGGCGGCGCGCCCGGCGCCGACGGCGCGGCGAATGTATCCACTGCGGCTATCCCCTGGCGGGCCTGACCGAACCGCGCTGTCCGGAATGCGGCCGCGCATTCATATCGACGAACGTGGTTCGCAGCACCCCGGCTACTTGCCGCCCTTGAGCCGCTGGCGCAGGCGGGCGTCGATGTAGGGCTGGATGTCGCCGTTGAGGACGCGCTGCACGTCGCCGATCGCGAGGTTCGTGCGGTGGTCCTTGACGTGGATCGTCGAGCCGTGGATGACGTAGCTGCGGATCTGGTTGCCCCAGGCAATGTCGCCTTTCTCGCTGTAGATCTTCGCCAGCTCGGCGTCGTGCTTCGCCTCCTCGATCTGCTCCAGCTTGGATTGCAGCATGCTCAGAGCCACGCGCTTGTTCTGCGCCTGGCTGCGCTCGTTCACGCACTCGACCATGATGCCGGTCGGCTTGTGCCGAATGCGCACCGCCGTCGCGACCTTGTTGACATTCTGCCCACCGGCCCCCGATGCGCGCCGGAAGGTTTCGATGTCGAGGTCCCCCTCGGCAATGTCGATCTTGGATTCTTCGAACTCGGGCAGGCAATCGACCGCGACAAAGGACGTCTGGCGCTTGCTCTGGGCATTGAACGGGCTCAGCCGCACAAGCCGGTGCACGCCGACCTCACACGATAGGTATCCGTACGCGTAGGGGCCTTCGACGTAGAGCGTGACCGACTGGATGCCGGCCTCTTCGCCGACGCGACGATCGACCTCGGACGCGCGAAAGCCGGCCGACTCGAAGTACATCAGGTACATGCGCAACAGCATCTCGGCGAAGTCGCACGCGTCCACGCCGCCCGCCCCCGCCTGTAGGCTGAAGAAGCAGTTGCGGGCATCGTTCTCGCCGGACAGCAGCGTCAGCAGCTCGACCTGGTCGGTGCGAGCGGTCATCTGCTCCAGCTCGCGTTGCACCTCGGCACGCGATTCGTCATCGGCCTGCTCCGCGGCCAGCTCGACGAGCACGTGCGCGTCGTCCGCCCGGCGCAGCAGTTCCTGCACCGGGTCGATCTTGGCACGCAGGGCCTTCAGCTCCGCCACGACCTTCTGGGCGGCTTCCTGGCTGTCCCAGAAGCCCGGCTGCTGCATGCGGGTCTCGAGCTCGGTCAACCGCGCGGTCTTCGCGGGCAGGTCAAAGAGAGTCCCGGATCGCGTGGATCCGGGATGTGAGCTCCCGGAGGGCTCCGGCGGGGTCTTCATATACCTTGGTGGCCATCACAGATTTCCAACAGTGGCCGATCCAGCACCCCTCCCCATCGCAGGGGCAGGGCAGGGAGAGCGTCAGGTCCGACTGCGCCGCACGTCACCCGCCGGCGGCCCTCTTCAGCGCCGCCGCCTTGTCCGTCTTCTCCCACGTGAACGTCGGCAGCTCGCGGCCGAAGTGCCCATGCCGGGCGGTCTCGCGATAGATCGGCCGGCGCAGGTCCAGATACTCGATGATTGCCCGTGGCGTAAGCGGGAAATGCTCGCGCACGAGCTTGCTGATCTTGTCCTCGTCGATCCGGCCAGTGCCTTCGGTGCTGACCAGCACGCTCGTCGGCTCGGCGATGCCGATCGCGTAGGAGAGTTGCACTTCGCAGACGTCCGCGAGGCCGGCGGCGACGATGTTCTTCGCAATGTGGCGGGCCATGTACGCGGCGGAGCGGTCCACCTTGGTCGGGTCCTTGCCCGAGAACGCGCCGCCGCCGTGCCGGCCGCGGCCGCCGTAGGTGTCGACGATGATCTTGCGCCCGGTGACGCCGGTGTCGCCGTGCGGGCCGCCGATCTCAAAGCGGCCGGTGGGATTCACGTGGATGGTGATCTTGGGGTTCCACCAGTCGCCGAGCACGGGCTTGATGATCTCAGCTTTGACCGCCTCGCCGAGCTCCTTCTGCCGGTCGTTCCAGGACGGGGCGTGCTGCGTGGAGAGGACGACGGTGTCGATCCGCACGGGCTTGCCGTCTTCATACTCGACGGTGACCTGCGATTTCGCGTCCGGGCGCAGACCGGGGATCAGCTCCTCGCGCCGCACGCCGACGTGGTGCTCGACCAGCCGGTGCGCAAGCTGGATCGGCAGCGGCATGAGCTGGGGTGTCTCGCGGCAGGCGAAGCCGAACATCATGCCCTGGTCGCCGGCGCCGTCCCGATCGACGCCCATCGCGATGTCGGGGGATTGTCGCTTGATGGAGGTCAAGACCGCGCACGACTCGTAGTCGAAGGCCATATCGCCGGACGTGTAGCCGATCTCCTTGATCGTGTCGCGGACGACGTCGGGGATTTCGACGTAGGCCTTGGTGGTCACCTCGCCGGCGACGACGGCCATGCCAGTGGATACGAGGGTCTCGCAGGCGACACGGGAGTACTTGTCCTGGGCGAGCATGGCATCCAGGATGGCGTCCGAGATCTGGTCGGCGACCTTGTCGGGGTGGCCCATGCTGACGGACTCGGATGTGAACAGGTGCTTATGGTGCTTGGTGCCGGGCAAGTGTCTCTCCTTCTTCGCAGTAGGCGCCATGAGACCGAACCTCGAACCCGATATGTTAGGCCGCCCAGGCGCGGCGGACAAGCGTGCACGCGCGCCGCTGGCGGGTTGCCGCGGGCGGCGATACCTTGTCGTGGTCAGGCTCTGGCCGGCACACCTGGACGCCGGCCGCCGTGAACCAAGGAGGAACCGCATGCACCGTCTCGTCTGCGTCACCGGTTTTGTGCTGGGTCTGGGTTTCGTGTCGGCGGCCCCGGCTCAGGACACCCCCAAGCCGCCCGCGAAAGAGAAGTACGTCATTGGCTTTTCGCAGTGCACCGTCAAGGAGCCCTGGCGAGTCGAGTTCAACCGCCGGCTCAAGGAGCACGCCGAGAAGAAGTATCCCAATGTGCAGCTCGACATGCTCGACGCGGACGACAAGACCGAGAAGCAGGTCGGCGATGTGAAGACGTTCATCCGCCGGGGCGTGGACGCGATCCTCATCAGCCCGAAAGAGTCGGCGGGCCTGACCAGCGTCGTGAAGGAAGCGACCGAGGCCGGCATCCCGGTGATCGTGCTGGACCGCGACGTGAACTACAAGGGCTACGCCTGCTTCATCGGCGGCGACAACAAGGTCATCGGCCGCGCTGCCGGCAAGGTCGCCGTGGACATGCTCGGCGGACCGGGCAAGGCGAAGGGGATCATCTTCGAGATCTGCGGCGGATTGGCGTCGACGCCGGGGCAGGAACGCCGCGACGGGTTCCACGAGGTGGTGGACAAAGAACCGGGGATCAAGGTGCTGGGTGGCCTCGACTGCGACTGGAAAAAGGACAAGGCGCATTCGGTCATGCAGGACGCGTTGAAAGCGAACCCGCAGCTCGACCTGGTGTACGCGCACAACGATCCAATGGCGCATGGTGCGTTCCTGGCGGCAAAAGCCGCCGGCCGGGAGCGCGAGATGAAGTTCGTCGGCATCGACGCACTGCCGGATGAAGGGCAGCGCTGGGTGCAGGGCGGCGAGCTGACGGCGACACTGCTCTATCCAACGCCGGGCGAGACGGGGCTGGATATCGCGATGAAGATTCTCGCGGGCGAGAAGGTGGAAAAGCGGATCACGCTGCCGACGCGCGTGTACACGAAAGAGAATGTGGAGAAGGGTGGGGAGGAAGTGAAGCTGGAGCAGAAATAGCCGCGTGTCGCTCAGCGGCGCAGGAGCGCAGACCATGCGTTCCGCGTCCGCGAGATGAGTATACTGGTGACCGGAGAAGGTCCATGGTGCGGGCCGTTGACGAATTATTGCTGGCGAACGTGACGCGGTTGCTGTGCCAGTCCGCGCAGCCGACGCGGATCATCCTGTTTGGATCGCACGCGCGCGGCGATGCGCGGACCGACAGCGACATCGATCTGCTGGTTGTGGTGCCGCAGAGTTGCGACCGCATGGCGGAGATGGTGCGGCTCAATCGCGTGCTCAGCCCGCTGCGGCTCCCGGTGGACCTGCTGGTTGCGACGGCGGACCAGTTTCGCCACTGGCGTGACACGCCCGGCAACATCTACTCGACGGCGGCGGCGGAGGGCAAGGTGCTGTATGAGCAGACTGCATGAGCAGGCGCTGTTGTTCCGGCAGAAGGCCGCGGACGATCTGGCGCTGCTGGGTGAAGTGCTCGACTCCGCGCGCGTCACGGATGAAATCATCGGGTTTCATTGCCAGCAGGCGGCCGAGAAGCTGCTGAAAGCTCTGTTGTCAGAGTTGGGTGTCGCGTTTCCGCGGACACACAACCTGCGCTAACTTATGGACCTCGTCACCGACACCGGCCACGCGCTGCCACCCGGACTGCACGGGTTGGATGCGCTGACGCCGTACGGGACGGTGTTCTGCTACGAGGATCTGGCGGCGGCGCAACGCCTCGATCGGGCTGCGGCCGCCGACGTGGTGCGAAGGCTGCATGCGCACGTGGGACAACACGTTCGATGACCGGTGACGCCACGGCCGCGACGGACTTGCGAGGGAGTGCGGGCGGGCGCATCTTCATCTCCGTCTGCGAGGCCTCGGCCGACGTGCACGCGGCAGCCCTGGTGCGGGCGGCGCGCGAGCAATTGCCGCGGGCTGTGTTCTATGGGCTGACCGGGCCGCGGCTGCGGGCGCTGGGGGTTGAGACGGTCTATGACTTCGCATCGCACGCAGCTATGCTCAGCGGCGTGCTGGGCGTGCTCGGGCGGGCGTACGCCGCCCTGCGCGTCGTCGAGCGCTCCTGGCGGGCGCAACGCCCGGATGTGGTTGTACTCCTCGATTCCCCCGAGCTGCACCTGAAGTTCGCCCGGCGCGCGCGTGCGCTCGGCATTCCGGTGCTGTACTACATCGCGCCGCAGACCTGGGCGTCGCGCGCGTATCGCAACCGGCAGATCGTTCGCGACATCGATCGGCTGGCGTGCATCTTGCCGTTTGAAGAGGGGTACTTCGCAGGCATCAAGGGATCAAGGGATCAAGGGAACGAGGGATTCCGCGCGGAGTTTGTTGGTCATCCGCTATTTGAGACGTTGCGGCAGGAGCACCCAGACGCCGCGACTGTCGCCGGCTTGCGCACGCAGGCGGCCGGGCGACCGCTCGTCGCGCTGCTGCCAGGATCGCGCGGTCACGTGATTGACACGATGCTGCCGCTGCAATTGGCCGTCGTGCGGCGACTCCGCGCTGCCGGACAGGATGTGCACGCGGTCATCTCGTGCGTGTCCGCGGAACAGCGCGAGCGCATCGAAGGTCTGCGGGCGGCCGACGGCGAGGGCAAGGTTGACATTCTCGTTGCGGACAACGCCAGCCTGCTGACCGCCGCCGACCTGGTGCTCGTGGCGTCCGGCACGGCGACGCTGCACGTGGCGTACTACCGCAGGCCGATGGTGGTGATGTACGACGCCGGCCGGCTGGTGTATTGGCCGTATCGCCTGCTCCGGCGCTGGCTGGTGACGACGCCGCACTTGTCGCTCATGAACATCCTCGCGGGCGCACGGATCGTGCCGGAGTTCATGCCCTTTGTGCGGGACGTCGATGAAATCGCGGGGGTGGCGCGTCAATTGCTCACCGATACGACCTGGCGCGCACTGATGACGCGGCAACTCGACGAGATCGTGCGGCCGCTGGAGCAGGGCACTGCAAGCGCCCGCGTGTGTGAGCTGATCGAAGAGCTGATCGCGGCAATGGGGGGCGAACACGCAGCGAGCAGCCAGCCCGTTGGCCGACTGCTCGCGTGAACTGTGTCGCTCGGCGTGGTCACTGCTCAGCCGGGAGCGTCTCCGCGTGCAAATCGCCGTAGATCACGCGCATCCGCCCGTCGTCCTGCTTCCACCGCACAAGCACTTGGTCGGCATCGGCGGCAGTGACTTCGTCGCCAAAGTACTCGGGCTCGCAACCGTCGCGGACGAGCTTCATGTAGAACATGGCGCCGCTGCCGATTTCCAGGCCCAGTTGCGTCACGCCCGCGGTGCCCAGCTCGTCGAACTTGGTGAAGTTCTCGGGCGGGATCATCCCATGCAGCTGCGTGAGCACAGAGACGCCATCCAGCGCGGTCGGATAGCGCCCGTTCGTCAGGTCGCCGATCCGACGCAGCGCGTTGATGAGCGCCGTTTCGGTCGGCAGGGCGAGCTTGGCATCAATCTTCGTGTAGTCCGCCGGCAGATTCGGCTCAAATGCACTCGCTTCCAGCGGCACGTCCCACTGGAACTGGTCGTACGCCATCTGGAACGGCTGGCCGCCCGGGCCGGGCCGCGTGTGGAGCAGGAACCTCAGCGGCAGGCGCGTCTCCACGTCGATCCATAGTTCCGCGTACGCCGCGTCCGCCGCCGCGCCGCGCGATGACTGGAAGCCGAGCTTCTCGCCGGGCACGCGATAGCCGATCGCCGCTCGTCCGTCGATCGTTTCGCGGCCGATCTCCTGCCCGGCGTCGGCGGTTAGCTTCCGAAGCGCGAGGAGGAACGCATCGGGGCTCTGCTCATGGACGTCGAGCATGGCCATCTGACTGGTGTCCACCTCAATCCAGGTCTTCGTGATCGGCTGCACGGCGATCATGGGTCCGTGCACCGGCGCGTAGTGCCGCGTAACGAGCAGGCCGTTCACGGACATCTCGGAGCAACTGCCGAACTGGTCAGAAATCTGCAGCCGGCCTTCGCCCTGGATCTTCATTCCATGCATCTCGATGCCTTCGGGCATGCTCACACGACACACGATCGTGTGCACGCGTTTCAGGTGCTCGATGGCGGCTGCGAAGGCGCTCTTCTGCCCCGGCGAAATCAGGAACAACGCGATCAGTATCACTGCCGCAGCCGGCACCACCAGCGCCGCCGTCTGTCGTCCGGTCGTCTTCCCCAAACTCATGGCGTAATCTCCGAGGCGGTACCAGCCGCGCACCAGCGGGTCCACCGGGGACCGGTAGGGTGCTTCCGCGGGCAGGGCCGCCATCAGTTGCTCGCGTTGCTCGTCGTGGTCGCGGTCGAACGCTTCATACATTCGCACCCGGTCCGTATGATCGCGCCGGGCGGCGGCGTAGAGCTCGCGGCAGGTTGGACAAAGGCGGGCATGGGCGAGTAATGCCTGTGCTGGCTCATCGGCCAACGTCTCCATGGCCAACAGGTCCCATTCTGCGGTGCGCGGACACGTCATGGCCGCACCTCCTGCATCCCCAACAACTGCCGCAGTCGCCTGACCGCGGACGACAACACGCGATAGAAACCCGATCTCGAGAGGCCCAGGATCGCCCGGGCGTCCTCCACGTTGCGGTCCTGCAGGTAGTACACGTGCAGAGCCAGGCGCTCCTTGTTGCTCAGCGCCGCCGCGGACTTCTGCTCGTGCCGCATCAACCCCGCGATCTGGTCGCGCAGCTCGACGAGACGCTGCTCCGGCGGCGCGACGACCTGCTGGCCGGGCGCCACCCGGGTGACGTACCCCGCCAGGCCGCGCTGCTCCCGGCGGCGTTTCCGCCGCCACTCGCGGCACACCTGGCGCGCGATGCCGACGAGCCACGCGGCAAACCGATTCGGATCGTGGAGGCGGCTGAGATTCCTGTATGCCCGCAGGAACACTTCCTGCGTCAGGTCGGCCGCCGTGGGAAGGTGCCGCACTTCGTCGTAGCAGATCGCCCGAACCAGGCGTGCCCGGCGGTCATACAGCTCGGCAAAGGCCGAGCGATCGCCGTTTCGCACACCGAGAACCAGGGTTCCGTCTGAAGCCGCCACGCCGGCACCTCCGTCTGGAAGATGGCCATCTACCGCAATAGTGGCCGGAGGGTGGATTCTGTCCACACGCGCAGCGATAAATGTCGCGAGTTTTGCCGTCGGACGGGCGAATCAGGAAGGAGGGGACGGAGCAGCGTGCTGCTCAGATCATCACGAGTCAGGCCGTCAGCGGCTGGGGCGGAGGTTCGATGGCTTGGATGGCCAAGTCGCGGTACTCTCCCTCGGCCGCGTGCTTCTGACAATCTGCTTCGGCCTCTTCGGCAGTTGCGTAGCGCCCAAGTGTGACGGTGACACCATCCGGTGCCTTGCCGCGTAAGCGCCAGAGCTTCGGCACGTTCCACTTGTTCGGGTACTTCGCAGGCATCCAATTCTCCGATGTCGCCGTGTGCGGTTTCGCTGCCGCCCCGGCGACCAGACGAAGATAGCGGGAGCCGTCCACGGGTCGTGGAGGCTCCCGCTGCAAAGTCCGGCGGACCTCACGTGGGTGTGGTCCGCTGCTCAGCCGCGACCGCACGGCGGACCATGCGGTATGCGCGAAGCTGGCTAGCGCCGGCCGTAGCCGCCGCGGCCGCCGCCCCCGACGCGGTTCTCACGCGGCTTGGCCTCGTTGACCGTCAGCGCCCGACCGTCATGGTCCCGGCCGTTGAGTGCGGCGATGGCATTGCGGGCTTCCTCGTCCGTGCTCATCTCGATGAAACCGAAGCCCTTGCTGCGACGGGTGTCGCGGTCTTCGATGACTTGTGCGCTCTGCACCGAACCGTGGGCCGCGAAAAGCTGCTCGAGATCAGCACTCGTGACATTGTAGCCCAGGTTCCCCACATACAGTTTCTTACCCATTGCGTTGCTCTCTTCCGATAACGCTTTTGGCGACCCACTGTTTCGCTTTCAGGATCGCATGTGAAAGCGGCCGCAGTTCCGGCCGAGAAGGTAGGCGGGTGATCTAGGAGGTGCGGGACAAGTGCAGCATCGCGTACGACCTGAGTCAGCAAACCAACCGTCAGGATTGTAGCGGCCCGGGGCCGACTGCAACAGGGCGCCGCGAAAGATTTCATACGCGGCAGAGGGGGCCGGCGGGCGCAAAGGGCGCCCGGTCCGTAAATCCGGCGACCTTTGACGCGCGCCGCGCGTCACGGATAGCATCTCGCGGTTGCTGCGCGACCTATGAGGAGATAGCCGTGGCTTTGCCGTACAACCAACGCACCTGCTACTGTGGCGACGTGGGGCTCGACCGCGTCGGTCAGTCGATCCTGCTCTGCGGCTGGGTGCATGTCCGCCGCGACCACGGCGGCATGGTATTCGTGGACCTGCGCGACCGCACGGGGCTGGTGCAGCTCAAGTTCAACCCGGAAACCGACCCGCAGAGCCACGCGACCGCCGGCAAGCTGCGGACGGAGTTCTGCATCGCTGTCCGCGGGCTCGTCGTGCCGCGCCCGGAGGGGCTGGTCAACCCGAAGATGCAGACGGGCGCCATCGAGATCGAGGTGCGCGAAGTCGACATCCTCAGCGCGTCGGAGACGCCGGTCTTCGAGCTGGCGGACGAGATCGACACCAACGAGGAGACGCGCTTGCAGTACCGCTTCCTCGACCTGCGCCGCCGGCCGATGCAGCAGGCACTGCTGCTGCGGCATCGCATTGCCAAGACCATTCGCGACTACTTCGACGAGCAGGGTTTCGTCGAGATCGAGACGCCGTTCCTGACGAAGAGCACGCCGGAAGGGGCGCGCGACTACCTCGTGCCCTCGCGGATCAACCCGGGCTGGTTCTACGCGCTGCCGCAGTCGCCGCAGCTCTTCAAGCAACTGCTGATGATGAGCGGTTTCGACCGCTACGTGCAGATCGTACGCTGTTTCCGCGACGAGGACCTGCGGGCGGACCGCCAGCCGGAGTTCACGCAGCTCGACATGGAGATGTCGTTCGTGCAGCCCGCGGACGTCATGCACGTCGTCGAAGGCTGCCTGGCGCGCATCATGCGCACCACGCTCGGCGTGGAGATTCCGCTGCCCATGCCGCGCATGACGTATGACCAGGCCATGCGCGAATACGGCATCGACCGTCCCGACACGCGCTACGACCTGCGGATCAAGGACGTGTCCGCCATCGCCCAGAAGACCACGTTCGGCGTGTTCACCGAGGCACTGGCCAAGCAGGGCGTGGTCCGCTGCATCCGGGTTCCCGGCGGCGGAGCCATGACACGCAAAGAGACCGACACGCTGGCGGAAGACATGAAGGGGATCGGCGCCGGCGGCCTGCCGCTGGTGAAGGTGGCCGACGAGGGCGGCAAGCTGGTCCTCCAGACCGGCATCGCCAAGTTCTTCACCCCGGAGACGATCGGCGAACTGGTCGCGGCGACGGGGGCGGCACCGGGCGACGTCCTGTTCTTCGCCGCCGGTCCGGAGGCCGATGTGTGCCGCCACCTCGCGTGGCTGCGAGAGACCGTGGCCAGACGCAAGAACCTGATTCCGTCCGGGCTGTGGAACTTCCTGTGGGTGGTCGATTTCCCGATGTTTGAATTCCACCCCGAGGACGGGCGTTGGTACGCTGTGCATCACCCGTTCACGTCGCCGCGCGACGAGGATGTCGCGACGTTTGACGTGGAGCCGGGCAAGGCTCGCGCAAAGGCATACGACGTGGTGTTGAACGGCGTGGAGATCGGCGGCGGCAGCGTGCGTATCCACCGCGCGGACGTGCAGCAGCGCGTCTTCAGGATGCTGCAGATGTCGCCGGAGGAGCAACAGGCGCGGTTCGGCTTTCTGCTGAACGCGCTCGCATACGGTCCGCCGCCCCACGGGGGGCTGGCGCTGGGTCTGGACCGGATCGTCATGCTGCTGGGTGGGCTGCAAAGCCTGCGCGAAGTGATCGCTTTTCCGAAGACCGCGCGGGCCACGTGTCTGCTGACCGGGGCCCCGAGTCCCGTCGCGCAGGATCAGCTCGACGAGCTCGGGCTGCGCGCCGCAACCCCACCGAAACCATGAGCACCGCGCAAGGAGCACACATGTCTACATTCACCAGAAGGGGCCGCTTGTGGTCGGCGTACGTCGGCGGCGGCCTGACCGTGATGGCTGCCGGGCTGCTCTGGCAGAGCCTCGCGGACCCACCCCGGGCCTATGGCCAGGTGCCCGATAGCGGACAGCAACGGATCGAGATGATCTCGGAGCTGAAAGCGTCCAATCAGAAGCTCGCCGAAGCCGTCACGCTGCTCCGCGAAATTCGTGACCTCCAGGCGGCCGCCAAGAAAGAGCCGGCCGTCAAGCCGGCATCGCTGAAGCCGTAAGTGGCAGACGCTGGATTATGAAGCGGGGCGGGGGGCGGCACGCGACCGGGAGCGGTTGCGGATGACTGAATTGAAACATTCTATAATTTCAGGTTAGATTCTGAAAGCGTTGTCGTTCGTATCTTGGTAGACCGAGCCTTTTGGCCCGGGGCCAGGGGCAGCGTCCAGACGGGAATAGGGATCTGGACGCTGTTTTTTTTGTGCCCGCCGCGGCTGGACTTCGCGACGGGGGGACGTGAGTACTGGCCGCCGACGGCGTTCGTAGACTGGACCATGAAGCGTCCGATCCGGCGTGAAGCTGGAGGGTTGCCCAGGCGGGATTTCTCGGCTGGGCAACCTGTCTGTCTGGGGAGCATGCCTGGTTGACAGGTCAGACGATGTCCGCGAAGCGCCGCTGGGCCCAACGGAACCACGCGAGGCCGGCGACCAGCAAGCCAGCGCCCACGAGCACGCTGGGTGCGAGCAGCACCGGGTCGAAACTGTAGCCGGGTAGAAGCGCCCAACGCATGCCCTCGACCACGCCGACCATGGGGTTCAGCTCGTATAGGGACTGCCACGGCGCCGGGATCGCGCTCAGCGGGTACGCCACGGGCGTCGCGAACATCCAGATCTGCGTCATGAACGGTACGGCCTGGGAGATGTCGCGATAGCGGACATTGATCGCGGCCAAGATGAGGCCCACTCCCAGAGCATTTACCGCGGCAAGCAAGACCCAGAGCGGCACGGTCAGGAAGGCCAGTCCGGGAGCGACACCGTAGTGAGCCATTAACACAAAGTACACGAGCAACGCGCAGCCGAAATCGATCAGCGTGGCCAGTTGTCCGGCGAGCGGAAGCACGAGCCGCGGAAAGTACGCCTTCGTGATCAGCCCGGCATTGGCGACGAGGCTGATGGTTGTCGTGCGTAACGCGCGCCCGAAGAAGCTCCACAGCACCAGCGCGGCATAGCAGTAGAGCGGATAGGGGATGGCACCGGAGTCCAGGCCGGCCAGCCGGTTGAACAGCAGTGTGAACAGGACGACGTTGATGAGGGGCTCGAGGAGTGCCCAGGCCGCGCCCAGCAGCGTCTGGCGGTAGCGTACGCGGATGTCGCGCCACGCCAGAAACCCGAGCAGTTCGCGAAAGCGCCACAGCTCGCGCAGCTCGATGAGCGGGCTCGCCTGCGTGGCTTGGATGACCGTGCATGCCGGACGGGGGTAGTCTGACGCGGGAAAGTCAGCCACGTGCGCCCTCGCTAGCCCGCGGGGTCTTCGACGGCCACGTCAAGCGGTGCGGCCGATAGCGCGGCGGGCCGCTGACGTGCCTCGCGAACGCGCGTGAGTGCCTCGGCCAGACGCGCTTCCAGACTGCGCAGACGGTCATCCAGCGGGGCATAGGTGACGATGGGCGCCATCTTGCAGAGCTGCGCCACGCGGTCCATGCGCTCGGTCGCGAGTGCGGTGGATACGGCGCGCGTGATGGGTTGCAGTTTCGCCGGCGGCCGCGACGGCAGGGCTACCGCGCGCACCTTGATCGGCACCGGGCGGACGAGCCGCGGGGTCGGGAGGCTGCGACGCTTGCGGGACGTACCGCCGGTGATCGCGTGCACGCTGGCAACGATGTGCCGCGCGTCGATCAGGCGACGGTCTTCGCTGAATGCGTCCACCATCGCATTGTCGCATAGCTGATTCACGAGAGCCGGGTTGCCCGCGGAGAACCGGTGGATCAGGTTCACTGCGTCCGGCGTGAAGATATCTATCGTCGTCCCGCCGGCCACATTCAGGCGGTGGCGAATGTAGGTGTCCACCTCCGCCTCCGCGAGCCGTGCCAGGTGGCAGGTTCGAAACACCCGGCGGTGCAGCCGGAGCAAGGTGGGCGCCGCGAGCACGTCGAGCAGGGTGGGGAGGCCGAGCAGGATGAGGTTGACCGGCTTGGGCGTGCGGACCTCGCGCGTCGCGAGAGCGAGCAGGTCTTCCCAGTTGTGGGGGCGCAGGCTGTCGGCGTTGTCCGCGATGACGACCGTGCCGTGGTGTGTGCGCAGATTGGTCCGTGTCCAGTCAGCCAGCGTGGTCTCGGTGACGTTCTTGGCTTGAAAGGCGTTGTTCTGCGTGGGGTTGCCGGGCGGGCACACCGTGACGCGCGTCTCGCCCTTGGGCTGCCCGATGCCATGCAGCCAGAGCAGCGCCGTCCGCCGCGGGGCGGTCTGGGTGAGAAGGCGACCGAGCAGCGTTTTACCGGACCCGGATTCACCGACCACGACGGTGCAGGTCTTGCCGGTATGCAGCGCGTACTGGAGCGTGGCGAGCGACTCGGCATGGGAGGTGGTGGCATGGAAGAAGCGCGGGTCGGGCTGGCCGTCGAAGGGGGCCGCGTTCAAGCCAAAGAACCGATACGTTTCCATCGCCGCCACTGCGCATCCCCCGGCAACACCTCTGTTATCGGCTAGGTTCGGGAGGCGCTGAAAGCGAAGACGAACTCCGCCGCGGTGTGGCGCTCGACTTCCGATAACCGTGTCGTTACTTCTTCGCGGACCATGTTTTATGCGAAGCGGGAATCGGTCGATAACTGCGTTGGCAGGAGGCGCGGAGCGTGGCCACGGACGGCCGGAAACTGGTGTGAGCCAACGTGGCTACAGGAAGCTAAGGGACCATTCGATGGTTGCGTCTTGCCGCCGAATCCCGCGGACTGCCGCGCGACGCCTGCGGTACGCGAGTTGGCTGACTCTGAGCGCTGCGCTTTGGACGACCGGTTGCGCCTCGACGCACGGACAGCGCAGCAATTTCCTGCGATCGCACGAAGTCGAAGTGTCCTCGGGCTCGTACGTGGTGCGCCCGCCGGACACGGTCGCGATCCACTCCGCGGACGTCCCCGAGCTGGATGGTGCTTCGCAGACGCTTCGGCCGGACGGCAAGATCGTGCTGCGACTGCTGGGCGAGGTGGATGTGGCCGGCCTGACGACCGGGGAGATCGCGGCGAAACTGAAGTCGCTGCTGAGCCGCTACTACGTCGAGCCGGATGTGATGGTCGAGGTGGTCGGCTACCGCAGCAAGTACTTCTACATCTTCGGCGAAGTGGGCAGTCCCGGGCCGCGCCTGTACACGGGGCGCGACACGCTGCTGAAGGCGCTGGCCGAAGCGCAGCCGACGTTCCTGGCCTGGCGTTCGCAGATCAAGCTGACCCGCCCGTCGGCCAAGGACGGCGAGGCCCGCACGATCACGGTGAACCTCGATGACATCACGAAGCGCGGCGACCTGACGAACGACATCCTGCTTCAGGAAGGCGACGTGATCGAAGTGCCGCCGACGCCGATGGCGTGGGTCGGGCACCGGATTCGCGAAGTGCTGTACCCCGTGGGGCCGTTGATGAGTGCGTACACGCTGCCGGCCGGTCCGATGACGGCGACGCACGCGTACGAGGACGAGTTCGGGTCGGGCGACGATGGCGACCGACGCCGCACGCAGTGGCCACGTTATTGACGACGGCGCGCATGACGAATCAGCAAGGCCAGGCGTTCGAGGACCTGCGCAACACTCTCAGCGGGTGTCTGCGCATCATCCGGCACCGCTGGCGGCTGGCCCTGATCGGGCTGTCGGTCGTCGGCTCGGCCGCCTTCTGGTACAGCCAGTTCCTGCCGCGCGAGTACACCGCGACCACGCTGTTCGAGCGGCGCGACGATGCGGTCCTCCAGAACCTCATCCAGAGCAATTCGCCCTACAGCTTCAGCCACATGAAAACGACCCTGACGATGGACATGATCGGGTCGCGGGCGTTGCTCAAGGCGGCCGTGACCGCCGGACTGCTGCCACCCGAGACCGACGCGGGCACGGGGGCGCTGTCCGAGACGGAGCGGCGCGCGCTCGACGGCGTGCTGGGCAAACACGGATTGCGGCCGTCGGTGGGTCTCCTGCAGAGTTCGGCCAGCCTGGACACGATCCAGCTCGTCTGCGTGGCGAATGACCCCGGCATGGCGCGCCAGTTTGTCGTCGCGATCCGTGACAATTACATCACGGACACGCGCGAGCGCATCCGCCAAATCCTGACCAGCACGCGTGATTTCTTCAAGTCGGAAGTCGAGCGCATCCAGCGCGAGATTGTCGAGACGGAGCAGGCGCTGCAGCGCGACTTCGAGGAGTTCCCCGGCCTGGACCCAACGAACCTCGTGGCCGTCGGCAGCCGTCTGGAGGCCCTGCGCGCCGAACGCAACAACGTGCAGCAGCGCAAGGCGGACCTGGAGGCGCAGATCGCCGCGCGCGAGCAGTTCCTGGTCGAGGCGCCGGAATACTACGTGCTGCCGCCGGACCCCACGTCCTCCGCCCCCGCGCTGGTCGTGCCCGCGGGCGTCGACCCGGCGGACGCCGTGCTGCGCAAGGGGATCGAGAGCGTCAAGGCACAGGTGGTGGAGCTGGTCACCGGGCGGCGGATGACGATGGAGCATCCCGATGTAAAGCGGCTGCTCGGTCAACTCGAGGCGCTGGAGGACCTGCGCCGGACGCTCGTGGATGCGACCCCGACGCCGGACAGCGTAACAGTCGCGCAGACGCCGCCGGCTGTCACCGCGGTGCCGCGCGAGTGGCAGGCCCAGCAACTGCGCATCAGCCTGGAGCTGGATTCGCTGCGCCGCCAGCTCGACGCGACCAAACGGCAGTGGGAGGAAGTTGACGCGCGCGTCGCGCGCTTCACCACGCTCTACGGGCAGCTCGTGGAGAACGGCGACGAGCTCCGCCAGTTGCGGGAACGCCGCAGTGACCGGGCGGTCGAGCTTGGCCTGTGGCAGTCGCACTTGGCGAGCCTGGACCGCATCATGACGGCAGAGAGCGGCGAGCGCGGCACGCAGTTCAGCCTGATCGAAGAACCGAAGAACGTGACCCTGCCCACCAAGCCGCGCGTCGCGTCGATCTTCCTGGTCTGCTCGGGGCTGGGTCTAGCGGCGGCGGCGCTGGCCGTGGCGCTGGCCGAACTCTTCGACCGCTCGTTCCGCTCCATGGGACAGGTCACCAGGACGCTGGGAATCCCGGTGCTCGAATGTGTTGGCGTGATTCCCACGCCGCGCGAGCGCCGCCGAACGCTGATTGGGCGGCTCGTCTGGGCCCCGACGCTGGCCGCGCTCGTGTTGGCGCTGGTCACGACGGCCGGCCTGGCATACGCCAGCCTGGCCCGTCCCGACCTGCACCAGCGGACGATGCAGCGTGTGGATCATGTGCTGAACGCGCTGGGCGTTGCGGCCCTGTACCGCTCCGACCAGCACTCGACGGGATGAGGTAGTGCCGTGGGATCGATGGCGGACGTAATGCGCAAGATCCAGGAGGAAGGGATGCCGTCGGAACCACTTCCGGCCGGCGAGCTGACCTCCCCGGAGTCAGTCGTCACGCCGCCGGAGTCGCCGGCGCCGGTCTCCGAGGCATTTGTCGCCGAGATCCTGGCCGACGGTGCGCCGGCGGAGTCCGAACCGGTGCTCGCGGCGGAAGCGCCGGCCGCGCCCGCCCCCGAGGGCTTGCCCAGCGGGCAGGCAGAGTCGCGCGCCTCCGCGTTTGTCGAGGACGAGGCGCTCGAATCCGGGCTGGAGACTCTGCCCACGCCGGTGGCCGACCTGCCGGTGACCGAATGTGTGTCGCCCGAACCGGAATTCACGCCCGTTGAGACTCAACCGCCGCCGCTTGAGCCGGCCGAGGCGCCAACCGAACCTGAATCGCTCGTGCCGCCAGCGCCGGAACCACCGGCCGCGCCGCTGACGTCGCCGCCGGTTTCGCACCCATCGCCCGTGCCGTCGCCGCCGCAACCGAAACCGGTCCCCGCGCCGGCGCCGCGCCGGGACAAGTCTGGTGCGCGGCGCTCGGGGAGCACCGCGCCGCCGAAGCGCGCGCCCAGACAGCCTCCCGGTGCCTGGAATCCCCAGCGCGTCGACCCGGTCGTCGTTGCCTTTCATGACCGGTACTCGGCCGTCTGCGAACAGTACCGCTCGGTGCGGGCGCGCCTGCTGACCATCAACACCAGCCGGGCGGCCCAGGTAATCGGCATCACGAGCGCCATCCCCGAGGAAGGCAAGAGCGTCACGGCGCTGAACCTGAGCCTGGTGATGGCCGAGGGCGGCGAGCACCGCATTCTGCTGGCGGATGCTGACTTCCGGCGCGCGTCGATTGCACGCATGCTCGGCATCCCGGAGCAGCCGGGGCTGGCCGAGGTCCTGCGCGGCGAAATCGGCTTGGCACAAGCCCTGCAGCCGACGCCGTTCCCCAATCTCAAGGTGTTGACCGCGGGCCGGACTGGAGAGAACGGCTACGCTGAGCTGCTCGGCGGAAATGCCGTCGCCGCCGCACTCGAGGAGTTCCGTAACGGGTTCGACTACACGTTTCTGGACACGCCGCCGATCACGACGGTCTCGGACGTGTGCCTGCTGGCGCCGCAGTCGGACGGCGTGATCGTGGTGATACAGATGCGCCGCACGCCGGAGCCGACAGTGCAGCAGGCGGTGCGGACGCTCCAGGCCAACAACATCAAGATTCTAGGCTCGATACTGTCACGCTATCGCGAGCGCGGCGCAGGCTATTATGAGCATTACTACTCTTCCTACTATTACCACTAACGCCGCTGCGCCGCGCCCGACGTCGCGGACCAGCTACGTGCTGGTGCGCCCGCTTGACGACGCTGCGGGCCTGAGCGCCTGGGCGAGTTATGTGCGATCGGCGCATGGGGCCAGCGTCTTTCATACTCCCGAGTGGTGTGCCAGCGTCGCCGCGGTGTTCGGCCACCGGCCGCTGCACCTGCGCGCCACGCGCGGCACCGAGACGGTCGGCATCCTGCCGCTGATGGAGGTTGACAGCTTCCTCGCGGGGCGGCTGCACGTCAGCGTGCCGTACGGTACGTACGGCGGCCTCCTGGCCGATGATCCGGCGGCGGCGCAGGAACTGGCCGCGGAGGCGGTGCGCGTGGCCGACGAGCGCCAAGCGCGTGTGCTGGAGCTGCGTTCGGCGGAGGCCGTCGTCCCGGAGTTCACGCCGCTCGAGGGCTATCTCGGGTTTACGCGGACGCTGCCGGAGCGACCGGAAGACGTGGCTGCGTTCCTGCCCAAGCGCGCCCGCGCCGCGGCGCGGCACGCGCGGGACCGGGATGGCGTGGTTGTCCGTCACGACAATGACCAATTGCGCACGATGTGGGAACTCTACAGCCGCAGCATGCGGCGTATCGGTTCGATCAACTATCCATACCGCTTCTTTGAGGAGCTGGTGGCCCGGTTTGGTGAACGGGCCTGGGTGTCGGTCGCTCACGGCGGCGCGCGGCCGCTGGCCGGTACGCTCAGCCTGGTTTTCGGCGAAACGATCATGCCTTATGTGCTCGGGGCCGACGATCGCGTGCGCTGCGACGGCGCCGCGAACCTGCTGTACTGGTCCGTCATGGAGCGGGCGGTTGCGGCGGGCCTGCGGACCTTTGACTACGGGCGGAGCCGGGCCGGCAACAGCGGCGCGGTGGGCTTCAAGAAGAACCAGGGTTTTGAGCCGCGGCCGCTGGGCTATCAGCGCTACGTGCCCCCGGGGCGGCAGGCACCGGACTTGCGGCCCTCCAACCCGCGTTTTGCGCTGGCGCGCCGCGCGTGGCAGCAGTTGCCGCTGGTGGTGACGCGCGCGCTGGGTGCGTGGCTGTCCAGGTCGATTCCAGGATGACGAGCGTACCGTGAAGATCCTCATGCTTACGCATCGTTTTCCGTATCCGCCGGTGCGCGGCGACTCCATTCGCGCCTGGGGCGAGCTGGAGTACCTGGCGCAGCGGCACGATGTGTGGCTGGCGTGCGTGGACCGCACGGCGCCCTGGCCCCGTCATTTGGCGCAGGCCCGCCGCCGCTGTCGCGCCGTCGCGGTGGTGGTGCGCTCCGGATTCAAGTCACTGCTGCGCGGGGGCTGGAGCCTGCTGGCCGGGCGGAGCCTGACGGAGGGCTACTTCTTCGATCAGCGCCTTGCCGACATCGTGCAGCGCTGGGGCGCGAGCGTGGGATTCGATGCCGTTCTGACTTTCTCGCCGGTCATGTCGCTCTACGCGGAGCGGGTGCAGGCCACGCGCCGCGTGCTGGACATGAACGACGTCGAGAGTTGCAAGTGGGCGAGCTATGCCGAGCACGGCACGCCGCCGCTGAGCTGGCTCTACCGGCTGGAGGCGCAGCGCCTGCCGCGGGCGGAAGCCGCCTGGGTCCGCACCCATGACGTCAGCTTGCTGGTGAACGAGTGCGAGCGCGCGAAGCTGCCGGCCGAGTGCCGCGCCCGAACCACGGTGGTGCGCACCGGTGTCGACCTGTCGCGATACGCCGTCACGGCGGCGGGCCGCGAGGGTCTCATGGTGCCCCACGAGCCGATCGTGGGCTTCCTGGGCTCCATGTCGTACCCGCCGAACGTCCGCGCCGTGCAGTGGTTCGGGCAGGCGGTCTGGCCGCTGGTGAAACGCGCGGTCCCACGGGCGCGCTGGCTGATCGTGGGCAGCCGCCCGGTGCGGCGTGTGCGCCGCTGGGCGCGGCAGCCGGGCGTACGGGTCACCGGTTTTGTCGAGGACGTGCGACCCCACCTGCGCAGCATGCGAGTCTTTGTTTGCCCGGTGCGCGAGCAGATCGGTGTGCAGACCAAGTTGATTGAGGCACTGGCGGCGGCACGCCCGGCAGTCGTCACGCCGCAGGCCGCCGCCGGCATCGACCACGACGATCCGCCGCCGTTCCTGGTGGCCGGATCGGCCGCGGAATTCGCCGACGCCGTCGTGCGGCTGCTGCGCGATGAAGCCCAGGCCCGGGCGCTTGCGGCGCGCGGCCGGGCGCTCGCGGAAGAGCATTACGACGTGGCAGACCAGATGCAGCGCATCGAGCGTTGTCTGTGCGGTGAGGTGGAAGAGCCGGCCCGCACGCTGCCTTGCGCGGCCCTGTCGCGCGCGTGTTCGGTCAGCCTGGCCGTTGGGATGGGAGACGGGGTGTCGGGCCTGTGATTCGTGATCGCAATATCATCTGCATCGCGAGCAACTGGTTCGACCACCCGACCAGCAAGCACCACGTCATGTGGCGGCTGTCACAGCACAACCACGTCGTGTGGGTGAACTACCACGCGTCGCGCCGCCCGCAGCTCACGCGCGGCGACTCACACCTGGTGGTGCGCCGCCTTCGGCAAATCTGGAGCGGCCCCCGGCGCGTGGCCGCCAGCATGGACGTGCTCTCACCGCTGCTAGTGCCCTTGCCGGCCTCACGAGTCGCCCGCTTCGTGAACAGCCAATTGCTCTCGCGCCAGGTGCTGGGGACCCTGCGCCGTCTGCCGCAGCGACCGACCCAACTCTGGCTGTTCGCGCCGGATATCCCCGAACTGATCGGCCGCGTGCCGGTCGAGCGGGTGGTGTACTACTGCGTGGACGACTTCGCCGCCTTCTCCGGCTACGACACGGAACTGGTCGAACACCTCGAACGCCGGACGATCGCCGCCAGCGACGTGGTCATCACGACGTCGGCCAAGCTGTTCGAGCGCCACCGTCCGCGGCACCCGCGCGTACACCATGTGCCGCACGGCGTGGATTTCGAGCATTTCGCCGGGGCGCTGACGCTGCCGGTCGCGGCGGTGCCGGAGGATCTGCGCCGCGTCCCGCGGCCCGTGCTGGCGTTCATGGGCGTGGTGGGCGACTACATGGACATGCCCCTGCTGGCGGACGCGGCCCGCGCCCGGCCCGAGTGGTCGTTTGTGCTCCTGGGGGACGTGCGCTGCAACGTGGCGCCGCTGGCCGATATTCCCAACATTCACCTGCTCGGCGGGCGCCCGTACGGGTTGCTGCCGGCGTATTGTCGAGGGTTTGACGTCGGGCTGATACCGTTCCGCATGAACCGGCTGACGCGGGCGGTGAACCCGATCAAGTTGCGCGAATACCTGGCCGCTGGACTGCCGGTAGTCTCTGCGCCGCTCGACGCCGTGCGCCGCTATGCGCCCTTTGTCCAACTCGCCGAGACGCTGCCCGAGTTTCTGGCGGCGTGCGAGCGTGCGTTGGCCATGGCCCAGGATGGTCACCCCCAGGCACGGCAGGATCTGGTGCGGGCCGAGGGCTGGCAGGAGCGCGTCGCGTTCATCTCGCATTTGGTGACGGAACTCCCAACCACCGGGGCGGTCTGCCTGGGGCCAACCGCACTCCACACATCGGACCCCAAAACTCCAGTCCTCAGTGCGCGCTAGCGCCCGATGTAGCGACAGGGCGTGCCCCTCGTGGCGGGCACATCTGGAGTTATGGGACAGCAGCGCGAAATGATGCGATTAGCCCCGGTCGACCGTCCGAGTGACCAATAATACCCCCGCGGCCGGCGGCAAACGCCATCCTCACCGCGTCCGCGCCCGACTCCGTGAGCGGGCCCAAAGGTGCGGGCCATAGGATTTCCTGGAGAGAGATTGCCTTCAGGGAGAGGCGCGAGTTGTGCAAGGGAGAGAGTTATGTCCAGGGTAATTGGTGTAGCGAGCGTATGCGGAGCGCTCTTGGTGGCGCTCACGATGGGCGGATGTCCAGGAGCGCTGTCGGCCGGCGCTGGCGCCCTGGGACTGCAGGACTGGGGTCGTGACCTGCTCACCATCCCCATCGCGGTGATCATCGGCGAGCTGATCGACGAAGCCCAGGGCCAAAACGTGGCCGTCGATCCTCAGGAGATGCGTGCCGGCCTCTACGAGCAGATCCAGGACGACATCCAGTCCGGACGCATCGGAGCCACGGGTGCGACGGGTGCCACGGGCGCTACCGGCGCCACGGGTGCGACTGGCGCAACCGGCCCAACTGGAGCTACCGGTGCGACGGGCGCAACCGGCGCAACCGGAGCTACCGGTGCAACGGGCGCAACCGGCGCGACGGGCGCCACCGGCGCTACGGGTCCCACCGGCGCCACCGGCCCGGCTGGCGCAGACGGTGAGGATGGCAAGGATCTGTACGCGGTCGCCCTCGGCTGCGTCGGCCATGACGGCGTGCCGATCAACGGCTACGGCTACAACGCGCGGAAGGTCGCGGAAACGAACGGCGTCTACGCGATCGCGCTGGTCGGCTACCAGTTCCCCGAGAATTTCGACCCGAACGACCTCGTCGTGCTGATCACGCCCGGCGCGATCGTCCAGCAGGAAATCGTCACGTACTACGACCCGGAAGTCGGGTACGGCGTGCTGGTTGAGTTCCGCGATGTCTGGCTCAACCCGCTGAACACGGAGTTCTGCTTCGCGGTGTACGACACGTCGGTCGACCCGTACGAGCAGCCGGAAACCGAGTGACCTCCAGGAGGGTCTCATGCGACACGTATTGGCACTGGCTTTGTGCGCGGCGCTGGCGGCGCCGTCGATGGCTGACCTGATCACGACCCAGCACTTCAACACCTTTGCGGAGGTGCAGGCGTACCTGCTCGGCGGGCTGGAATTCGTGGCTCGCGGCGATACGGAACTGCTCCGGCTGACCCGCGCGAATCCCCCGGGCGTGACACAGTTGCCGTTCACCCTGTGGAACGACGGCATTGCGCACGGCTTCAAGGTCGTGTACAACGCCGGTGGCATCGCAGGCTTGAGCATCGACGATCTTTACACGATTCAGACGCCGGTCACGATCGATCCGGCCACCAACGGCCTGCTCGTGACCGCCTGTGCGGACGGGACTGGCCGCTCGGTCGTGGTCAGCAACCTGAAGATCACGCTCCCCGGGTTCCTGATGTACAACGTCGGCGACCTGGCGTCGGCACCGGAAACCGATTACATGCTCATCGGGACCGACCTGCCGCTCGCCGGCGGCTTCATTCTCAGCGGGACGGTGACGTTCAACTGGGAGGGCAGCATACCTCCGGCGCCCGAGCAGTGGTTTGAGGTGGCGCCGGTCGTCGTTCCCGAGCCGGCGATGTGCACGCTGGCTTGCGCCGCAGGGCTCTGGCTCCTGCGCCGGCCGCGCCGCTAAGCGCGTTCAGAGCAGAACGAGCAGGGCCATGACGGTCACGATGGTCAGGCCCACGATCAACACTGCCCACGCCGCGTCGGAAAAATTGTCCGGCGCGGCGTGGTGTCGTTTGGCGACGTGGTGGTGGCGCCGGCGCGGCGTAAGCAGCACGTCGGCGGGGGTCAGCGCTTGGTCACACGCGGGGCATTGCCGCGCCGTGACCAGGTCGCGCGCCAGGATGCGATGGCTGCGCCGGCAGTGCTCGCAGGTAAGGAGCAAATGGGTGGGCACACGCAGGGTGGCGTGGCAGTGCCCGCAGCGTGTGCTGCGCTCGTGGCCCACGTTCCTGATGACGTCATAGCAGCGCCCGCAGCGCAGCACAGGCCCGACCGGGATGGTAGGGCCTCGCTCGGTGTGGGACGGCGACCGGCAGGAATCCTCGGGCAAGAGTTTATGGGACGCATGCGCTTCGGCGGGACGGCGGGTCCCCCCGGCAGGTGTCGGCGTCGAGACCACGCAACCCATACCAGTTGAATCGCCTGATCGCTGCCGGAGGATTAGTCCAAATCCGAATTGCGGCCCGGCTGGTCAACACGCGCCGTCGCCCGCGGCGGCGTGCTCCGGCGGAGCCACGAGTTCGAAGTCCGTGTAGGTCGGGGCCACGTCCGATACGACGTACCGGCGTTTGCCGGACGGGTCGGGTGGGATTCGATCCACGATGCGGCAATCCACTTCGACGCGCGGGCCGAAGAGGGCCCGGTAGCGCGCGCGCACACGTTCCACCGCGGCGCTGTCGAAGCGATCATCGACTTCCAACAGCACTTCAAACGTCGTCAGCGAGCGTTGATATGTCTTGAAGGCGCGGATGCCGGCCTCTTGTCGCAAGACGTGAGAGGTGACCGCGCCGTGACAAAGACGACCGGCGGGCAGTGCGATGAATCCCGTGATCTTCCCGCCCTCCAGCCGCATCACCGGAAAGGGGAGCCCGCACGGACAGGGTTCCGGCAGGCGCCGCCCAACGTCGCCGACGCGGTAGCGCAGGAAGGGTTGCGCCCGGGTGTTCAGTGTCGTGCAGATGACGTCGCCGGCGGTGCCGGGTGCGACGACTTCGTTTCCCACCGCGATGTCCACGTGCACGTGAGGCCAGACGACGTGCAGCCGACCCTGCGGGCATTCGTGGGCGATCAAGCCGACCTCGCGGCTGCCGTATTCGGCGGCGACCGGGCAGCCGAAGGTCTGCTGAATCTGCGCCACCTGCGCCGCGCTGACCTCCTCGCCGGTCACGACAATCAGCCGCAGCCACGGGAAGTGCTCGCCCCGCATGCGGCGCGCGGCGTGCCGCGCCAGCAGGGCCAGCGCAGTCGGATAGCCGTAGACCACCCGTGGCCGAAAGTCACACATGCTTTTCAGGTGCGCGTCCAGCTGCGCAGGGGACAGCTCGAACGCGCTCAGCAGACGCTCGTTCAGCAGGCGGTCGCGCCAACGCTTGACGGCGGCGCCGCGCGCCTCGATCGGTGAGCCCCAGAGGTGGAGGCGCGGCTCGCCGGGCAGGACGCCGAACAGGCTCTGCATGAACAACCGCGCGCCGAGATCCTGCGCCTGGCGCGTACGATCAATCACGAACTGCAGCGTGTCGCCGGTCGTGCCGCCGCTCGCGTGGGGCAGCGCGCCCCCCGGCACGTCGCGCCAGGTCATGAGTGCAGCGCGGGCCCGCACGTCCGCCTTGGTCAGCACGGGCAGCTTGCGCAGCTCCGCCTCCACGTCGTCGGCGTAGGCGTTCACGCCGCCACGCAGGAAGAGCCCGGTGAAATGCGGGAGATGGGCCCCGGCGAACAGGAGCAGCGCGCGCAGGCGTTCGCGCGCGTCCTGCTGCACGACGGCGGGTGGCTGCGCGGCCAGGTGCCGCAACGTGGCGAACTCGCGCAGCGTGGGCCGGCCGCGCAACCGCTCGTGCAGCGGAAAGATCACGCGTTGCACCAGCCAGGTGGGCAGCGTCATGGCGCGCACACCTCCCGGAGGAACTGCTGTCCGGCCGGTTGCACGCCGGCCGTCGCGCACGTCTGCCGCGCGCTACTGGCGATGGGCGTTGCAGACTGCGCACGGCGCCGGCGATGGGACAGCAAACCCTCATAGACCCGCGCAACGCGCGACGAGACCTCCGGCAGGCCGTAGTGCCCCGCGACGTGCGCGTGCAGCGCCGCAGCGAGACGGGCACGCAAGTTGGCGTCACCGGCCAGCGTTTGCATGGCCGCGGCCAGGCGATCGGGCGACTGCGGCGGCACGAGCAATCCGCGCCGCTCGTGGTCGCCTTCCAGCACTTCGGGCACGCTGCCGACCGCGGTCGCGATGACGGGCAAGCCGGCCGCCGCAGCTTCGAGGATGGCGTTTGGCAAACCTTCGCTGTGACTGGGATGCACGAAGCAATCCGCCGTGGCCAACAATTGGGTTTTCTGTGGGCCCTGAACCGTGCCGGTGAACAGGGTCACGTCGGCGAGCCCGGCGGAGGCGACGCGTTCCCGCCACACGGAGAGCGCGTCACCGGTCGCGGGGCCGGCGACGACGAGCTTGAACTGCACGCCGGCGCGCCGCAGGTGCGCCGCCGCGGTGATGAGGTCACCGAGGCCCTTAGCGTGCGTCAGGGCGGCCAGATAAAGAAATCGACAGGGGCCATTCTGCGCGGCGCGACGCGCCGGCAGCGCGGCGATCCGCACAGCACTGGGGACAACGTACACCCGTGTCGTGCCCGTGTAGGGTGCGAGCATCTCGCGCCAGTGCGCGGAGAGAACCAGGATGGCGTCCGCCGCTTGCAGGCCGCGCCGAATGAGCCAGCCGCCGGTCGGTCCCGCCATGCGGCAGAACCGCTCGAATTGCCCGCCGCGAATGTGCAGGACGACGCGACATCCGAGCAGCTTTGCCGCCGCGATGTCCAGCAGATTGCGGTAGAACGTCACGTGACTGCACGTATGGATGTGCACGAGGTCGATGCGCCGGCGGACAAGGACCGTGATCAGTCGGGCCAGAGCGTTCCAGTGCCGCCAAGCGGACCATGCGAGCCGGCAGCCACGGGGCATCGTGTTGGTCGCACCGGTGTCGCACGTGGTCGCGAAGCGGTGCAGGTCGTATCGCGCGCTCAGCGGACCATCCATGAGCAGGTTGATGGATGTCACCATGCCGCCCACCTGCGCCGGCCCCGGGCCGAGCATCAACACGCGCCGCGTGCGCGCCGGCCCTCTGGTGCGCTGCCGCAGTCGTCGCGCGGCTGCATAGAAGGATTCGTAGTTGCCGACCATCTGCCCGGTGGTGAAGCGGCGATGGTAGTCCGCGTGTGCAAGTTCGGCGCGGCGCTGCGCCGCCGCCCGGTCGCGCAGCACGCTGTCGAGTGCCGCGGCCAGCGCCGCAGGCTGGCCCGGCGGCACAAGCAGTCCGCTTTCGTTGTGCCGCAGCAGCCACGGACCGTCAGCGCGGTCAGGTGGCAGGCGGCCGATATCGCCGACCGCCGTGGCCACGATCGGCACGCGCTGACTCATGGCTTCGAGCGCCACATTGGGCATCGCCTCGGTCGCGCTGCCGAGACAGAACACGTCGGCGCCCGCCATGACTTGCCACGCCTCGCGGCACGCACCGGCAAAACAGACGGCGTCGCCGAGGCCGAGCGTGTCCATCTGGCGTTGCACCAGCCGCCAGTAGCGGTAATCGTGGACCGCACCGACGCAGACGAGCTGGGCCGTCGGCCAGTCGCGACGCAGCACGGCGAACGCGGCCAGCAGCCCGCAGATGTCCTTCTCAACGCGCACGTTTCCCACGCTGAGCACCAGGGGGCGACCGAGCGGACGCTGGCACACGGCTTCGAGCCGGCGGCGCGCGTCGGCCGGCGCGAGGCAGGGGAGGTCGATGCCGTTGGGAAGGTACGTCGCGGTGTCGGCGATGCGGCGGATGGGCAGGCGCGCACGGAGGGCCTGCGAATTTACGCCGACGCCGTTGACGAAGCGGTCCAGCACCTCGGCCAGACGGTGGTAGCGTGTGGGTTGTGCCAGCGGCCAGCCGTGCCAGACGTGGACGAGCGGCAGGCCCAGCATGCGGGCTGCGGGGAAGGCCCACGCCAGCGCGGCACAGCTATGGGCGTGCACCAGTTGGACCCGGTCGCGCCGTAGCCACCACGCCAGACGAGCCGCGAGCCGGGGGTCGCGACCTACACTGTGTGCCTCGCGGACGGTGATGCCGGCGGCGGCCAGCGGCTCCAGGGGGACGTCGGCTCCGCGGAGGCAATACACGTGGACACGCTGGCCGCGCTGCGCCAAGCCGAGCGCCAGACGCTGGACGACGCGCTCGGACCCGCCGCCGTCGAGGCTCTCAATGACCAGCGCTACGTTCACGTCTGCATCCGCCATGCAAAATGTGCGGCCGGCCGCCGGGGTTCACGTCGGCTGGCCCAGGACGCCATCGACCGGCGGCGACCAGCCCGGCAGGCGCGGTACGGCACCGCTCGCGGTCGTGCGGCCGGGCTCAGCCGGCACCGGCACGGCACGCCGCATGAGGACCGGGTAGCGCACGAGCATGAAAAGCCACGTGAGGACCATCGCATAAGTGGTCGTCGGGCCGACGATGTGCTCGATGCGCTTGGGGAGCGTGATGCCGAACTCGTGCACCGGGCAGAACGTATACAGGAACACGATCGCGCCGACCCACACGGCGTCCAGGCCGGCGAGCCGTTCCTGGCGCGCGGCAAGCGCGACGATCATCGCGATTGGGATCAGCATCGCCATGCAGTGATGCGGCCAGGCATTCAACTCGCAGAGGAGCACGACCGGCACCAGCATGGCCACGCCGTCGGCGGCCCCGAGCCGACGGCGGTGCCCGACGACCCAGATCGACGCGCCCGCGATCAGGACGAAGTCGATGACGATGATCACCCAGCGCGCGAAGTCCGGCCCCAGGTTCAGCCATGCCTGCGATTTCTCCACCCCGTGCGGGTTGTCGACCAAGGCGCGGTGGACGAACCCGATGACGCTCATGTTCTCCGGCGAGATGACCCAATCCACCTCGCTGAATTCGTCCTGGTTGTTGAAGAGGTAGCGGGCGCGGGCTTCTGGCGTAAGGGCGGCCAAGCCGAGCGCCATGAGCACGACAATTACCGCGGTGCCGGCGAAGAGTGCTTTCCACTCACGGCGTAACACGAACACCCACAGATAGGCCACAGGGTAGACCTTGGCCAGGGCGGCCAGTGCGATGGCCATGCCGCCCGCGGCCATCCGCCGGCGCAGGAGGAGGAAGACCGCCAGCCCGACGAGCGCGGCGCGGATGCCGTCGAACTGGCCCCAGCGGAACAGATTGAAGACCGGGCTGCTCAGCCAGAACGGCACGGCAATGAGCAAGGACACGGGTGAGCCGAATTGTACGCCCAGTCCGCGAAACAGCAGCAGCGTCGCCGTCAGGAGGAGGCCGAACTGGAACCACGCCCACACGATCTGCGCGGCCGGCAGCGGCAACAGCGCGATGGCATACATCAGCGGCAGCGTCGGCGGCGGATAGGCGTAACCCATCAGGCTTTGCCGGCCGGGCAAGTGCGGGTTGATGTGCTCCTTTTTCGCCTCGAGGTCGTAAGGGTTGATGGCGGCGTGCAGCGCCTTGCCGGTTGCGTAGAACGCGCGGAAGTCGAGTTGGTAGTTGCGGCTCGGGTTCACGACGCCGAAGCGCACCCAGCAACCAAGCAGGACCAGGACCAGCAGCAGCCTGCCCACGGCGGTGGCCGTGAAGGCACGGCGCACGGCGGATTCGCCGACCGTTTCCATCAGCCATTCTCCGACTGCGGCCGGGCCACGACGACATGCGTGCGGCGCAGTGTGCCGCGTTCGGCCAGGGTCTGCAGGCACGCGCGCACCTGCGGCAGGTACGCCTCGTCATCGGCGGAGAGCCGGTTCTGCCCGCGCAGGTAGCCCAGCACGACCGCCAGGGCCGGCATGCCTTTGCACTCCAGCGGCGTGAAACCGGCGTCGCGCAAGGCGGTGAGCAGTTCCTCCTCCGTGAAGCAGCGGCTGCGCACGCCCGCGCCGGGCTCGCCGTCCCAGACATCCCGGTTGTCGCGCAGGCGACACAGGGCCGGGACGCCGCCGTAAAGCAGGTGCGTCAGCAACGCGCCTTCCCACGAGCGCTCGGAAGTCAGCAGCAGCCCAGACGAATGTAGAATTCGGCGACATTCGCTGAGGCCGCGGGCGTAGTCCTCGTTCAGGTAGTACAGCGCCTCGATCGCCAGCGCCAGCCCGACGCTGCCGCTGGCCAGCGGGACGCGCCGCAGATCGGATTGAACCAGGAGGAGACGGTTGCGCCATTCAGGATGCGTCGCGCCCAGCCGGTCGCGCAGTCGGGCTAGCGATGCGGCAATCGCATCCACGGCGATCACGCGCTGGTAACCCCAGGCCAGCCACGGCTCGGTGTTGCGTCCGTCGCCCGCGCCGAGGTCTACAATGACCGTCGCAGGGTCCGACGGCCGCACGACGCGCAGGAACGCGTGGTAGACCGGTGTCTCCAGCGAGCTCATGGTGAATGGGATCTGGATTCGTTCGTGGAAGTTCGTTCCGCCGACGGACTCGTACCAGGCCACCGATGGATCGTCGAACGAGGCACCGAAGCAGGCGATGCCGTCGCGCCAATGGCCGACTTCGCCGCACCGCGCGCAGGTGAAAACACCGGCTGCCGGCGACAACGACGCGTGGCAATGCGGACAAGTGAGGAGGCGCGTGGCCCAGGCTGGCGGGGCGGCGGATACGCGTAGCGTCGGCGTCATGCGTTCGTCCTCCCATCCGGTCGCGGCGCCGGAAAAGTAACCTCCCAGCGCCACGTGTCGCGGCAGAACCCGACACCGCCCAGCTCCTCCTTGAACTTCGCGAGGCCGCGGTTGAGGCTCCAGTCATCGAAGGTGGACGGGCCGAAATCCAGGTACTTGAAGCCGCGGGCCGCGTAGTGCTCCATGACGCGCGCCGTTGTGAACGTCGTGACGCGGGTGTGCTCGAAACGCTCGTCGTGGCACAGGTACGACCAGTAGACCACGCGCGGATTCAGCTCGAGCAGGTACGCGCCGCCGATCGGCCGGCGCTGGTATTCACACAGAAACAAGCCCACGCGCTCGGGTGTCAGCTCGAAGATGCGCTGCAGGTCGGCCAGCGCGTGCGTCGGTACGGCGCCGTGTTTCGCGCGGTTCGCCGTCAGCAGGGCGTCAAAGTCGGGCAGGCGCTCCGGGCCAACCTGCGCGAACGCGACGCCCTGACGCTGGGCATAGCGCACGTAGCGCCGCCGCACCGGCGTGGGAATGCCGTCCACGACCGCGGCCGCATCGCCAGGCAGCGTGATCACCTGACTGAGCCAGCGGCGGGCAAGGACAAAGCCGGCGGCGGCGAGGGCGAAACTCATGTTCTCGTTGGGCGGCTGCGCGTAGATGCCGGGGCCAATGCGCAGCTCGACCCCCGCCAGGCCGCACGCGACGGCGTACTCCTGCAGGGCCTGCACGATGGCCTGGATCGTCTCGATGTGCTCGCGCGGCCGCAGCGCACACCCACCGACGGAGCCCCCGTAGGGGGATTTGAGCAAACGCCGGCCGTCGGGTTCAGTGATGATCGCGGCGGGCAGGAGCGCAACGAGGCTCGGTCCCCGGCGAAACAGCAGATGATGCGTGTCGAAGCGGCCGGGGGAGTGATATGCCAGGAAGCGCAGGTCATGAAATAGCGTGGCGTTGCCGGACCCGGCCAGGAAATCTGCCCACGCCGTCTCGTCGGCGGACGTGTACGGTGCGACCATGATCGCGCCAGGGCCGGCAGCCTGGGCGGGCGGCAGGGGGGCGGTGGCGGATGTCATGACCGGCTCCTCCAGTCCGCGTTGACCTCCCCCAGCGTGACCGTCGGGCAGCGTCGCGTCGCGATCCAGTCCAGCAGGTCAAGGAACAGCGTGCGCGCACCGGCGCCAGTGTGCCGTCCGGCGCGCAGGCGTTCCGGGTCGTGATAGGCCGACTTCGTGGCCTGATAGAATTCGTCGCTGGGCGCGTTCGTGAACACAATGTTCGGGTGAAAGTCGAAGACCTTCAGCCCCGGCCGCTCCAGCTCCAAGCGGGCCACATCGAAACCGGTCCGCGGCGTGATCAGGTCCAGGTGGTCCATATAGTAAATAGGGATTTCCAGCAGCCCGTGCTCTTTCCAGAAAGGCTGCAACCCGGCGACCAGCGGCAGCGCGTAACTGCTGTCGTATTCGAGGCCGCCTGCACGGTAGAGCGCGACCAGCTCGGTGTCGTAGTGCAGGCTGTGGGCGCGCACGCCGCGCGCTTCCGGGCAGTACGCCCGCGTTGCCTCCAGGACGTGCTTGTAGGCGGCCGCGTCCGACAGCGTCGCCTGGTCGCCGCCGAGGCGCTGATGCAGGGCCTGCAGCGCAGCGCCGTTGCGGCGAAAATTGGGATGCAGCGCGCGCTCATGCCCGGCGACGGCGACGTCCGCGTGCGTGCAGAAGAAGGTTGCGCGCAGGCCGCGCTCGTTCAGCAGGCCCACGAGGTCCGCGAGGACCGCGGGGTGGGCCCACTCGACGTCGACCGTCAGGCCGATGAGCGATTCCGGTTTCGTGGCCGGCCCTCCTTAGCGTGCGGCGGGCACGCGGCTGGCGGTGGCGCTGGCGCGGCCGGTGACTGCGGCCCGCAACTGTTCGCACGTGTAGTCAATCTGCTCGTCCGTGAGCTCGGGGTACATGGGCAGGCTCAGGCAGCGCTGCGCCACGCGTTCACTGACAGGGAAGCTGCCCCCACCGAGCCGCAGGTGCGCGTACGCCGGCTGGAAATGCACCGGCACCGGGTAGTGCAGCGCCGTGTCGATGCCCTTGCTCTTCAGCTCAGCGGCGACGCGGTCGCGCTCGGCGACTTCGACCACGAAGAGGTGGAACACGCTCTCGCGCTCCTCGTCCATGATCGGCAGGCCCAGGTTGGGCGTGCCGGCGAGCCGCGTCAGGTAGCGTTGCGCGTGTGCGCGGCGGGCCGCGTTCCATGCGTCGAGGTGCGTGAGCTTGATGCCCAGAACCGCGCCCTGGAACCCACTCATGCGGTAGTTGTAGCCGACCATCTCGTGCTGATGCTTCTGCCGCTGGCCGTGGTCGCGCAGCGCGCGGGCTTCGTCGGCCAGAGCGGCATCGTTCGTCACAACGGCGCCGCCTTCGCCGTATGCGCCGAGGTTCTTGCCCGGGTAGAAGCTGAAGCAGCCGATGCGGCCGAGGGCGCCGACACGCCGGCCGAGATGCCGGGCGCCGTGCGCCTGGGCGGCGTCCTCGACGACGGGCAGGTGGTACTTTTCGGCGAGGCGGAAGATGCCGGTCAGGTCCGCCGGCTGGCCGTACAGGTGCACGGGCAGGATCGCGCGCGTGCGGTTCGTGATCGCCGCCTCGAGCCGCGTGACGTCGAGCGTGCGAGTGGCGGGGTCGATATCGACGAACACCGGCGTGGCGCCGACGTAGCTGATCGCCCAGGTCGTGGCCACGAACGTCATGGGGACGGTGATGACCTCGTCGCCCGGACCGATGTGCAGGCAGCGCAGCGCGATGTGCAGCGCACTCGTGCCGCTGTTCACGGCCACGCAATGCCTGGCCTCGCAGTACGCCGCAAACTGCTCCTCGAAGGCCTTAACCGTCGGTCCGAGCACAAACGTGCAGTTCTCGCACACGTGCTGGAGCGCGGGCAGAATCTCGGCCGCCAGTTGGCGATATTGGGCCTTCAGGTCGAGAAAGGGCACTGAGATCATCTTCGGCAACCTCCGTTGTTGAAGAAGGCGACTGCACGGCGCGGACAGCGCGATACAGGGTGCGGGGCGCAAGCCCGCAGCGCAGCAGGCCATAGCCGCCCAGGGCCAGCACGAGCAGCGCGCAGGCCGCCTGCAAACCCAGGCTGAACGCCAGGGCCGGCCCGGCGTTGACGTCGAACAGCCCCAGGACCAGCACGCACAGGAACTGGTGCGGCCCGATGTTTGCGGGCGTGAGCGGCAAGATGAACGCCAGACTGAGTACGACCACCAGCAGCGCCGGCATCAGGGGCGTCACCGTCACGCCGAACGCGGTCAGCGCGAGCGCGTAGCTGGCAATCTCCAGCGTCCAGGCCGTGACCGTGGCGAGGGCAACGAGCATGCCGGCCCGGCGCTGGGCGAGCAGGTGCAGTCCGAGTGCGAACTGACCGGCGTAGTACGTGCTGGCGCGCCGCAGCGGACCGGGAAGCACGCGTGTGACGCGCGCCAGCAACGCGGCCAGCGCGGCCCAGCGGTGTTGCACAGCCACCAACCCCGCCAGCGCGATCAGGCCGCCGAGCGCGAACGACGTGAGCACGCCCGGGTGGATGAGCGCCTCGGTGGCGAACAGGAAACTCATGAGGAAAAAGAGCAATCCAAGTAGCAACAGGTCCAAGAACTGGGTGACCGCGATCGTGCTCAGGACTACCGAGCGCGACAGATGGTTGGTCGAGGCAGCGAGATGAGTGCGCGCCAGCTCGCCGAGGCGGGCCGGCAAGACGAGATTGCCAGCAAATCCCACGAACGTGGCGGTAGCGATGCCACGCATCGCCCGGCCGGCCGCGGCCCGCAGCGCTTCCGCCCAGCGCCAGGCCTTGACGAGCATGATCAGCGCCTGCAGCAGCAGGGCGCTGAGCAGCCAGGGCCACGATACGTGCGTCAGCGCAGCCCACGCCGGCCCCCAACCGAATTGCTGCACGGCCAAGCCGAGCAGCACGCAGGCGAGCAGGATGCTGAGGATCGCGCGTTTCATGCCGGGGTTTCCACCTCGTCTGGGACAGGCACGCGGGTCGGGGCAGGTCGCGCGGCCCGCTCGGCCACAAAACGCGAGTCGGCCGGTTCAAGCACCCGCTCGATCACGTAGCGCGGCCGCCCCCGAACCTCGTCATAGGCGCGCCACAGGTACTCGCCGGCTGCCCCGAGAAATGTCAGCAGTACGCCAAAGCCCAGCAGCAGCAGGCTGATGATCGCCGCGATGGCGGCCGACACGTACCAGAGGCCTGTCAGCCAGCCCCCGAGGACGGCCGTGATCCAGAGCGCATCGGCCGCGAGGAACAGCAGCCCGCACAGCCACGTGAGTCGAATCGGCAGGGCCGAGAAGGACACGACGGAATCGATGGCGAGCTTCAGGCGCTTGGTGAACGTCCACCCGCTCGCGCCCGCGGCCCGGGCCTCCTTGACGTACGAGATGTGTTTCTGCCGGAAGCCCAGCCACGTGACCAGCGCGAGCAGTGACGTGTGCTTCTCGCCGATGGCGTTGAGTGCGTCGATGACCTTGCGGTCCAGCAGCACAACGTCGGCACCCTCGGCCGGTGCGTCGCTGGCGGCGATGAAACGCATGAGCGCCCAGTACGCCCGCGAGCACAGCCGCTCGCGCCAGCCGATGCCGCGCCGCCCGGCGCGCGCCGCCCACACCACGTCGTAGCCGTCGCGCCACGGCGCCAGCAGCTCGGCGAGCAGCTCCGGCGGATCCTGCAGGTCCGCGGCCATCAGCACCGCACAGTCGCCCGTGCAGCGCGCCAGCCCCGCGGCCGCCGCTGCGTGCGAGCCGCAATTCCGCGCGAAGCGCACGCCACGCACTCGGCCGTCGAGCGCCGCCCATTCGGCGATGCGCTCCGGCGTCGCGTCGGCGGAGTGATCGTCCACGAGCACCAGCTCGAAGTCATACGCGTGCAGTGCGTCCATCACTGCGGTCATGCGGCCGCGCAGGAGCGGCAGCGTGTCCGCTTCGTTGTACGCCGGGATGACCACGGAAACCCTCATCGGTCTCATTCGTTTCCGGACACGCAGCCGGACGTTGCGGTCTCGGCCGGCCGCCAGTTGTGGACAACCTCTTCTTCCAGCAGTTCGGCCGGCGTGCGACCGAGGCTTTCATACCAGGCGCGCAGGCGAGTGAGTCCGGTGCGCAGGTCCACCTGCGGCTCGAAACCGAGCAGACGCCGGGCCTTGGTCGTGTCCGCAAAGAGCCGCAGCACGTCGCCCGGCCGCGGCGCATCGTGTTCAAGAACAGCGTCGGATCGGCCGGCCGTCGCAGCCACTTCCGCGGCCAGCTCGTTGATGCTGATCTCCCGCCCAGCCCCCAGGTTGAGCGTTTCGCCGACGGCGTGGTCCGCGTCCGCGGCAGCCAAAATGCCGCGCGCCGTGTCCGCGACGAAAGCGAAGTCGCGCGTCTGCCGGCCGTCGCCGAAGGCGATCATTGGCCGGCCGGCGAGGCAACGCAGCAGGAATTTCGGGATCACCTCGCCGCTATCGCCTTCGTGGTGGCAGCGCGGCCCGTACGCGTTGAACGGCCGCAGGATGACCGACGGAAAACCGTAGGTTCGGTGGAACGCCCGCGCGTAGCACTCGCCCGCGAGCTTCGATGCACCATACACCGTCATCGGCGTCGTCGGGTGGTCCTCGGTCATCGGCACGTGCTGGGCGGTGCCGTAGACCTCGGACGTCGAGACATGCACGAAGCGGCGGACTCCGGCGGCCCGCGCTGCCATGAGCAGCTCCAGCGTCCCGCGCGCGTTGACCTCGTGGTTCTCCCGCGGCGTATGGATCGAGTGTCGCACACCCAGGCACGCGAGGTGAAAGACGGTGTCCACGCCGACCAGCAGCTGCGCAATTGTGTCCGTGGCGCGAATGTCGGCCACGTGCAAACGCACTTGTTCATCCGGCAGCCCCGCGAGGTTCTCACGCCGGCCGTTGACGAGATTGTCCACGACCGCGACGCGCGCGTGCCGCGCCGCGAGCTGGTGCACCAGCTCCGCGCCGATGAACCCGGCCCCGCCGGTGACGAGCACTTTCCGGCCGGCGAAGCTCATCGGGCGGCCCCTCCACACGCCCCGGCTGCGCATCCCAGCGGCCCCCGCGCTCCTTCGGTCAGTGCGGCCCGCAGCGCGGCGATCACCGCCTGCTGCTCCGCGGCCGTCATGTCCGGGTAGAGCGGCAGCAGCAGGCTGCGGTCGCTGGCGAACTCTGAGTGCGGTAGCGGGGGCCAGTCCGTAGCACGATACGCCGGCTCGCGGTGAATCGTCATGATGCCCGGCTTGGTGGCGATCCCACGCGCCAGCAACCGGCGCAGCAGTTCGTTGCGGCTGAGCGGCGCTTCCGGTGCAAGCTGGACGGCGTAGCTCTGAAAATTCGGCTCGGCATAGTCCGGTACGTAGGGCGCGGACAAGTGGGGCATGCCCGCGATGGACGCAGTGTAGCGCGCCCCGAGTTCACGCCTCCGCCGCACGAGCGTATCCAGCCGCTGCATTTGGACAATGCCGATGGCGGCCTGCACATCGGACAGCCGATAGTTGTGGCCAACGCAGACGTATCGCTCGATGACCAGGTGCTGCGCGCCGTGCCGGGCCGTGTCCGGGACGCTCATGCCGTGTTGCCGCAGCAGGCGCATCCGCTGGCACAGCCGCTCGTCCGAGGTCAGCACCATGCCGCCCTCGCCAGTGCTGATGACCTTGCGGGGATGGAACGAGAAGCACACCAGCGGCGAATGCCCGCCGATGGGCCGGCCACGATAGCGCGACCCCAGTGCGCAAGCAGCGTCCTCGATGACGGTCAGCCCGTGCCGGTCCGCGATCGCGCGAAACGCGTCGATGTCCGCCGGCAGGCCAAGCTGATGCACAGGCATGATGGCCTTCGTGCGGGGCGTGATCGCCGCCTCGGCCGCCGCCGGCTCAAGGTTGTACGTGCGTGGATCAACGTCAGCGAAGACCGGCCGCGCGCCGCAGTGGACCACTGCGTTGGCCGTCGCGATGAACGTCAGCGATGGCACGATGACCTCGTCCCCCGGTCCGATGTCCAGGGCCTGCAACGCCAGGTGCAGCGCCGTCGTGCAGTTGCTGCACGCGACGGCATGCGCGGCGCCGCAGTACGCCGCGACGCTGCGCTCGAATTCGGCCACGCGCGGGCCCTGCGTCAGCCAGCCGCTTTCCAGCACGGCGGCCACGGCGGCGGCTTCCGCGCGCCCCAGGGTCGGCTTGGTCAGCGGAATCATGCCTGGCCTCCAGCCGCGCCGGATGGCTGCGCGGCCCCGTTCGTACGGCGCGGCGTACGCTCGCGTGCGAGGCGCGCCACACGCTCTTCCAGCTTCGCGATTCGCCGGAGCAGGTCATCGACGCCGACACCCAGGGTGGCGCGGACCGAGCGAATCGCGGTCGCCGCGGGCACGGCGTTGTCGCCCTCGAACTGAATCTCACCCAGCCGCAGCACGCCATCGCCGGTCAGCACGTCCACCGTGCCGCCGGGCTTGTCGATGCCGACCACGCGCCCGGGGATTCGGCCGACATAGCGCGGTGGCGGCTGCACGGGCGTTGCTTGCCAGATCGTCAGCCTGCGGCCATCGCAGTACGAAAATGCCCCCGGGTACGGTCGCGTCAGCGCCCGCACCTGGTTGTAGATCCGGGTCGTGTCGGCGTGCCAGTCGATGAGCCCGTCCGCGGGCGTCCGCCGACAGGTGTATGTGGCGGCGGAGGCGTCCTGCGCGCGGCGCGGCAGGGTGCCGGCCGCCAGTTGCGGATAGGTCGTCCGCAGCAGGTCGGCGGTCGCGGCACAGACGCGCTCATAGACCTCCGGTGCCGTTTCATCCGGACCGATCGGGATGCGCTCCTGCGCGAGAATGTCACCGGCGTCCGTTTCCTCCGTGACCTGGAACAGCGTTACACCGGTGTGGTCGGCGCCGGTCAGCACGGACCAGTTCAGCGGGGCGAAGCCGCGGCATTCGGGCAGGCACGAGTCGTGCACCGCGAACGTCCCGCCGGGCGGGGCGGTGTAGACTTCGGCCGGCAGCAGAATGCGGCAGCCGACCACGAAGGCCACATCTGGCCGCCATTCGTTGCGGATCAGAGCAGCATAGTCGCGCTCGTTCATCCGGCGGGTTTCGGACAGTGGCGCCTGCAGGCGCTCGGCCAGCGCGCGCAGCGGTTCCTCATAGCGTTCTGTCTCGTGGTCGTCCTGTCGCAGGCTGATGACGCCTACGATGTGCGCACCGGCGTCGGCGAGCGCCTGCAGCGCCAGATAGCCGCGTTTCGTGCCACCAATGAAGAGAACGCGCATGTCCGCCTTCCGCCGCGCCGCACCGCGGACGCGGCTTCACACCAGCATGGCGCGGGCCCGCACGCGGGCCGGAACGCCGGCGACGACCGCACCGGGCGGCACGTCGTGCGTCACCACGGCGCCGGCCCCGACCAGCGCGCCGGCGCCGATCGTGACGCCACAGAGAATCACGGCCCCGGAGCCGATGGACGCGCCGCGACAAACGCGCGTCGGCACGACCTGCCAGTCGGCCTCCGTCTGCAGGGCGCCGGCCGCGCTCGTCGCGCGCGGGTACTTGTCGTTGGTGAAGAGCACGCCGTGGCCGATGAAGCACTCGTCCTCGATCGTCACGCCTTCGCAGATGAACGTGTGGCTCGAGATCTTGCAGCGCCGACCGACGACGGCGTTCTTCTGAATCTCCACGAAGGTCCCGATCTTCGTGTCGTCGCCGATGCGGCAGCCGTACAGGTTCAAGAAGCCGAAGAGCTTGACGTTGCGGCCCAGCTCCACGTCCGGCGCGACACGCACGAAGTCTCCCTGGCTCATAGCGTGATGCGTCCCCCCTGGGCCTTGATGCTGCGCTGGGCGGCATCGAGGATGCGGACCACCCGCAGTCCCGCGGTGCCGTCGGTCAGCGGCGTCTTGCCGTTCTGCACGCAATCGACGAAATGGCTGGCCATCGTCCGCAGTGGCTCACTCTGGTCGAGGCGCGGCGACCAGATGTCCCCTGTGCGATAGTCGATGAGCAGGTTGCGCCGATCCTCCAGGTCGTCCTCGCGGACGCTGATGCCGCTATCGTAGACCTTGATCTTCTCCACCGGGTCGAGGTCGTTGTACACGAGCCCCTTCCGGCTGCCGCCGAGCATCGTGTAGCGGATCTTCACCGGCGACAGCCAGTTCACGTGGAAATTCGCGATCAGGCCGCCGCCGAAGTCGAGGTTCAGGTACGCCACGTCCTCATGGCCGCCGCTCGTGTGGACACTGCCGAACGCGGCCACGCTCTTGGGCGTACGGCCGATCAGGTAGTCGGCGATCGACAGGTCATGGGGGGCGAGGTCCCAGACGACGTTCACATCCCGCTGGAACAGCCCCAGGTTGATGCGCACGCTGTCCACGTAGAGCAGCCGGCCCAGCTCGCCGGACTCGACCAGCGCTTTCATCTTTCGCACCGGCGGGCTGTAGACGAACACGTGGTCGACCATCAGCACGAGGCCCTTGCGCCGCGCCAAGTCGACCAGCTCTTCGGCCTGTCCCACGTCCGCGGTCAGCGGCTTCTCCACCAGGACTGACTTGCCGGCCTCCAGCGCCGCCTTGGCCAGCGGGTAATGCGAATTGACCGGCGTCGCGAGCGCGACAGCGTCGATTTCCGGGTCCGTCAGGACCACGTCCGCGTCGCAGGTCGTGCGCAGGTTCGGGTAGCGGTTGCCGATCGCGGTGGCCCGGGCCGCGTCGCGGTCGCACGCCGCGCGGAGATCTTCCCCGATGACTTCGTGGAAGTTGCGCACCAGATTCGGGCCCCAATAGCCGAGCCCGATAACGGCGACGCGGACGGTCTTGCGGGCCGCCTTCGATGGTCGCGCCTTGGCGGCGGACGAGGCAGAACAGGTAGCCGCGGAGGATGCCATGACGTACTCCTTGGGACTGCGCACACGTGGCAGCCGGCGCACGCTCCTGGCGCCGTCCCGCACACCGTGCCACGTGCTTCCCAGGGACTTATCGACAGCGCGTACAGACGGGATGGAGCCGGTAATCCGCACGCGTGGCCGGCGGACGGGGCCGGTCCGGTCGCGCGCAGGCTTTGCGCCCGGCGTCTACCGGTCCGAGCCGGTAGAGGGACGCATGACCGTGCGCAACGGCGCGCCGGGTTCGAGCTCCCACGCAGTGCCGGCCAGGGCCGGCTGCAGGGCGTCCAAGAGGGCACGCGTGAAGCGGGGTGCGTCGCGCGAATCCAGGTGACAGCCGTCGGGACAGTCGAACCCGCTCAGGCTGGGGAAGTCCTCGAAGTGAATGCCGGGAGCCCCGGTGCGGGCGAGCAGGCGATCCCAATATTCCGCGCGGGGGGCCAGCGCGCGTTCTTTCTGCCGGTAGTCGTCCGTGAACGGCAAAACGACGAAGACGACCTCGCCACCCCGGCCGCGGATGCGTTCCACGTCTTGCGCGACCTGGTCGAGCAATGCGTCCCGCCGCGCAGCGTCCGCCAGGTACGGATTGCGTTTGAAGGGTCCCACCGTCGTCGGTCGGCCCGCCGCGAAGCCGGGCGGATAGTACGCCGTGATCATCCGGTCGGCCCGCAAGCTACCGAGCCCCGGCTCCGGCCACGTGCCCTTGGCCCAACATTCCGCGAAGTGCTCGGGCGCCAGGCGGTCCAGACGCGTCACGAGCATTGTCTCCAGTGCGAGCTGGAGCTGCCATTCCAGCCGGTCCGCGGGTGAGACGTAGGTGTGCGCGCGCGCCAGATAGCGATTGGAGCGTTCCACAACCGGCCCGCCGCTCTGGAAGAACAGCAGCGGCGTAACGTCACAGATGACCAGTCCGGCGAACGTGGCATCTTCCGCCAGCTCGCGCAGCACCGGCGTCGGCGAGCTGTAGCAGATTCCCAGTTGCACCGGTCGCACGCCCGTCCGGGCCGCGAAAACGTCGAGGTCGATGCCCACCTGGGACCGCGAGGCACCGATCAGCGCAATCGGCCGCTCCGCCGCCGTGAGCTTCTCGCGCGCCAGCAGCCACAGCGGCTCGTCGCTGACGCGCGTGGGGAAGAAGCCCTGCGTGCGCCAATAGAGTTCCCAGCCACCGAGCAATCCGGCGGTCAGCAGGCCGGCGAGCAGCCACGTGCGGCCCCAGGGCCCGCGCGGTGTCTGCGGCTCAGAACTGGAAGTAGATGAAGGCACGCCCTTCTCCACGCGAGATACACAGTGCCAGGATGAGCGCCGCGAGAGCGGCGGAACGCACGGGCCAGGGGACGTGCGCCAGCAGGTCTTCCAGCCGGCGGTCGCGCATGGCACCCTGCCAGGCTAGCGTGACGGCGACAATCAGCAGGGCGGTGGCGGCGGAGACATCGCCGAGCCACAACGCATTCGGTCCGCCGCCGACCATGCACTTCAGCAGCGTGAACGCCGTGGCCAGGTCCGGCGCGCGGAAGAACACCCACGCGACGCAGACGAGCAGGTACGTCATGAGGATCGCCAGGATGCGCGGCCCAAGCTGGGCCGTGAATGCCCGGCCGCGGCAGACGTGTCGCAGTCCGCGCTCGCCCAACAGGTACAGCCCGTGCAGGCCACCCCAAATGACGAACATCCACGAGGCCCCGTGCCAGAGTCCGCCCAATAGCATCGTCGCCATCAGATTGACACCTGTGCGCACCGACCCATTGCGATTGCCGCCGAGCGAAATGTACAGGTAGTCGCGCAGCCAGGTTGACAGCGAGATGTGCCAGCGCCGCCAGAAGTCCGAGAACCCCAGCGCGCCGTATGGCCGGCGGAAGTTCTCCGTCAGCGTGAAACCGAAGAGGAGTGCCGTGCCGATGGCGCAGGTGGAGTAGCCCGCGAAGTCAAAGTAGATCTGCGCCGAGAAGCCCAGCACGCCGATCCACGCGTCGAGCCGTCCTGCCTGTGACGCCGCGGTGAAGACCTTGTTGACGACGGGCGCGAGGCACGCGTCCGCGAGGATGACTTTCTGCGCCAGTCCGATCAGCAGTAGCGCGCAGCCCCAGCCGAACTGGTCGGCCGTCACGCGGCGCGGCGCGCGGCACTGCGGCAGGAAATCCGCCGCCCGTACGATCGGTCCGGCCACAAGTTGCGGGAAGAAAGTCACGTACAGGGCGAAGTCGAGGTAGCTCCGCGCCGGACGCAAAGTGCCACGGTAGACGTCCAAGGTGTAGGACAGCGTCTGGAACGTGTAGAAGGAAATGCCGATCGGAAGGATGAAGTCCGGCGCCGCGGGCTGATACGCGATGCCAAGGCCACGCAGCAGGGCGGCAAAGTTCGCGACCAGAAAGCCGCCATACTTGAAAAACCCCAGCAGGCCCAGATTGGTGAAGAGGCTCAGCACGAGGTAACCGCGGCGGGCGACACGGCTCTGCGCCCGCGCCATGGCGCGCGCCGCAAGCCAGTCCACCATGGTCGAGATCCACAGCAACAGCACGAACGGCGGGTTCCAGGCCGCGTAGAAGACGTAGCTCGCGACCAGCAGATTGGCCTTGCGGGTGCGCCAGCTTAGCGGCAGGTTGTGTACCGCGAGCACGATGGCCAGGAACACCAGGAACGTGAGCGAGTTGAAGACCATCGGCGCTTATCCATACGCAGCCACGGGACTCGCAGCGTCCTCCGGCAGTTCGGACGCCGGCAATGCCGCGCTCGCTGCCTGCAGGCCGCGACTGACGTTGGCCAGGCACATGCCGAACCCGAGCATCAGCCAGAAGTCCTCGGTGAACAGGCGCGTCGTGAACAGGGCGCAGGCAAGGTAGCCGAGCAGGGCGGTCCGCAGCGCGACGGCGTGCCAGCCGAGGTGAAAACGCAGGTGCCAGCGGTAGAAGTGGACTTCTTCAAACGGCGGCAGGCTGCGCGCGGTGCGCCGCAGCCGGCCGAGCCGCACGATGGAAACGCCGGTGATCACCAGGAAGAGCAGCAGCCCGGGCCAGCCGAGCTCGGCAAGGCAGGCGATTATGGTGTTGTGCGCGCTGCGCTCCACGGTCAGGTCAGGCACGTAGTCCATGACCAGTTGGTGGAAGTTCCCCAGGCCGATGCCAAAGGGGTAGTCCGTCGCCATCGCGAGGGCGGCTTTCCACAGCACGAGTCGTGAAGTCGAGGACGCGTCCTGCTGGTACGTGCGGATCGTCGCCATGCGCTCCCACCAGCCGGGGTCGGTGAGCTGAATGGCCAGCACCGTGCCGATGATGACCGCCACGAACCCCTTCACACGATAGCCGCGCGGCAGCGACAACACGCCGG
Source organism: Phycisphaerae bacterium (assembly GCA_017999985.1). Lineage (NCBI taxonomy): Bacteria > Pseudomonadati > Planctomycetota > Phycisphaerae > Phycisphaerae bacterium. The sequence goes on along the minus strand of JAGNKU010000002.1, from coordinate 149,474 downwards.
AAATTGTCATCACGGCGAGGCCAACCAGCACGTTGCGCGTGCGTGTGGCGACGATCGTGTTCACGACGAGCGCGCCGGTCACCAGCGCGGCGATCCGGCCCCACCACGAGCGGGCCATGAAAAAGCACGCCCCCACGAGCGGCAGTGTCGAAACCATGTGCACCGCCAGACCGCTCGAATCGTTGAAGTCGGGACCACCCAGGCCCGCCGTCAGGCGCCCCGCCTGAACCAGCCCGGCCCCACCCGTGGCCTCGTACCCCACGTACGCCACGCCCAGCAGCCAGACCATGATCACGAGCTGATACTGCAACGGCGTACGGATGCAGCGAATCAGGATGAACAGGATGATGAGCGTCTTGACGAATTTCTCGGCCAGGTACGCGCCGCGCTCACCGTACTCCACGCCCCACACGAGGCTGCCGAGCGCGAAAATGCCGAACAGAATCGCCAGGACATACGGCACGGGGAACTGCCGCGCTCCGTGCGCGAGGCGCGGCTGCCGCAGCAGGAGGCCGAGCCCGGTCGCCGCCGCCACGATGAACGACGTGCGCAGCCCCAGGGCGCGCACGGATTCACCCCACCATTGCGTTTCCGGATTGAGATGGTAGACGAGGATGTAGAGCAACATGCCCGCCACCGGGTTGAACGGGGCCGCCAGCACGCCGCCGACGTACGAAATCCAGAAGGCAATCGCGGTCAGCGACATCCGTAATCCGTGGCCTCGGTTGGCGTTCTCTAGCGGTCTTATCGGCAGATGAACGAGCCCCCGCGACGAAGGCGCGCTGGGGCGCTCAGGGCTGCCGCACGGGCGCGCGTCCGGCCCACAGGCACGCCGCGAGGATGCTCCAGCACGGCAGGTACACGAGGTGATACCGCGCCTGCGCCTCGAAAACCGTGTGTGTTATCAGTCCCGTCGCGAACACGGCAATGCACAGCCACGCGAGCGGCTGGGCGGCGATGAGCCGGGTCATGCGGCGCACGGCGGAGATGGGCAGCAGCATGAGCACGACGTACCACGCGTTGCTGAGCGTGTGCACGCCGAGCTTCAGCGCGTCGCCGGCCGTCGCGTTGCCGCCGAGCGCGGCCGTGTACGACTCCACCGGCAACAGCCAGTTATCGGAACCGACGTAATGCACCTGCTTCTGCGCGACGCGCCAGATCGCCGCCGGCAGGTCCGTGCGAATCGCCGCCATCCCCAGCGCGAAGCCCGTCGGCGACATCTGCAGCTCGTCGCCGCCGGTGACCGCCCACAGGTGCTCCCACGCGGGTTTGTGAAAGCAGCCGGTGCCGCCCGGCGCCCACGAGTTGTAGAAATTCCCGCCGGCGTTGGTCGTCAGCGGCACGAAGCGACCCAGGACGACGTAGTTGCGGATCGTCCACGGCGTGATCGCGGCCAGCATGGCCAGGCCGTAGACGCCGGTGAGTACGACCGCGCGCCAGAGTGAACAGCCGCGCACAAGCAGCCATCCGCCGATCGCGGCCGGCACGAGCCCGAGTGTGGGTCGGACGAGGCAAGCCAGCCCGAGCACCAGCCCGCCGGCCATCCAGAGCCATGCATGTCGCGCGTCCACGCGATCCACGCGCGGCAGCAGCACGAGCGACAGCAGCAGCAGCGCCATGACCAGCTCGTCGTACGAGAGCACGTCAACGTGCAGGTTGCGGCCCGGCCATAGCGCGGTCAGCAACAACGCCGCTCCCGCCGCCGGTGCTGACACGTGCCGCCGGACGGCGTGCCACGTCAGCAGATCCACCCCCGCCGCCAGGACGACGTTGCCCAGCTTGGCAACCAGCAGCGACGGGCCGAAGACGGCGTACAGGCCAGTGAGAAAGACGGGATACCCCGGCGGCCAATACGCGCGGTGCTTCGCGGTGTCGTACATGCCAGTTTCGACCAGACGAGTGGCCAGGCCGTGATACGCCGCGTTGTCGCTCGTGGGCTGCGTCGGTACGAGGAGTATCCAGGCCACGCGTACCACGGTCAGCAGCCCGAGCAGCAGCAGCAGGCCGCCAGGTTGCTCCAGGGTGCGCGCGAGTCGGTCGAGGCGGGCGCCTGCCCATTGGCGGAGGCGCGGGCTGCAGGCCACGGCGATGATGGCGAACGCCCCCAGAGCATGTCCCGCCGCATACCCAACCGTCGTTGCCCACCCGGACTGCGCCTTGCTCGCAATGTACCCGCACGACGCGAGGACGACATCCGCGCTGACTAGCCACACGATCGCCACCCCACCCGCGATTAGCGCTGCAGGCAGCAGCCGGCCATGCGCGCGTGTGCCGGCGGTCAGACTGTGACCGGCGCACAGCTCTGTCGTACATCCGAGCGAGGTCGCCATGCTGCGTTGTCCTCAACCACGTCGCGCGGCGGGACCGGCCACCGTGCTGTCACACCCGCGGCGTCGCTGAGCACCTGCAGCAGACGATCCGTGATGTGTGACCAGTTGTGCTCCCGTCGCACCCACTCATATCCGTGCCGTGCCACCCGCTCGGCCGCGACCGGGTTTGCCAGCAGGTGCGTGATGTGCCTCACCCAGGCGCCATCGTTAGCAGCGCAGAGCACGTCGCGCCCGCGCCGCGCGGAAAGGCCCGCCAGCGCGCGGGGGCTCGCGACCACCGGCCGCCGCAGCGCGCACGCCTCCAGAACCTTGTTCTTCACCCCGCCCCCCAGCCGCGTCGGCACGATCACCACGCCGGCCTCGGCTACGTACGGCCGCACGTCCGGCACGTCCGCGTGCAGTTCGACGCCGGGAAGCTCAGCCAGCGCGCGCACCGCCGGCGTGGGAGCTCGACCAACGATCAACAAGCGGTGTCCCGCGGTCGCGTGCAGGCGCGGCCAGATGTGCCGGGCGAAACGCGTGATGCCTTCGACGTTTGGCGGAAAGCTCAGCGAGCCGACGAACGCGACGGTGCCGGGCGTCGGAGGCCGAGTGTGAGCCGCAAAATAGCGGAAATCGACGCCGTTGCTGATGGTCTCGATCCGTGTTGCCCCCGCCCAGCGGCGGGCGTAGGAGGCATCGACGCTCGACGCGAAGATCGTCGCCTGGGCGCGCCGCGCGACATAGCGCTCGAAAAGCGCGTACAGCGCCGCGGCGCGCCCCGCACGCCACCAGCATCTGGCGCCGCCCCGCACCGCGTCTCGCACCGTGTACAGCACCAGCTCGTCAACGGCGTCCCACACGACGGGTACGCGGACCGCGTCGACGTATTGGCCGGTGACGGCGCCGTGCAGCAGCGTCACGTCGAACTCCGGTGGGACCGCGTGGCGCTGCAGCCATCGCCGCACCGCCGGATTGGCGCCGAAATGCCGCTCCACCCGGCGTGCCACCCACGGTCGCGTGTGCTGTGGCAGGTGTCGCCGGGCGCTCCCGGCCGACATGTCCGCGGTGCGCAGCCCCGCCGGCATGTGACCGGCATGCTGCACCGGCTCCGGCAGCGCCAGGGTGACATCGGCCGCGGAGGAGAGCCCGCGCAGATAGTTGTACAAGCGCAAACGTCCGCCGCCGTCCAGCGGCCAGGGCTCGTGCGCCGCGACCACGAGGACACGCAGCGGTCGCGCGGCGCCGTGATTCACGCATGCACCTCGACAATGGCAGTGACGGTGCGTGCCTGCGTGGAGCCGGCCGCGACCCAGCGTTGCACCGCCCGCAGCACCCGCTCGACCGAAATCTCATCCATGCAATTGGGGGAAAGATCGCAGCGCCGGAAATAGCAGGGCGCGCACGTTAGGCCGGTCACGACCTTCTCGCCGCGCCCGTACAGATCGATCTCCTGCGCGGCCGTGGGGCCGAAGAGCGCCACGGTGGGCACGTCACCGGCGATCGCCACGTGCATCGCCATTGTGTCGCCGGTCACGAGCGCATCGCACCGTCGCACCAGCGCCGCGAATTCCAGCTCGGTGTGCGTGCACCCCGTGTTCAGCACCCCCGGGCACGCATCGACGATGGCTGCGTTCACCGCAGCCTCGTCCGGCCCGCCGAGCAGCGCGACGCGCCAGCCGTTCTGGCCGATGAGGCGCTGCGCGAGGGCGATGAACTTGCCCGCCGGCCAGTTCTTGTTCGCGAAGACCCGCCCGGCCCCCGTGTTCAGGCCGACAACGACTTCGCCGTCATGCACTCCCAGGCGACGCCAGACGTCCGCGGCGTGTGCCTGTTGGGTCGCGTCAGGATATAGGCGGTAGCGCTCGCCGTGGTACTCCAGCCCGACGGCGTCGTAGAGCAACTCCTGATAGGTCTGCTGATTGCGGCGGAACTTCAACTCGTCGTCCAGGCCGAGCTGGAAGTACCGCACGCACTCCGCGTTAAGCGGGTACGCGGTGCCGTGGCTGCTCAGCCCAATGCCGCGCCGCTCGCGCGCATCGAGCCGCATCGCCAGCGCGGTCGGCGCCGGTTCCTTGTCGAGACTCAGGCACAGGTCGAAACGCTCGTGCTCGAGATGACAGAGCGTTTCGGCGTCGAACGGCAGTAAACGGTCGATCAGCGGATGGTGAGCCAGCGTACGCACGCCCGCCGGGCGCGTGATCCACGTGACGTGGCTTTGGGGCCAGCATTGCTTCAACCCCGGCAGCAGCGCGGCCGTGCGAATGACGTCGCCCAGCGCGCCGAGCTTGATGATGACGATGCGCTGGCCCATCGCGCTGTAGCGCGCACAGTCCGACGGGCACACCCCCTGGATGCCGACCGCACACGGCCGGTCGCCACGGTAGTTGCGGCAGTCCAGCTTCAGCCACTGGCCGGCCTGGTCGCCCCACATGGGTACGTTCATCGCAGACATTCCTCGCAGGACGCGGCCGCCAGCGGCTCGCTCACGGGCGACCGCGCCAGACACTGCTCGTACACGGCGCACACCGCCGCGGCAGTGCGCTCCCAGTCAAACAAGGCCAGTCGCCGCCGGCCCGCTTCCACGAGTCGGGTGGCGACGGACGGTTCCAGCAATTTCGCGATCCCCGCCGCGATGCTGCCTGCATCATCCGGGTCGCAATACACCGCCGCATCATCGGCCACTTCCGGCATGCTGCTGACGTTGGAGGTCAGCACCGGCACGCCGCAGGCAAACGCGTCCAGGATCGGCAGCCCGAACCCCTCGCCGCGGCTGGGCATGAGCAGGCCGGCGGACGCGCGCAACAGGGCCGGCAGGTCGTCGTGGGGTATGAAGCCCAGAATGCGGCAGCCGGCGCCGATGCCGAGCTGCTCGGCCCGGGCGACCAGCTCCGCGCGATAGGCCTCGGGCTCGCACCCGAGCAGCACTACCTGCAGATCGCCGCGGACCTGCGGTGCGACCTGCGCGAAGCCGGCCAGCACACCTGTGGCGTTCTTGCGCCGCGTGCTGCCGGAGAAGTTGACGAGCCAGCGCGGGCCGAGGTTATAGCGCACCTGGATGCGGCGGCGTTCGGCGGCGGTGAGTGGTGCCGTCGCCGCGGCGAGCATACGTGCGTCCGGTGCCCAAGGGATGACCGTCATGCGTGCTTCCGGCACGTCGAATTCCCGGCGCAGCACATCGCGCGTCGCGCGCGATACCGTGATGATGCGCGTCGCGTTGTGAACGGTGCGCACGATGCCCCGCCGAAACGCCCGCGTCGCGCGCGGCGACAGCTCGCCGGGCAGGGTGAGCGGAATCAGGTCGTGAATCGTGACCACGCTCGGCACGGGGCACCACGCGGGCGCCGCGTTGGCCGGCAGGTGCAGCAGGTCGAGCTGGTCGCGCCGGGCGGCGTAGGGCAGCCGAAGCTGAAACCACGCGTCCAGCCGGTCGCCGGGCAGGTCAATCTGCCGGAGCTCGACATTGGGCAATTGCCATGGCGCATCCGGACGTGCGCGGTCCGCGACCGACAGCGGCCGCTGGTGATACAGGATAAATCGCCAGTCGGGGCGCAGCAGCGGTACACGCCGGAACAGGTCCAGCAGGTTGCGTCCCGTGCCGCGTGGCCGGAGCACGGTCATCGTGCGGGCGTCGAGTCCGATATTCATAGCACCGAGTCTGGCGCAGGCGGTGCGCGAAGGTCGTCCGGGCGGCCCGAGTGCGCTCGGCACGCAGCGCGGCGCGCGAGACTTCGTGGGTACTATCGGTCGGGACGGGCGGGACACTGATCGACAGGGTGTGATCCGTTGGCCGAGCGCGCGTCTCAACTCACGGGGAGGCGCGCGGCGGCAGACGTTGCGCGATAGGTCGCGACAGGCCCACCGTGCGACCCGGCCGACGTCGGGAAGAGCGCACTCCAGACGCGCGTGGCCAGCAGCCACCCCGCGGCCGCCAGCACCATGCTGGTCGTGTCCGCAACGTGTCCGGCGAGAAACGCGCGCCCGGTTTCCAACACGCCGACCAGGCCGACCAGCAGCAGCAGGGCGGTCGCACGTCCACGGGCCCGGGCCAGAAAGAGGCAGATCATCGTCAAGACGGCGTACAGCGCGACCTCCTCGATCATCGCCGTTGCCGAGCGCAAAAAGGGGGCCTCGAACTGCGGCCGGAACGGCAGCCAGTTCACCGCCGGGCTGGCACGGAGCCGCACCTGTGCCAGCCCGCGCCATGCGCCGTGGGCGGCGGCGCAAGTGAGCGCGATCAGCAGCACCGCGGCCAACCACCGATGCGGTCGCGGATGGGGTCCGCGCTCGTACTCCGGTTTGTCCGTGCGCACATCAGGTCGCACATGCACCAGCAGCAGCGCCAGCCCGCCGCCGATGCCTGCCCCGGCCAGCGAGATCAGCGCATGCAGGAAGCTGCACACGTGTTCAGTCAGCACGATCTGCAGCAGCTCGAGCCCGAACGCCGGCAGCAGCAGCAGGCCCCACGCGGCGCCGAGCGCCGGCCGGGGTGACCAGCCGCGCAGGCGGAACATGCCCGTGCAAAGGAAGCCCGTGAGTGCGAACATCGCGCCGCGCCGTACGTCCGCCGGGCCGATCACGCGGTCGAAGCCCCACTCCGCGTCCGGCCGCCGCAACTGCCACGGCACGGTCATCAGGGCGGCGGTGGCGATGACCGCGGCCCAGGTGAGCACCAGCCAGACGCGCCAGGGCTCCCGGAGCTGCGCGAAACAGAGCGCGTGGATTTCGCGGATGAGCTTCTGCAGCGGCACCGCGCAGAGGCAGCCAAGCAGCGCCGCGATGCCATTGATGACGATGTCCGTGCGACTTGAGACTCGCGCGGGCATGGCCTGCTGGAGCACTTCAGTCACGTAGCTCAGCGCGACAGACAGCGCCAGTCCCAGCAGCAGGTCCACTGTCCCCGCCCGCCCGCGTCGCCGCACGAGCAGTCGCAGCGCGACGCCCACGGGCACATAGACGATGAAGTTCGTGACCAAGTCATTGATGTCCGCCGCCCGCGCGGGTGGCAGCCAGCGCCACTGCTCAACCGGGACCACCCAGGCGCAGGCCGCGTTCGACACCGGCCCGAGTGTGCCGTACACGATGATGGCCAGGCAGGTGAGACACGCCGCGCGCAGCGTGGCCCGACCCAAGACGGGCGGCTTGGCCACGCCATCAACGGTCAGACGCTGATCAACGTGGCGGTCCCCTCGACGCGGCATCGCTTGGGCTGCGCACACGGCTGTCGGTCCCTATGGGGCGCTCCCGGGGCTCGCACGCCGGGCGCGCCAAGCCGGCGCGGCGCCGACGGATATGCGTCGCCGCGCTCCTTGATGAAGGGTATGAAACGCGTGTGCGCTCGGCCAGCGATGTGTGGCATACCAATCGGCGCGACAGGTGCGTGGCGGCGTGTCGGCAGTCTTTACCGGACGCCGCCGGGAATTGTGGGGCGGTTGACGGGCCGCGAGTGGCCGGCGCGGGTCAGCGCGACTGGATCCACCAGCGCTCGATGAACGGCCGGTCCCAGTTCTCGTGGGGCTGCGTCGTGGCCGGCGGCTGGTCGCGGTGGATCAGCTCGCGCAGGCAGGCGAGCACGTAGCCCTCGAACTCGCGCTGCGCGACGCAGCGCGCGTCCCGGTCACGCAGGTCCCCGCGTTTGTTCTGCGGCGAGGTCTCGGCGCCGCCGGCGTCCACGATGCGTGAGGTTGACCGCAGCGTCGCCAGCGCGACGCGCGAGGCGGTGTCGTAGATCACGCCGAGCACCTGTGCGGAGTTCGGCCCCAGGCCATTGGGCGCATAGACCAGCAGCAGGGGGGCCTTCAGCCGCCGGGCCGCGTCGCACAGCGCCGCCACACTCTGTCCCTCGGGGCGCGTGGTGCGCGGCCGCAGAAAGACCAGCTCCTGCACGGCCAGTACGCCGCGCATCTGCTCCAACCAGTAGGATTCCTCGTGCGGCTGGAGCGTGACGAACTCCAGGGCGCCGTGCTGTCCATTGTCCGACGCGACGAACTTCGCGATTGCCAGCGCGCAGGAGAAGCGGCCCTCGGTCTGCTGATCCGCGAGCAGCGTGAAGCCGCTCTCGACAAAACTCAGCCCGGCGGCGAGATCGGACATGTCCAGGCGCGGCTCAACCGTCAGCTGCGGCTGTGACTCATGACACCCGGCCCACAGCCCCAGCATCGTCAGCAGCGCCAGTGCGATTCCTCGACGCATGTTCCTACTCCGCGTCCGCGCCCCCCTGGTTCGATTATCGGGTCACTCGCCCAGTGCCTTGCGTAAGTTTTCGGCTGTCCATTCGGCGGGCTTCCGCCGCATTCATGGCCCCGTCAAGTGGCGCCGATATTCACGGCGACACGACGACTGACCGAGCCCAGGAGCTATGCCTTCGACCGTCCTCATACCCGCCGAGTCGGCGCCCGCTGAGGTCGCCCCGCCCGTTGTCACCCGCGCCGCGCCGCGCGGGCAGTTGCCCCTGCGGCGGTTCCTGGTGTCGATGTCGTCGACGGCTTGGATTTACCTGGACTGGGTGATTATCGGCCTGGCATCGTCCGCGGCCTGCACGTTGCTGCTGCGTACCGCCGCGGGTTACGGGTGGATCGCCAACCGCTGGCTGGTCAGCGCGACGTTCTGCGTGGGGATGACGGTCGCCGGCCTGGTCTTCGGGCTGTACGAACGCAAGACCCTGCTGGCGCGCAGCCGCATCCTCGTGCGGTCACTACTGACGCTCGCGCTCGGCGTGGTTTTGTCATTTGCCTGCCTGTCGCTCTTCTTCTACGCGGCCGCGAGTCGCTGGGTGGGCCTGGCCGTGGTGGTGATTTACCTGCTGACCGCGGTTCCGTTCCGCCTGCTGGCGCATGACGTCATCACCGAAAGCCGGGTGCGCCTGCTGTGCGTTGGCGCCGGCGATTCAATCCGCAAGCTGATGGCGATCCTGGCGCGCACACACCGGCAGCCGTACGAGGTGGTGGGGCACGTGAGCGTCGCCAGCGGCCCGGTGCGCCTGGCGGCCGGCCACACGGACGCGCTGCGGCCGCGTTTCCGGAGCGAATCCGACCTCGACTTCGAGGAGACGTGCCCGTGCCTCGGGAACCTGGACCAGATCTCGACCGTTCTGGCCGAGCACCTGGTCGATGAAGTCGTCGTGGCGTCGGAAGAGGCGTCGAACGGCGCAGTCGGGCGCGCCGTGGCCCGCTGCTTTGAGAACCGTTGCCGCGTCACCGATCAGGCCACGTTCGTGGAAAAGCTGCTCGGCGAAGTGCCGGTGGAGAGCATCACCGCGGAGTGGTTCCTGCGCGCCGACGTGCAGAACCGCGGCAACTATGAGGCCGTCAGCCGCGTCATGAGCGTCGGCGCGGCCACCCTCGGCCTGCTGCTGTCGCTGCCACTGTGGCCGCTGATCGCGCTGCTCGTGCGCCTGGACAGCCCGGGTCCGGTGCTGTTCAAGCAGCTCCGCGTCGGACATCACGGCCGCATCTTCACCATGTACAAATTCCGCACGATGCGCCAGGATGCGGAGAAGGACGGCGCCCGCTGGGCCGCGCCGAACGACACGCGCGTCACCCGCATCGGCCGCTTCCTCCGCAACTCACGCCTCGACGAGCTGCCCCAGCTCTGGAACATCCTGCGCGGCGACATGGCCCTCGTCGGCCCGCGCCCCGAGCGGCCGGAGTTCGTCAGCAACCTGGAGCAGGTGCTGCCGCATTACCGCCTGCGCCATCTGACCCGCCCGGGCCTTACCGGCTGGGCCCAGATCCACTATGGCTACGGTGCCAGCATCGCCGACTCACACCGCAAGCTGTGCTACGACCTGTACTACCTGAAGCACCGCTCGCTCGAGTTCGACGTGGCTGTCCTGATTCGCACGTTCGGCACCTTCCTCCTCGGCGCCCGGTAGGCAACTACTTGCCGATGTCCAGCGGCACGCGCAGCACCGTGTCGTTACTGGCCTGCTCGCGAAACCGCAGAAACCCGACCGGACGCTGCCCGTTCGGGATGTTCGTCAACTTGTCCGTGGCGGCGTATTCCAGCTTCAGCGGGACGCCCGGCACGAACTTCAGGCTCGACTCCCCGTCCTGCGAGACCTTCACACCCACGGGCGACGACAGAAGCTGATCGATGTCGACCGTGACCGGCGTCTCACGCGTGGCGTCCGCCGCCGCGAAGCCTGCGGTAATCACCACGTCCAGCGACTTGTGGCCGTCTGTCCCGAACGTCGCCTCCAGCACGCGGTCCTCGAAGGCCGTCTGAAACACCGCGGTGCCGTCCCCGTCCTTGACCTGCACGGCGATGTCGGTCGTCGTGGCGTAGTCTTCCGGCGTCATCTCGATCCGCAGCCGCAGACGGTTGCAGCGCTCATCCACGCTGACGCTATACGAAAGCTCGTCGTTCAGGCCCTCGAACTTGTCTTCCTTGTGCAGGCGGAAACCCTCGATCTGGCCATCCATGGTGGCTGCGACCGGCTGTTCGAAGAGGTTGGTGACGATGAGTTCGCCCTGCGGCTTGGTCGCCGAGCCCGTGGTGATCTTCGCCGGACTGGCGTGCAGGCCGAGGAAACGCACGGTCAGCTCGTAGGGCCACTGCTTGTCCGGCCGGTCCGCGACGATGGGCACTTCCCATACGCCCGGGCTTAGGTCCTCGTCGATGACCCACTCAACCTCGCGTACGCCGCTCTCCGTGTCGAGCCGCCTGCCCGTGCGATAGGACTTGCCGCGCGGGCCGAAGATCTGGGTCATCGACGCCTTGGACGGCTGGTCTTCCGGCGCTTTGAGGATGAGCTTCATCATCGACGCCCCCGGCGGCACGGCCACGAAATGCCGGTCGGGCACCCAGCCGTCCGCTGTTTCGCCACGCAGCGTCAGCGTGAAATCGTCCGCCGCCGAGCAGCGCAGCGGCACAATGATCGTGTTCAGCAGGCGGAAGGCGACCATGCCGTCCGCGATCGCTTCGACGATGCCCACGTGCAAACCGGGCTCGGTGAGCTGGGCCGCGTCGTACTCCACAAATGCCCGCGCTTCCTGCTCCGCATGCAGATAGACCTGCGTCTGCGGCAGCTTGCACCACGGCGCCAACGAACGCAGCTCGAACTTCCGCGTGAACGACGACCGCACGGACGCATCCCGGGTCGGCGCGAAGATCGGCGCGATGGTGAACGTCTGCCGGTCGTTCTTCGGGAGCCACGTGCTCCGCCAGTACGCCGCCGCCGACCGGCCTTTATGCCCGTACGGCGAGTTCGTCGAGATGTCGTAGCTCATTACCGGGTCGTCCTTGGCGCGCGGGAGGATCTGCCCCAGCAGATCGGCGGCCTTCGTCAGGTCCGGAATGCCGTAGCCCTGGTCGAGGGCGGTGAAGCCGGGCAGCGCCCGCGCGGACAAGCACAGCGCCTGCTTAACGTCGCACGCCCGCACTTTCGCGCCGGTGCTCTGCTGCTGGGCGTGGCTGATGAGCACGGCGCAGAGGCCCGCTGCATACGGGCTGGCCATGCTCGTCCCCGACCAGAAGTCCCCGCCGCGCACCCAGCGCGGCACGGTAGACGTGGACCAGCCCGGCGTCGCAACGTCGGGCTTGTCCAGCTCGCCGCCGCGCGAGCTGAACGTGGTCACCACCGCGTCCGACAGGGTCCAGCCGGCCACATCCCGGCCGGAATCTGCGGCCATCAGGGCCGCCACCGTAATCGCTTCGCTGGCGGCGGCGGGCGTGCCGACCGATGAGAGCCCCGGCCCGGAGTTGCCCGCGGACGTGCAGAACACCAGGTACGGATTCGCGCGGAGGATCTGATCAACCTCCTTGTCGATGTCGGAATAGCCCTCGATCTCTGACTCGACACCGAACGACAGGTTGCACACGACCGGCACGCCGCGCTCCTGCGCGACCCGCGCGGCGTAGCGCAACGCGTCGGCAATGCTGTCGGTCACGCTCGGTCCGCCCAGCCCACCGTGCCCGATTTTCAGGCTCATGAGCTGCGCCCCGGGCGCCACGCCATTGAAGCCGTCCTGATCGTTGATGCGATAGCCGGCGGCGATGCCGGCGACGTGCGTGCCGTGCGCACCGTTGTCGAAATGAAAGACGACTTTCCGCTCGCGCAGGAAGATATTGACCGCGAACGTCAGCGGCGCGATTTCCGACTCGGGGCTCTTGGGGTGAAACAGGAACGTATCGTAGTTCAGCTTGTAGTTCTGCAGCGGCTTTTCGTCCGCGAAGCTGCGGTCCAGGTTCGTGTCGACGTAGCACACCGCCAGGTCGTCCTGGTCACCCTTCAGCGCCGTCACGAGCACCGGAAAATCGTCCTCCGTGGTGTCATTCCCATTCAGATCCGGCTGGTCCGCATTGACGAACTTGGACTCGCTGAACGTCCCGAACCACCACTGTCGCACCGTGTTCGGCGGATCCGCGGGCAACTGCGGCGGCGTGTATTCGGTCGGTGTGCCGTCCTCGTCGCGCCGCACGAGCTTGCCGGTCTCGCCGTCGCGGCCGATCCACTCCAGCTCGACGTCCCCGTCACCGGTGAAGTCCTGCACGTCGATCATCTTCACGTCGCCGCTGGGCAGCTTCGTCAGGCCGGGGATGCCCGGGTCGACGCCCGTGTCCAGCACCGCGATGATCACGCCACGGCCGTCGCTGTCGGGATGCGCCGCGAGGAACTTGTCCACGCCGCACGTGGAAAGCGATAGTTGTGTCCACGTGGGCTTGGTTTGTGCGGTACTGATGAACCCCGTCCCGATCGCGACCAACAGCAACGTGAGCTTACGCATCTTGATACCTCCAGTGGGCTGACCGGCGGCATTGCCGGACGGTAGGGGGCACTGTAACGCGGCCCCGTCGGTTCGCAACCTGTGGTGACGGTGCAGTGGCCGGCTGCTTCGGGTATGCTGCGCCGGCCATGTCAGCGCTGCGTGCTCGCTGGACAATCTGGATCGGAATGGCCGGGGTGGGCGGATTGCTGAGCGGTTGCGCGACGACCCCACCGGCCGCGGCCCCGCCCCCCATGGAACGTATCGTCGTTTCGGCTGACGGACGCGGGTTCGCGCACACGCCCTCCGGACGTGCGTTCGTCCCGCGCGGGTTCAACTACGACCACGACGCCGAGGGCCGCCTCATCGAAGAGTACTGGGACAGTGCGTGGGCGCGCGTCGTGGAGGACTTCGGAGAGATGGCGGCGTTCGGCGCGAACACGGTTCGGGTCCACCTGCAATTCGGGCGCTTCATGCGCGGCCCGGACGAGCCCGACCCTGACGCGCTGGATCGTCTGGCGATGCTGCTTGTGCTCGCCGAACAGAAGCGACTCTACCTCGACCTGACCGGCCTGGGCTGCTATCTGAAGAACGACGTCCCGTCGTGGTACGACGCATTGACCGAGGAGGCGCGCTGGCAGGCCCAGGCACGCTTCTGGTCGGCGATCGCGGCACGGTGCGCGCCCAGCCCCGCCGTGTTCTGCTACGACCTTATGAACGAGCCCGTCGTCCCCGGGGGCCGACGTAAACCCGGCGACTGGCTCGGCCCCCCGTTCGCGGGCAAGTACCACTATGTGCAGTTCATCACGCTCGATCTGGGCCGCCGCTCCCGGCCGGCGGTCGCGCGTGCCTGGATTCAACGTCTGGTCACCGCGATTCGCGAGCACGACGCGCGCCGCCTGGTGACAGTCGGGCTGGTGGACTGGAGCCTGGACCGGCCCGGCCTGTCGTCCGGGTTCGTGCCGACCGAGGTCGCGCCGGAGCTCGACTTCCTCGCCGTACACATCTATCCCGAGGGGGGGCGCGTCGACGCCGCGCTCGAGACGCTCGCGGGCTTCGCCGTCGGCAAGCTCGTCCTGATCGAAGAGACCTTTCCGTTGCGCTGCGGCAGCGATGACTTCCGCACGTTTCTGCGCGAGTCCGAGAACTTCGCAGCCGGCTGGCTCGGTTTCTACTGGGGCCGGACGCCGGAGGAGTACCGCGAGTCACCCGACATCAAAGAGCAGCTCGCCGGGGCCTGCATCGAGCTGGAGCTCGAGGCCCTGCGCCGCACGCACGCGGTGCCTTGAGGCCGCCGCCGTTCGGTTACAATGCGGGTCCGCGACGGCACCGCCGCCGTCCGATGGAGATGGGCAAGGAGTCCGCATGCCGCCCCCCGCGCCATCCGCAGCGTGCCGACGCAGCCCGCTCTGGCTGGCCGTGCTCGTCTGCACGTGCGTCGGCAGCGCTGCGACCCGCGCCGACTCGCCCTGGCTGTATGGCATTCACTGGTACGGCGATCCGGCGGGCAGCGTGGTCGAGTCTATGACCGGCGGCAAGGGCATCTGGTCGCTGGAGATCGTCCAGACCAACAGCGATATCTGGTGGAGCGCCGCGTGGCAACGCGACTACCGCTTCCTGACCATGGTCGCCCGCGGCCACTCGCTGATCGTCCGCATCGAACGCAACTGGGGCGAAACCGTGCCGTATCCCGAGCACCTCGCCCAGTATCTGGCCGACGTGCAGGCCGCCGCCCAGACGCTCGCCGGCGTGTGCCACATCTGGCAGATCGGCAACGAGATGAATCTGTACGGGGAATGGGGCGGCAACGAACTCGCCGCCGCCGCGTACGTTGACATGTTCACGCAGATTCGTGGGGCGCTCAAAGCGGTGCCCAGCCCGCTCGGCGAGCAGCTCGTGCTGTTGGGCCCGGTCTCGCCTGGGGGGGTCGAGCCGGGCGTCCGGCATACCGACGGCAACGTGTATCTGGACCGGATGTGCGCGTTGCTGACGCCGGCCGACGTGGACGGTTTCGCCATTCACGCCTATGCTGCCCCGTGGAACGACGTCGCGACCTCGCGGGCCGAGTTCCAGGCCAGCTACCTTTCGCAGCTCGCCGTCATCGAGAGCCGCGGCTTCGCGGACAAGCCCGTGCATCTGACCGAGTGGAATCGGCGCGTGGAGCCGATCGACGATCTCCACGAAGCCCAGAGCGCACAGTTCCTCAGCGCCGCACTCACGGACCTCGATGACTGGAACCAGACCGACCGCGCGCACCCCATCAGCAGCGCGTGCTGGTTCATCTACCAGTACGACAGCGGCGGCTGGGCGAATTACTCCATCGAGTACCTGCACGGCATCGGCCCCGGCGGAGCGGTCAATGATCTGTGGGACGCGCTGCAGGCGACCTGCGCGTTGAACCTGCCCTCGCTGGCGCCGGTCCCGCTGCCGCCTTTGATGAACGTTGAAACACCCACCGGCGTCAATGTCGCGCCCCATGCCATCAACGTCTGGACCGATTCCGGTGACGGGCAGCTCGCCGTCGATGGCGTCGTCTCACCGGCGAGCAAGTGGACCAGCGCCGGCACCACGCCTCCGCACTGGCTCCAGCTCGACCTCGGCGCGGTGCGTTCGTTGACGGGCTTCATTGTACGCCACGCCGGCGCGGCGGGCGAACCCGCGGAATACAACACCGAGGCATTCCAGGTGCAGACGGCGCTCGCCGCGGACGGGCCGTGGCGCGTGGATGCAATGATCTACAACGGGACGCAGGAGCACAGCACTGCGCGCGCTTACTGCGCACCGCAGCTGGTGCGGCATGTGCGGCTGTTCGTCACGGATTGCGGCACCGACAACTACGCGCGCATCACCGAGTTCGAGGTCTTCGCGCCGCGCCCGCCGGGGGACTATGACGGCGACGGGGCCGTGACCGCCACGGATTTGCCGTTGCTGGCGTTCTGCCTGCGTGGACCGGAGCGAGTGTATGCACCCACGCACGCTTGCGGCGCCGGGGACGCGAACGGCGACCGGGACGTGGATCTCGCGGACCTGCAGGTAATTCAGACGCTTGTCACGGCGGATTGAACGCTCGCAGGGGCGTGGCGCGATGGGGGCCTGCAGACCGAGGGGGTGGGCTGGAAGGCCGCAGAATGTAGGCGCAGTCCTACACAGACCGTGCCAATTCCTACGCGAGATTTATTGAAAGTCCCATAGGCGGCGGGAGCGAGTGTTGCTATTATGAAATTGAGGAGTTGAGGAGCCAGCTCGCTTGGCTCGGTGTCACATCGCGTAAATGCATAGTTGTGCCGTGACTGTGACTACTGGTCCAGCGCGTTAAGAGGAGGAGAAACATGGCAGCACGTCAACGCAGCGTCGTTGCGCTACTGACAGTTCTGGCGATGACCGTCGCCGCCGCGCAAGCTGGCGTCACCGGGCCCTTGTTCTGGATCGAGGTTTCGAATGGTGAGGGACAGGGCCAGTTCGTTGTGCCCCCGAACCCGAACTGGTTCGACCCGGATACCGGGACGTGGACGTGGAATCTCCCTGAGCCAGCCCAGATTCGAAACCCGCATACGCAGGATTTGCTGGCTGTGCTGGAGTCTGCTTGGATCGTCATTCATGAGGATCCGGCTGTCAGCTTCAGCTTCTCTGTGCTCGCCGGTCCGAGCGATACGACTTTTTCCATCGCTTCTGCGTTGCTCGTGGTCGCTCCGCCCCTGTCGAATGCGTTCGGCCGAGCCAGCACCGCCGTGAGCGTCACCGATTTGACGGGTGACGGCGCCCTGCTCAGCGGCAATGGTGGCGCAGGCGGCACGGCTTCGTATCTCGCGCAGTACAACGGCTTCGTGCCGGGCGGCACGCCGTTCGCGGACCTGCTCCCGTCGGCCAGTGCCGGGCCGTGGTTAACGCAGACGACGACGGACGCCTACCCGGCCAGCGGTTATGTACCGGTGGCCGGCACGGTGCACAACATGAGCAGCATGGTCACGTTCACGCTGTCGGCCAACGACATGGCCAGCGGGACGAATTTCTTCGAGATCATTCCAGAGCCGGGGACCGCGCTGCTGACGCTGGTGGTCCTCGCTCTGCGGCGTCGCTGACGTAAGCGACGCACAAGAAGTGGGAATCGCGATTCGCCGCGCCGTGGTCGTACGGCACATTGTATGGGCCCGGGGCCGGCGCGGCATTACGCGTGTTTGCTGGAGGAGGAGCAGGAATGATGGTTAGCAGTAAATTGCCGCGGGTAGCGCCCTTTGCCCTGGTGGCTCTCGTCGGCGCGCTGGTGCTGTCGGCACCAGCGGTGGCCGACGTCACGGGCGTGGCCTTCACCATCGCGGCCAGCAGTGTGCTCGGCAGCGGCGCCTATGACGTGCCGGCCAGCGAGCTCACGTACGATCCGCTCACGGGCCGCTATTTCTGGCATCTGCCGCTGGCCGTGACGATCGAGAACGACTTGGGCGAACCGATCGCAACGTTGACTTCGGCCAACGCCGTGTATTTCGGTGACCCGGTCGTGGCTCTGGGCTTCGCCGTGACCGCGGGCGCCGCGGATACGAGCTTCACGATCGGCTCAGGGCTGTTGAGCTTTGCGCCGCTTTCGCCCGCGCAGGCGACGGCCAGTGTCGGGCTGACGCTGACGGACAGCTTGGGCGATGGTGCGTGGCTGGCCGCGCCCGTGCCCGGCGGGGCCGTGTATCACACGCTCTACAACAGTGGGACGCCGTTTGCGGACCTGTTCACCGCCGGCCTGGCGGTGACGGGCGGCAGCGCGGCCGGTAACGACGCCGCGCCGCTGCAGGCGATCACCTCTCCCGCGTTCAACATGCAGGCGAACTACGGGTTCGTGGTGAGCGCGAACGACCTGGCGAGCGGCACCGGGAATTTCCTGATTATCCCGGAGCCCGGCAGTCTGCTGACGCTGCTGGGCGTGCTGTTGCTGGCTCGCCGCCGGTAGGCATTTACCGGCACGACGCCGCGTGCAGAGGGGGCACGCAGGCCGGCGACTGGTTTGATCCAGTCGTCGGCCTCTTGCGTGCGCCGAGTTGGCCGTGGCGCAGGGCACCGTGGGGGCGCGGGGGTTGCCCGTTGCACGACGGAGAGGGCCGGTTAGAATGCGCGCTCGTCGGCCACCATCCGGGGCCGTGGCCGGCGCTCGTCACAGGTCTGGCCCCATGCATGCTCGGGCAGGAGGCACATCATGAGAGCATTGCTCGGTTTCGCCTGTGTCGCTGCGCTGTGCAGCGGTCTCGTGGTCGCGGCACCCAAAAAGAAACCGCCGGCCCCGCCACCACCGCTGCCGACGATCACGGTCTGCGGCACGCTCGTCGAGGGCGTGGAGTGCGTGCTGCTGGAAGGGGAGGATGGTGGGCTCTACATCGTGAACACGTGCGGTTACCAGGTGGGTAGCCACATCTCCGTCACCGGCCCGTATGACAGGTTCTGCATGTCGTACTGCCAGCAGGGCGACGGGTGCATCTACAACACAACTGCCACACCATGCCCGTAAGGGGTTGATGGCACGTGGCATCGAACGAATCCGGCGGCCGGCGCGGCAATCCCGCCCGGCCGCCGGGCTGTTTGCGCGGACAGGAACCCAGGTGAGCCCGCAACGGCGCTTACGGCTTCGCGGCACCAGGTGGACGTGCGTCGCGCGCAGCGAGCTGACGTCGCAGGGCGCGGCGCATGCGACGCCGTTCCAGCCACAGCACGGGTACGGACATGGCGAGCACGGCGAGTTGAACCCGCGTCCAGCACCTTTCGCTACCCGCGGGCAGCCACGTCTCAGATTCAAAGACTATCAGCACCGCTGCGACGAACAGTGCGAGTCTGCTCCACGTCTTGCACTCCTTCGCCGCGGACTTGCACGCTGCGTACCGGGCGCTCGCATCGGAGAACTGGGCCAGCTCCGGAAGCCAGCCAAACCGGGACTTGTAGTACCAATGGGGAATGCTCTGTTCAGACACGATTCGCGTGCCGCATTCGGGACACACGCCGGACGTGTTGCCGGTCAGGTCGTAGTCGCACGTCGGACACTTGCCCGGCGTAATGGGCAGCCGCCAGGCGCGTGAGAATGCCCAGAGCGGCAACGACATCATGCCCCAGGCCACGAGCGGCATGGCGACGCCAATGAGGGGAATGCCGATATCCCACCAGAACGAATAGCGTGGGATGCCGCTGGCGCGAGCCTCCACGTATCGTCGGTACTGCTCACCGCCCTCCGCTGCCGCCAACCACACGGCCGCCAGGAGCGGCGGGACAATGACCGGCCACAAGCGCGCCTCACGCGGCGGCCGGCCGCTGATCCCGTGCATGATGCCACCGGCCGCCAAACCAACAAACGGCCACAGAAAGAGCCCCTGCCACAGCCAGTGGTCGAGCGCGCGCGTATCCGGCGTGCGCAAGTAGAAGCCAGTGCATTCGGCGACGGCGAAACACACCACGAGCACCGCGACCATGCCCGCGACCACCGCCGGCGGAAGTATCCAGGGGCGTTCGCTCATATCGCTTCGCATCATACTCTGCGAATCCCCGGCGTCGTCGGGTCGGCTTCAGCCGACCGGAGTCTGCCACCGGCTTCAAGCCGGTGGTGAAGAGGGTGGACGCATAGTACCACAGCCGGCTTCAGCCGGGCTTCGTGTCCGGTGGCAGGATGGCCGTGCCGCACTCCGGACACCGCCCGCTGACGTTGCCGGTCAGGTTGTAGCCGCAACCAGCACACAACGGCGACGGCATGTGCCGGATGATCAATTCATAGACGACCCTCGCATCCGCCACGTGGCGGAAATGCATGGGCACGCCAAGCTCAGCTCCAGTGCCGAGACGCGTGCCACGATCGCCGAAGTAGACACTGCCGGTGCCATTGCGGTGTAATTCGAGCTCAACCCGGCAGGGGAAGCGCAGCAGGATCGTCCGAACCCTCGTCCCCACCAGCCTTCGCGTGACGGTAATCGCACGTTGGGTGGTCAGCGCGTACGTCAGAATCGAGTTTCGTTCAAACCGGTGAATCAGGGGTGCCGCAAGCAGGATGACGCCCCAAAAAGCGATGACGATCGCCATCCCGAACGTCCCACCGTCTTCGCCGAGGTAGTAATGCACGGCGAACGCGATCAGCACAAGCCCGATGCAGACGGCTAGCCAGTCGGCACCGCGCCACCTGTACCCGGGCGAAGGGCGACCTGTCCAGAGAAGACGTTCTCCCGGCAGGAAGCTCCGGCGCAGTGCTTCGATCGCACGATTTGCGTTCACTCGACCACCTACCATCGTAACGCAACGACCGCGCGCAAGAAAAACCCCCTGATCGCTCAGGGGGTTCTGGTTCGAAGCGCCCCCACGGGGACTCGAACCCCGGTCTCCAGGATGAGAACCTGATATCCTAGGCCACTAGACGATGGGGGCCGGCGCTCGGCCGCTCTGACAGCCGAGCACATTACCTTAGCGTCGCACCCACCCCGCGTCAACCGGACTCCCGGACCGGGAGGCAACCGCCGGACGCACTCAGGTGCCCGCCGCGCCCGCGGCCAATTGCACCGTCGCCGTCACCGGGAAATGGTCCGACGGGTACCGCCCGTCGTGCTTACGCCGATCGACGTCCGCATCCACCGCCTTGCACCGCCGGTTGATGAGAATCCAGTCGATGCGTCCGCCGCGCGGCTGGCCGGTGAAGGCGTGATAAGTCCCGCCGACGCCCGGCGCCTTGTCGTTGGGCTGCGTGTCAGTGAGGGCCGCAGGCGAGCCGCAGTCGCGCAGCAGCGCCTGGTAGGGGGCCGAGCCCGGCGCGCAGTTGAAATCACCCAACACGATGACCGGCTTGCCGCCCAGCGATTCCACCAGCCGGCTCACCATCTTCGCCGACTCGACCCGCGCCTTTTCGCCCTCGTGATCGAGGTGCAAATTGACCACCGTCAGGTCGGCGAACAGCGCCTCCTTGAACCGCAGCCGCACCCAGGTCGCCATCCGTGGCAATGCAGCATCCCACCCGACGCTGCCCGGCCTTTCCGGCGTTTCGCTGAACCAGAAATGGCCGGAGTCCACCAGCGTGAACTTGCTCTTGCGATAGAAGATCGGGACGAATTCGCCCTTCTCGCGGCCATCGTCGCGCCCAACGCCGACGAAGCCGTAATCCTGCAGGGCTTCGCGCAGCTCGGCCGCCTGCGGCGCGAGGACCTCCTGCAGGCCCAGTACATCGGGCTGCTGATCGCGGATCGCCTGGAAGGCCAGTTCACGCCGCGCCTCCCAGCGGTTGGGCCCGTCGTCCGCCGTCCCGTAGCGAATGTTGAACGACATGACCCGGAAAGGGGCCGGCGCGGCACAGCCACCATTGAGTGCGCCGAGCGCCGCCGGAATCGCCGTCAGGATAACAGTGCGACACAGACCCATGAGTCGAGCCACTCCTTCGGATGACAACGCGGCTGCGTCTCCGTCGCGGTCACAGCCCGGCTCGTGCCAGGCCGACAAATACCGATAACCGTCACCGCTGGCAGACAGAACCGGCCAGCCGCCAGATCGGCCATCGTCTGCCTGGAGTTTGCTAATCAAAGTTGCGGAAGGCTACAGCATCGCCCCGGCCGCGACCAGTTCACCGGGCCCGGTTTTGCGCCGGCCGGGAGGCCAGTCGCGGCCGGGATCGTACCATGTCGCCAGCACGTCCAGCCACTGCTCGGGCGTCATGGCGTGCACGAATGCGGCACGGACGTCGCGTGGATGGGCGTGGGCTTCCGAGTACTTGATGCCGAACTTGCGCATGAGCTTGACGGCGATGCGCGGGCCATAGGCGGCGACCGCCAGATCGAAATGGGCCCGGATAACCTGACCCTGTTCGGGGACGGACGGCGCGTCCGGCAGGGGGGCACCGGCAAGCGCGGCGCGGGCTTCGCGAAAGATCCACGGGTAACCGATGCAGCCGCGGGCAACCGTGACGCCATCGACGCCGGTCAGCTCCAGCATCCGGCGGATGTCCTCGGCGGAGTAGAGGTCGCCGCTGCCGAGGATCGTGCGGTCGCCGGCGTGGCGTTTGACGCGTGCCAGGAAGCCCCAATCGCTGGCGCCCATGTAGCGTTGGCGGACGGTGCGGCCGTGGACGGTGATCGCGGCGAGCCCCAGCTCGAACGCGGCATCGAAGATCCGGAAGAAGTTGCGTTCGCTCTCCGGCGAGTCGTCGAGCCCGCGGCGCATCTTCAGCGTCACCGGCACGTGCGGCGGAACGGCGTCGCGAACAGCCCGCAGAATCTCGATCGCCGTCTCCGGTGTCGAGAGCAGGAATCCGCCGCGGCAGCGCCCGAGCACCTTCTTCACCGGGCAGCCGAAGTTGATGTCGACGGCATCGTAGCCGCGCTCGGCGAGCACGGCGGCCGCCGCGGCGAAGAGTCCCGGCTCGGCGCCCATGAGCTGTCCGGCGATCGGATGATCGGCGGGGTCGAGCGTGCCGAGCAGCTTCTCGCGGGCCTTCAGGGATTGGACGACGGACTTGTCGAGGACGACTTCGTGGAGGGCGTAGGGTGCGCCCATCTGCCGCGCGATCATGCGCATGGGCGCGTCGCTGTACCCAGACAGCGCCGCCTGCACGACGGGAAAGTCGAACTCGAGATGGCCGATCTTCAACATCGTTTCGATTATAGTGCCAGCCAGCGCGGAACCGTCCACCTGAGCGGTCTAGGAGCCGGAAGCCAAGCGCCCGGTCGCGAGGGACCGACCTGCTTGGGGGATCGACCTCTGGTCGGTCGAACGAGTGAAACTGCGAGGTGCCAATGTCGAATCGCCAGACGTCGCCCAACCGTGTCCACATGCTCGCCCACGCCAACCCGCTCGCGCCCGATGCGGCGCGCTTCAAGATGTCCGTCCAGGAATACGTCGCGTTCGCACGCGAGCATCTGCCGCGGCCGCTGCGGCTGACGTGCAACATGAAGATCATGGCGGCGATCGAGAACGAGCGCCGCGGTGGGCGCACCGACGATGCGCTGCGCATTCGCGATATCCAAAACGCCATCGACGACCCCCGGACGCTGGCCATCGTCGCCGCCAGCGGTGGGGCGTACCTGTCGCGCATCCTGCCGCACCTGGACCTCAGCCGCCTAACCCGTCGGCGCACGCCGTTGTGGACCCTCGGGTTCAGCGAGATGTCCACGCTGGTTGGCTGGGTGGCGAGCTACAAGTGCGGACGCGGGCTGTACTGGCTGTGCCCGAACTGGCTCGGCTCGAACATCCGCCCGGTGGAGGCGGCCCGCGACGCGTTGGCGGAATACTGGCGGACACTGCCGGAGATCTTCGCGGGGCAGACGCCGGAGCGCCCGAGGCACCTGTACTTCGCGCCGCTGCACGGCGCGGTGGTCAACGGCCGCGTCAAGTCCGGGCGTATACGGCTGGTCGGCGGTTGCCTCGCCGTGCTGGCTGCGGTGGTGGGGGGGCCGCTGGGACGGCTGCTGCGACCGGACCGCAAGTGGCTCATGCTCGAAGATCTGAAGGAGACGCCGTACCGCATCGACCGCCACCTGGCCGCCATGAAGCTGGCCGGCTGGTTCGACCGGGCGGCGGGCGTGCTCATCGGCGACTTCCACAATCTGCACGAAGACACGCAGCCGGCGGTATTGGAGCTATTGAAGTATCACCTGCCCCCGCAACGCCGCTTGCCAGTGATCATTACGAAGTCGTTCGGGCATGTCTGGCCGATGTCGCCGGTGCCGCTGAACCGGCCTCTGCAGTTGGACGTGAAGCGCGGCGCGGTGACGATCGAGTCGTTGCCGCAGCGCTAACGTGGCGCCGCACGGCTTGCCGCCGGTGCCGGCATCCGGTATCAAGCGGCCTGGCGCCGGCGCGGCGAGTGGCGCAGCGTGGTGCTACGATCATCCTTCGCGGGGTCTGCCGCGCGAGGTCCAGCCTATGTCAGTCTGCCGGGAACGGAATTATCACGCGGGGCGTGCTGCCGTGACGTTGTGCGCGGTCCTGACGCTGTGGCTTGCTGCCGGAGCGTGCGCGCCACGTGCGGCTGAACCGGCCGCGCGTCCGGAGGAGCCCGCGCACCTGCACAGCGACCAGCCGGCGCAGGTGCGCACGGACGAACCCGGGCGCCTGCGCGAGCACCTCCAACAGATCGTCGCCCGCGCCCGGGACCGTGTCTTCCCCGCGCTCGTCAACATCCACGTCGTCACCGTCAACTACTGGGGCGGCAAGGAGCAGAAAGGCGCCTCCGTCGGCAGCGGCACGATCATCTCGCCCGACGGCTACGTCGTTACGAACCAGCACGTCACCAACAAGGGCCGCAAGTTCAAGTGCACGCTCACGGACCAACGCGAGCTCAGCGCGGACCTCGTCGGCGAGGACCCGCTGACCGACCTGGCCGTGCTGAAGCTCGACGTTGCGTCCCTCGGGCCGGAGCCGAACCTGCCCGTGGCCCAGTTCGGCGATTCGGCGGAACTGACCATCGGCGACACCGTCATGGCGATGGGCTCCCCGTTCGCCCTGTCGCGCTCCGTTACGCTCGGGATCGTCTCGAACACGGACCGCGTGTTCAGCAGCGAGTACGGCGGCGACGAAATGGAGGAGATGGAACTCGACTACGGGCAGCGCACGGGCGTGTTCACGAACTGGATCCAGCACGACGCCGCGATCCAGCCTGGCAACAGCGGCGGTCCGCTCGTGAATCTCAAGGGCGAGGTCGTGGGTGTCAACGAGCTGGGCGGCGACCAGATGGGCTTCGCCATCCCCAGCCGCCTCGTACGCACCGTCGTGGACGCGCTCATCCGCGACGGCGAGGTCATCCGCAGCGACATCGGCGTGAGCTTCAAGGCGATTCAGCGCACCGGGCTGACGCGGGGCGTGCTGGTCAATTCCGTGGACCGCGAGGGGCCCGCGGGTCGCGCGGGCATCGAGGCCGGCGACGTGATCGTGGCGATCCAGGGTGAGCCGATTACCGTGCGCTTCCTCGAGGAAGTGCCGCCGCTCATGAAACGCATCGCCGATCTGCCGGTTGGCGCGGAGCTGCGCGTCGAGTACGAGCGCGCAGGCTCAGCCGCGACCGCGACCATCATCACCGAGCGGCTGCAGAAAGACCGCGGCGATGAAACCGCCTTCCGCGGCTGGGGGCTGGCCACGATGGACATCACGCGCAAGCTGGCGCGCGATCGTCGGCTTGACAGCTCTGACGGCGTCCTGATCACCAGCACGCGCTCCGGCGGACCGGCCGCGGTCGCCGAGCCGCCGCTCGTGCCGGGCGACGTGCTGCAGGCGATCGATCGACAGCCGGTCAAGGATCTGGCAGCGCTCGTCAAGCTGTATGGGGAGATCATGGCGCGCAAGCCTTTGCCGGACTACCTGCTGATCGAGTTCACGCGACAAGGCGAGCAGCAGGTGACGCTGATCAAGCCGAAACCGGAGGAGGAGCCGGACTCGCCCCGGGAAGTGCGCAAGGCATGGATCGGCATCGCGACGCAGCCGTTGTTGAAAGACCTGGCCGAGCAGCTCGGATACGCGGACCGCACGGGTTTTCGCGTGACGCGCGTTTACCCCCGCACGCGAGCGGCCCAGAGCGACCTGCGCGTAGGCGACGTGATCGTTGGTCTGAACGGTGAAGAGCTGAACCTGCGCGGTCTGCAGGATGCCGGCCTGCTGGCGCGGCAGGTGCGACGCCTCGATATCGATGCGCAGGCCACGCTGACCGTCCTGCGCGACGACCAGACCGTGCAGGTCGTCGTGCCGCTGGAACCGACGCGCCTGACCGTGGAGGAGGCGCGCCGCGACCACAACCGTGATTTCGACCTGGTCGTGCGCGAGCTGACCTTCTTCGACCGCGACGAAAACCGCTGGGATGACGACGTCGAGGGCGTCCTCGTCGAGCAGGTCGAGGACGCGGGCTGGGCCGGCCTCGGCGGCATTCAGCCGGGCGATCTCATTCAACAGATCAATGGCCAGCCGGTGACCGGCTTGCCCGTGTATCGCAAACGCATGGCCGACGTGACGGCCGCGCAACCGGAGCGCGTGGTCTTTGTCGTGTTGCGCGGCGTGCGGACGCATTTCCAGTTTGTCGAGCCGGATTGGAACCCGCAGGCCAGCCCCGCGGACAGAAGTGGCGAGGAGTAACTCATGTTGAATGCACGTTCGGGTTGGCGATGGCTTGGCGCACTGGGGCTCGGGCTTTGGCTTGGGCCGCTGACGCTGGCGGCGAACGAGGACGCGATCGAGGCTGAGTACGAGCACGTGCGCAAGACGCACGCGCCGGCGCTGGTCACGATCAAGTTCGTCCAGAAGACCCAGGGCAGCATGGGCAACTATGCCGGCGAGAACGAGATCAACGGCGTGATGATCGCGCCTGGCGGCCTCGTGCTGTGCTCCAACACGCTGCTGGGTGGCGGCCGCGCGCGCTATCGCGATGGCCGCTCGGTGCCCACCGACATCAAGGTGCTCATCGGCGACGACACCGAGGGCCTGCCCGCCACCTACGTCGCGCGCGACACCGAGCTCGACCTGGCCTGGCTGCAGATCAAGGACGTCGGCGACCGCCGGTTCGCGAGCGTCGAGCTCGACGCCGCGGTTCGCGCCAACATCAAGCCGCGCCTGGGCCAGCGGCTGCTGACCCTTGGCGTGATGGGCCGCTACTTCGGGCAGGAAGTGCTCGTCAGCGAGGGCCAGGTGGCCGGCCGCACGCACAAACCGCGCGAGCTGTATGTCGTCCGCGGCTCGCTGGACACCGACCCCGGCCTGCCGATCTTCACCGCACAGGGCGAGCTGGTCGGCTTCGCCTGCGTGCAACAGCCCGATGCGGATGAAGTCAGCGGCAACGCCGCCAACCTCCTGGCACGCGGCCGCGGCTTGGTGCTGCCGGTCGAGACCGTCGCCAAGGCCACCGCCCGCGCCCGCGAGGTGCGGGACAGTGAGGAAGCGGCAGCCCAACTGGAACCCGCCGACGAAGCACCGGAGCAGGACGAGCCCGGCGAAGAGGAGTAGGGGGCCTCGTACAGGCACGGCCGCGTTGCGGACGCGAAGCATCCCTGTTACGCCCGGGTCGCACGTCCGAGAATACATGCGCTCTCGCCGTCGCGCATGTTGTCCAAGAGCAACAACACGACGTTACTTACCTAGCCCACCCCGCAATCCGATACGCCGGCAGGACATCGCGGGGATGCTGAATCCCTAGGAGGCAGCATGAGACGCACGCTACGGAATGCTCTGCCGGCAAGGATTTCGACGATGCCTTTCTGGAGCCTCGCTCTATCGGCTCCACTCCTGCTGATCACGCTCGCCGGTTGCCCGGATTTGACACTCCAGATCAACGACAGCAACGGCGTCACGGCCGGACTGGTGGCCCAGGAGCGCTCGTGCTGGGACCTCAACGAGGACGGCATCGGTGACCCGTCCGAGGACATCAACGGTGATGGGAACTTCGACGAGTTGGATTGCGATAGCCACATGGGGCCGGCAGGGCCAACCGGACCGGAAGGCCCCGCCGGGGCCGATGGCATCTCGTGCTGGGACCTCGACGGTGATGGCCAAGGCGACCCGGAAGAGGACGTGAATGACGACGGCGCGTTCAATGCGCTGGACTGCGCCGGCACCCCTGGCGCGACCGGCGCGACCGGACCGGCGGGGCCTGCAGGCCCGACCGGCGCCACGGGACCCGAGGGACCGCCCGGCGACGGTACCACGTACGGTAACGGGTCGGCCGGACCCAAGGTCGTGAGCGTCAGCACGACCCTCACGGACACGGACCTCCGCTACACGGATTTCACGATCAACACGGGAATCACGCTGACGGTTCCCAGCGGGGCCGTCATCCGCTGCACCGGCAACTTCACCAACAATGGCACCATTGTTGTTCAGACCAGCGCGCGCGGCGGCACGCAGAACGGCACCGCCCCAGTGGTGGGTCTTAGTGATTCCCCGGCGCACCCGGGTGTCACCCTCAGTGCCGCGGCTGCGGGGGAATACGGCAGCAACGCCACCACACGCGTTGGCGGTGCCGGCGGAGTCGCGCCGAGCGCTTTCGCGGCGCGGTACATCTACCTGCCCGGAGCAAACGCCGGCGGCGGCGGCGGCGGCGCGCGCGCCGCACTGGGTGGCTACGGCGGCGGCTCACTGGTCGTGCTGGCACAGCTCGGCGTCGTGAACTTTGGGACCATCACCGCGAACGGTGCGGCCGGCGCGGGTAACTGCGGCGGCGGAGGGGGCGGGATCGTCGTTCTGGCTTCGTCCGGCCTGGTAGCGAACTCCGGCACGATCAACGCGCTGGGGGGCAACGGTGGTGCCAGCAGCGCGGCGGCGGGAGCTGGTGGTGGTGGTGGCGGCGGCATCGTCCACCTCATCGGCCCCAACGTTGTGCCCGGGACGATCAACCTCCAGGGCGGCGCTGCCGGATCGACGGCGGTCTCGATCACTGCGGACCCACGACAGGGCGGCGGCGGTGGGGGGGCATGCGGCGGCAACGGCGGCGGGGGCGGAAGCGTCACGGCTGCCGGTGCGGCGAGTGCCGCCACCGCCGGGTCAACCGGGCAATTTCTGACGACCTATATAGACCCCATCTGGCTGTATTGATTCACTGGTCGGGCGCGGCTGGCCGGGGGGGACGCGGGGAGCGTGGCATATCGCCAACAGGGGAGGCGCTGTACATTACCCCGTCGTCAAAATCCGCCGATCATTGGATAGTGTCGCAATTGCGGCGAGCTTTATCGGACACGGGGCAGCGGAGTTGCGCATGGCGTCGGGACACAAAGTGACTCGCATCGGGATCATGACAGGCGGTGGGGATTGTCCGGGACTCAACGCCGTCATTCGTGTCGTCACCAAGGCGGCGATCAACGAACTGGGGGCGGAGGTGTGGGGGATCGAGGACGGTTACCTCGGTCTCATTCGCAATCGCATGCGGGTTCTGGATTGGCAGGATGTGTCCAACATCCTCACCGCCGGCGGGACGATCCTGGGCACATCCAACCGCGCCGACCCCGCCCGGTTCGCGGTCGGGCAGGACGCCTCTGGCAAGCCCATCTTCGAGGATGTCACCAATCGGGTCATCGAGCACATCGCCGAACGCGCCCTCGACGTCGTCGTCTGCATCGGCGGCGATGGCACGATGACCGGTGCGGCCGGTCTAATCAAGCACGGCGTCCGCTGCGTCGGCGTGCCGAAAACGATCGACAACGACCTGATGTCCACGGACCTGACCTTCGGCTTCACCACGGCAGCCCAGACCGCGACCGAGTGTCTTGATCGCATCCACTCAACCGCTTCAAGTCACCACCGCGTCATGCTGGTCGAGCTCATGGGCCGCAACGCCGGCTGGCTGACTCTGCATGCCGGTCTGGCGAGTGGCTCCGACGTGATCCTCATTCCTGAGATCCCGTACGACGTGGACGCAGTGTGCGAAGAATGCCTGCGCCGCAGTCAGCTCGGTAAGCGCTTCACGCTCATCGCCATTTCCGAGGGGGCGGCGCCGAAAGGGGGACACCAGACCGTGGAGAAGATCGTGCACGACAGTCCGGACCCGGTTCGCCTGGGCGGTGTGAGCACGGTCCTGGCCGCTCAGATCTCGGAGAAGACCCACCTGGAAACGCGGGCCACGATCCTCGGCCACGTTCAGCGCGGCGGCACGCCGGTGGCGTACGACCGCGTTCTGGCGACCGCGTTCGGCTACGAGGCCGTCCGGCTCATCCAGAAACAGGAATGGAACCAGATGGTGGTGCTGCGGCAGGGGCGTACCAGCACTGTGCCGATCGAGTCGGTCGCCGGCCAACAGCGCACCGTGCCCGTCGACGATCCAATGATCGCAATGGCACGGGCCGTCGGCGTCTGCATGGGCGATCAACAGTAGTCTTGGTGCGTGCGCGCGCACGTTCTTGGACAGCAGGGGGGCTGCTTGCCGATTGCGCCCGCTCTGGCTTTACTCTCTGCCCGGCGACCAGACCCGCTGAGGTACCAAACACATGGCCGGCATACTCTGTGAACACTGCACGGCGGCGTGCTGCCGCTATATTGCGCTGCCCATCGACACGCCTGAAGATGAGGCCGACTTTGACGATATTCGCTGGTTTCTGATCCACGAACGAGTCTCGGTCTTCGTCGAGGACGGCGACTGGTACATTTCGCTCGAATCCCCGTGCCGTCATCTGCAGCCCGATCATCGTTGCGGCATTTACGAGACCCGGCCCAAGATCTGCCGCTCGTACTCGGCCGACGACTGCGACTACCATTCCGGCGACTACGGCTGGGAACAGCATTTCACCTGCGCCGCGCATCTAGACGCCTACATCCGCGCGCATCCGCCTCGGCTGAACACCGATACGCGCCGGGCACGGCAGCGCGCGAGACTAATCGCCATGCCGCGCCGCGCGCGGCAACAATGCGCAGCCGACGCACAACCCGCGCAGCGCGATCGCAATCACGTAGCGCTGCCGATACTGCCGTTCAGCGATTGAAGTGCCCGTGTGGGTGGAGTGCGCGAGGGAAGGATAGATCGGCCGAGGTTTGGGCTGCGCGCCCGGGCAGAAGACGGGTGCGGACGGCGTGAGAGGGGCGTTCACCGCTGGTGGTAGCGAGTGGGAATACTTGATGCGTAACGTCCGATAAGATATATTATGTTGAGTCACGAAACCCCGAACACTGGCCCAGCCGCATGCTCCCCCAAGCTCACAGTTTTACGATCACCCTCGTGCGTCAACGCCGCGCCGGGGCGCGCTGCTCCACGCCCACCGGCTTCGGCAGTTGGTCCAGCGGCGCGCCATTCAGAATGTTCAACACTTTGTCGTTGTAGTCGAACTCGTAAATGATCATCCGGCGGGCAGCCGCATCGATGACGACTACGCCTTCCGTCGTTTGTGAAAGCTGCTGCGTCAGAAGAATGTAATCGCCCGCGCGGTCGTTCATGCCCACAGCCTGAGCCGGCGGCTGCCACACCAGCAACAGCCCCACGAACAGGATGCAGGACGTGATGCTCAGCACGCCGATCGCGAAAGTACGGCCGTCGAGCGGGTGGGCGGTCTTGGGGTCCATCGCGGCACCTCAATTGTTGCGGAAATCGCGTTCGAGGTCGCGGTAGCCGGCGTACTTCAGCTCCCGGCTGCCCTTGATGAAATAGAACGCATGCAGCGTGCGTTCACGCAGGTCAATCAGGTACAACGCGTCAAACTCGCTCTGGATGCGGCCGGCGACCACCATGTAGTTCGCCGCCAGGCCCGTGCCTTGCGCGAGCGCCGTGCGGGGCGTGCTCGCGAACAGGCCGATCGCCGTCAGCAGGAGCAGATTCACGCAGACGAGCACGGTCAGCCACGTGGTCTTGTTCATGGCAGGCTCCGCAGAGGCGGCCGCGGCGCTGGGGCCTGCGGCCGGGATTAGTCCAGGTGCGTACGGTGCGGATTCTTGAACGCCGCCAGGAGACAGCCGATGATCATCACCGTGGCGGCGATCCACTCAATGTACGGTGATCGTTCTGGCAGGTAGCTGATGCCGGGTTCTCGCCAGATCGTCTCGTCCTTGTCCTGAGCGGAGACCGGGGCTGCGCACAGCGTGAGGACGGTCACGACGACAACACCAAGGCGGGCAAGTGTTTGTGACCACGAACGCATCGTCGGGCTCCATGGAGGGCGGCAATTCACCCGCTGCATAGTACGGAGCGCCGGCCCACAGGACAAGGCCCCCCTGCCCGCGGGCGCCAGCCGCCGCTTGAGTAAATATGCAGGCCCGGCTATGTTCTGGGCCGCAGCGATGGACTGCGCCCAGCACGGATGCTTGGCGCCTGAGCAGCCAGCTGCCGCGACGTACCAAACCCCTCTCAAGGCCAGAGTGGACGCGAGTTTATGAACCAAGCGAGCCGCAGAGTCATCATCATGGGCGCCGCCGGGCGCGACTTTCACGATTTCAACGTCTACTGGCGCGACAACCCCACCGTCGAAGTGGTCGCCTTCACCGCGGCGCAGATCCCGGACATCGACGGGCGCGTGTACCCCCCTGCTCTCGCCGGACCGCGCTATCCGCAAGGGATTCCAATCTACGCCGAGGACCAGATCACCGACCTTATCCGTCAGCACAACGTGGGCCTTGTCGCGCTGGCATACTCGGATTTGCCGCACGAAGTCGTGATGCACAAGGGCGCGCTCGTCAACGCCGCCGGCGCCGACTTCTGCATGCTCGGTCACCGGCACACGATGCTCAGGAGCAGCAAGCCGGTGATCGCCGTCTGTGCGGTCCGCACCGGCTGCGGCAAGAGCCAGACATCGCGGGCCGTCGTGCGCCTGCTGAAGAAGGCCGGCAAGAAGGTCGCGGCGGTCCGGCACCCGATGCCCTACGGCGACCTGACGAAGCAGATCTGCCAGCGTTTCGCGACGCTGGCCGACCTCGATGCGCACGAGTGCACCATCGAGGAACGCGAGGAGTACGAGCCGCATATCGAGGCGGGCAACCTGGTCTTCGCCGGCGTGGACTACGAGAAGATCCTGCGGGCCGCGGAAGCCGAGGCGGACGTCGTGCTGTGGGACGGCGGCAACAATGACATGCCGTTCTACAAGCCGGACCTCTTCATCACGGTCGTCGATCCGCACCGTCCGGGCCACGAAGTGCGCTACTACCCGGGCGAGACAAACCTGCGGATGGCCGACGTCATCGTCGTCAACAAGGTGAACACGGCGAGCAAGAAGGACGTCGCGACCGTGCTGGCCAACATCAAGACTGCGAATCCGCGGGCCCGCGTCATCATGGCGGATTCACCCGTATTCGTGTCCGAGCCGAAGCAGATCAAAGGCAAGAAGGTACTCGTGGTCGAGGATGGGCCGACGCTCACGCATGGCGAGATGAAATACGGCGCCGGCCACATCGCGGCGAAGAAGTTCGGCGCCAAAAAGCTGGTTGATCCGCGTCCGTACGCCGTCGGCAGCATCAAGAAGACGTTCGCGAAATACACGCACGTCACCGAAGTGCTGCCGGCGATGGGCTACGGACAGAAGCAGATGAAGGAGCTCGAGCGGACGATCAACGCCGTCCCGTGCGACCTCGTGCTGATCGGTACGCCGATCGACCTGGGGCGCATGCTGAAGATCAACAAGCCGTCTCTGCGCGTGACATACGAGCTGGAAGAACGCACGCCCGGGAAGCTGGCCGCGGCCGTCAAGGCGGTCTTGTAGCAACACGGACTGAACAACGCGGCAACCGAACGCCCGCGCGCGGATCGCGGCTTCCACGCCGGCCCTGGCCCCACTTCGCGAGGCAGGGACTTTGCGGCTTGCGCTCAGCGACTGACCATCTCCATGTACGCCTGCGGGTACCGCGTGCCCGCGGCGACGCCCGGCGGTGCGATTTCCGCGATCCGGCGCAGATCGTCCGGCGTAAGACGAATGTCCGCCGCGGCGGCGTTCTCCTCGAGATAGCGGCGCCGCTTTGTTCCGGGGATCGGCACGATATCGTCGCCCTGTGCGAGCACCCACGCGAGTGCGAGCTGCGAGGGCCGGCAGCCCTTCTCCGCGGCGAGTTCCTCGACCTTCTTAACCAGCGACATGTTGCGGTGAAAGTTGTCGCCCTGGAAGCGTGGCGAACCCCGCCGCCAGTCATCCGTCGCGAGATCGTCCGGCCTGCGAATCCGCCCGGTCAGGAAGCCGCGGCCAAGCGGGCTGTACGCGACAAAGCCGATGCCCAGCTCGCGGCAGGTCGCGAGAATCTCGTGCTCCGGATCGCGGGTCCACAACGAGTATTCCGACTGCAACGCGGTGATCGGATGGACCTTGCATGCCCGCCGCAGGGTCTGCGGCCCCGCCTCGGACAACCCGAGATAGCGCACCTTGCCCTGCTTTACGAGTTCCGCCATCGCTCCGACCGTGTCCTCGATCGGCGTGTCCGGGTCGACGCGGTGTTGGTAGTAGAGGTCGATGGTGTCGACGTTCAGCCGTTTCAGGCTCGCCTCGCACGCGGCCCGCACATATTCGGGTCGACCGTCGACGCCGCGGGCCGCGGCATCGCCGGTGCGCACGATGCCGAACTTCGTCGCGAGGACGACGTGGGCACGTCGGCCGCAGATCGCGCGTCCGACCAGCTCCTCGTTCTTAAACGGGCCGTACATGTCCGCCGTGTCGAGGAAGTTGATGCCCAGCTCCAGCGCGCGGTCCAACGTCGCGAGCGACTCGCGCTCGTCTGCGGCGCCGTAGAACTCCGACATCCCCATGCACCCCAGACCGAGTGCCGAGACGCGCAAGCCACCGCGGCCGAGAGAACGCATTTGCATGTGCAGCTCCTTACGTCAGAGGTCGGTCACACCGGGCAGCGTCAGCCGCGCCAGGCCGTTGCCGCACGTTGGCGCGCAGCGCCGCCCGTCAGGCAGCACGCGTGATTGTAGGCCGCGCGTGCCATTCACAAAAAGGGCAGAGTCCGGTTCGCCGGGCGAATAGGTACGCGCGCCCGGGAACACGGACTCTGCACCCCAACCCCCGCATCCCCTCCGCTCAAGGCATGACGACGGTCTCCGTGAAGCACGTCCACCCGTCGAAGTAGTCATACCAGCACAGCTCGACGGTGTAAGTCCCCGGTGCCAGACCAACGACCGTCGCCATCGGCTCGTAGCAGCACAGGCAGTAACACGGCAGGGTCAGGATTTCCTCCTCTTCCAGGTGGACGACGTTGCCCGTGACAGTCAGCGTGATCGCGATGTCGTCCAGGCAGCAGTTGTATTCCGCGTTTTCGTGCCGCATGTGCAGCACGCCGTCGGCGACCCAGAACGCCACCACATCGGGGTCGCAGAACGCATCGCGGCCGCCCCCGGGCAGCTCACAGTCGCCATGCGACGTCGCGCCGATATGCGGCGGGCCGCTGGCGAGCCGTGCGACGAACGGGTTGATATCACGAAAATCGACCGCGCCGTCACCGTTGAGGTCGGCGTTGTTCCGAGGACAGTCTGGATACGCCACTTCGTAGGCCGCAGGGTTGGCGAGGGCCAGAACAAACGCGTTGATGTCGGCGAAATCGAGCACCCCATCACAGTTCATGTCCCCAGCCGCCCAGACCGGCAGAATGGACAAGGTCACCCACACGGCTGTCACCGCAGTGCACATCTTCCGCACTCCCTTCGTACACCTGGCCCGTCCGCTCAGGGCACAACGATCGTCTCAACGTGGCACGTCCACCCGCTGTCCGCGTCGAGCCAGCACAGTTCCACCGTGTACGTGCCCGGCGGCAGTCCAACGACCGTCGCCGTCGGTTCGTAGCAGCACAGGCAAGGACACGGAACCTGCAGCAGGATCTCCTGTTCCTCCAGGTGGACGACCACACCAGCGACGAGCAGCGATATCTCGATGTCGTCCGCGCAGCAGTTGTACTCCGCGTTCTCGTGCTGCATGTGCAGCACGCCATCCGTGACCCAGAATGTGACGACGTCTTCCGGGCAGAAGATGCCGCGGCCACCCGTGGGCATGATGCACTCACCCGGCGAGCTCTCGCCGATGTGCGGCGGGCCGCTGGCGAGCCGTGCGACGAACGGGTTGATATCACGAAAATCGACCGCGCCGTCGTCGTTCAGGTCTGCATTGCTCACTGGACAACCGGGATACTGCGTCGCGTATGCCGTGGGGTCTGAAAGCGCGAGGACAAACACGTTGATATCGCCAAAGCTGACCGCGCCGTCGCAATTCACATCGCCCGGCGACCACGTGTCACGCGGGCCAGTCCCTTCGGCGAGCGTTCCGGGCGGGTCGCTTGCCGGCCCCATAGCTGCAAGGGTTGCGACCCCCATCAGAATCAGCAGGCACAAACCGCAGCGTCCCACCATCACGACGCTCCTCCGCGCCCCTGATATCCAACCACACTGCCCACGGCCGGCACCATAGGCACAGGCGACGCGCAATTCTTGCCTAAGAAGAGTCTAAACGGCCGGAACCGCTTCCGACAAAGATTTGCGTGCGACTTTCTCGCGCATCGTCGCGCGGCCGGTCCGCGCCTCAGTCCATTGCCGCCGCTGTGCCCGCCGGTTTGACGTCCAGCACGCGCATCAGAAACGCATATTGGTCGCTGATTTCCTCGATGATCTTCTGCGTCGGCTTGCCCCCGCCATGCCCCGCCTTGGTCTCGATGCGAATCAGCACGGGGTTGCCGCAGCCTTGCGCCGCCTGCAGCGCCGAGATGAACTTGAAGCTGTGCGCCGGCACCACGCGGTCATCGTGATCTGCCGTCGTCACCAGCGTCGCCGGATAGCACGTGCCCGGCTTCAGGTTGTGCAGCGGGCTGTACTTCAGGAGTGTCTTGAACGCCTCGGGCTCGTCCGGCGAGCCGTAGTCCGAAGTCCACGCCCACCCGATCGTGAACTTGTGGAACCGCAGCATGTCCATTACCCCGACCGCCGGCAGGCACGCCCCGAACAGGTCCGGCCGCTGCGTCATGCAGGCCCCCACCAGCAGCCCGCCGTTGCTGCCCCCGCTGATCGCGAGTTTCTGTGCGCTGGTGTACTTGTTCGCGATCAGCCACTCCGCCGCCGCGATGAAATCGTCGAAGCAGTTCTGCTTGTTCGCGAGGCGGCCGGCGTCGTGCCAGGCCTTGCCGTATTCGCCGCCGCCGCGGATGTTGGCCAGCGCGAACACGCCGCCGAGTTCCATCCACACGAGGCGTGAAATCGAGAAATACGGCGTCATCGAGGCGTTAAAGCCGCCGTAGCCGTAGAGCATGGTCGGGTTGTGGCCGTCGAGCTGGATGTTCTTCTTGTGGGTGATGAACATCGGGATGCGCGTGCCGTCCTTGCTGTTGTAGAAGACCTGTTGCGTCGTGTACTGCGCGGGGTCGAAATCGACCTGCGGCTGGCGGTACACGGTGCTCGCGCCGCTCGGCATGTCGTAGCGGTAGATCGTGTTCGGCATGTTGAAGCTGGTGTACGAGTAGAAGGTCTCGGTGTCGCGGCGCTTGCCGCCGAAGCCGCCCGCCGTGCCCACCCCCGGCAGCGCCACGTCGCGGACATGCTGGCCGCGGAGGTCGAACATCCGCACCTGCGTGTACGCGTCCTTCAGGTAGTGCGCGATGAACGTGTCGTTGACGAGCGTGACTCCGTCGAGCGTTTCCGCGGCTTGCGGGATGATTTCCTTCCAGTTGGCGCGCTCCGGCTGGCGCGTGTCGATCGCGATCACCCGGCCGCGCGGCGCGTCCAGGTCGGTGAAGAACCAGAACACCGGGCCGTCGTTGTTGATGAACCCGTATTGGGCGTCGAAGTCGTTCAGCAGTTCGATCGTCTGGCCGTCGCCCGTTGCGAGGTCCTGGAAGTAAACGCGGTTCTTGCGTTCCGTGCCCTGCGTAATGGTGATGACCAGGTACTGGCCGTCCTCCGTGACCTCGCCCGCGAAGCCCCATTCCTTCTGGTCCGGCCGGCTGTAGACCAGTTTGTCATCGACCTGCGCCGTGCCCAGCTTGTGATACCACAGCTTCTGGTAGTAATTGGTATCTTTGAGCTGGTCGCCCTTCGGTTCATCGAACCGGCTGTAGTAGAACCCCTGGCCGTCTTTCGTCCACGATGCCCCCGAGAACTTGATCCACTTCAGATGGTCGTCCAGGTCCCGGCCGGTGTCGATGTCGCGCACGCGATACTCGACCCAGTCCGAGCCGGCGGTCGACAATCCATACGCCATCCGCTTGCCGTCCTCGCTGATCGACAGGCCGGCCAGCGCGACGGTCCCATCCTCGGACAGCTTGTTCGGGTCGATCAGCACGCGCGGCTCGCCGTCGAGCGAATCGAGCACGTAGAAGACGGATTGCGCCTGCAGCCCGTCATTCTTCGAGTAGAAGTAGCGGCCACCCTCCTTGAACGGCAACCCGTAGCGCTCGAAGTCCCATAGCTTCGTCATGCGCTCCTTGATTCGCTCGCGCGCCGGAATCTCGCCGAGGAACCTGAACGTGACCTCGTTCTGCGCCGCCACCCAGGCCGCGGTCTCCGGCGAATCGAGGTCTTCGAGCCAGCGGTACGGGTCGGCGACTTTCACGCCGTGCAGTTCGTCGACCTGATCGACGGTCTTGACCTTGGGATAGGTTAGTGCGGCCTCTCCCGCACCTGCATTCTGGGCACTCGCGACAGTGGCCAATCCCAGAATCGACGTGACAACCAGGAACATGCGCGTGTACATGCGTTACTCCATGATCAGCGTTTTCGAGCCCTTGCCGTGCGGTCGATGATAGCCCCCCGGCCGCCAATCGTCACCCCCGCTTCTCAGCCGTCGAGCGGCCCGTGCCCCAACCGCACGGCATTGTCGTAGTACAGTTTGCGCAGGACCTCATCCGGCAGCGCCAGCCCCGCCAACCGCGGCGGATCGTCGGCGTCCGGATCCTCGATCGGGCTCTCGCCGCGGTAGTCGGTTTCCCACATCACCTGGTGGCACCAGTACCGGCTGGCGTAATGCTCGAAGCCGTAGTCGCCACCCACGACGAGGTCGCTGCCAAACAGTACACGGTCCTGTTTGCGAATCATGAAGTCGCGCAGCGCGTCCGGCTGCCGGGCTACGGCGCGCACGACCCACTTCGTCGCACTGCTGTCGAGGTATAGATTTGGATAGCGGTCGAGCAGCCGCTCCAGGAACTCCGGTTCCTCGCAGTTACCGCCCATGTGCGCCGCGATCACCGTCCGCGGCGCAACGCGCTCCAGCAGGAATTCGAGTTGCGTGTACTGCTCGTGCTTCGTCCCGAAGCGTGCCGCGTCGGCGTAGCGCCCCCCGGGCGCGAACCACTCGCTCGGGTCGCCGACATGGACCATGAAGTCATAGCCCAGCTCGACGCCACGGCGAATCAGCGGGGCAAAGAAGGCGTCTTGCAGTCGCAGGCCGTACTCGCCTCGCATCGGCGGCGCCAGCCAGAACTTCATCCGCCGCGCTCCCAATGCGCGAAACGCCTCCAGATCCGCCAGCCACTGCCGCTGAAACGCATTCGAGCTCGACAGATCACGCCAGCGCGGGACCGCAATGAACGACAGCCGCTCCGGATACGCGGCCCGCAACGCCTCGACCTCGTCGAGCGGCGTCATCGTCACGATGTGGCCGACACCGTACGCATCCGCCGCCGCGAAGAACTGCGCCGCGCTGGCCATGTGCCGCACGTGTGTGTGCACGTCGATGATGGGCGTTTGCAGGCGGCGCGGCGGCGCCGGGCGGTATGGCAGGCCCAGCCGGTTCGCTGGCGAGCGGCGCGCGGTCGTCGGCGTTTCGTCGTCGTGATGCTGGCTCACGGGTTCTCCTGTGGACCGGACCCGGCCGGCTTGTGGCCCGGCCGCCGTACCGGATAATAGAGCATAGGATGTTTCGGCGCTTTCGTCACAAGCTGCTGCTGCTGTTGCACGCGGGCATCCTGCTCAGCGGGGCCATCGCCCTGCTGCTCGAGCCGTCCGCCTGGCAGGTCATCCTGATCTGCACGCTCGGTTCGTTGCTGACCGCGTTGATTTGCGGACGCGTCGCACGCTACTACCTGCACGCCACGCTCGGCCGGCTCAGACGCGTAGCCGACGACATCGGGCACGGCCGGCCGGCGATCACGCTGGACGCCCAGCCCGGCGACGACATGTACAAGCTCATCTCCGCCGTCAACGTCCTCGCCGCGCGCCTGACCGAGGCCAGCCGCCAGCAGGCGCGCCTGCACGAGGAACTGCGCCGCCGTGAGCGGCTCGCGTTTCTGGGTGAACTGGCTGCGAGCGTGGCCCACGAGGTGAACAACCCGCTCGACGGCGTGCAGAACTGCACGCGCATCCTGCGTCGCTCGCTGGCCGATCCGCAGCGCGCCGGCCAGATGCTCGACTTGATCGACAGTGGCTTGGAGCGCATCGAGCTCATCGTGCGTCGGCTGTTGACCCTCGCGCGCGAGCAGGCCATGCGCAGCACGGAGACGCGCCTCTCCGATGTCGTGAACCGGGCGATCGAGGTCGTTACCCCGAAGATCGACGGTCGCGGGATCCGCCTTACCCGTGAGATCCACACTGACGACGATCGTGCGCTCGCGGATCAGCCCCTCCTGGAGCAGGTCTTCGTGAACCTGATGCTCAACGCCGCCGACAGTATGCCAGACGGCGGCGACCTGCGCGTGGTCGTCCGCCGCGAGGTCCAGACACTCGGTGCCCCCGGCGACACCCCCGCCCACGCCCTCTGTATCGACGTGGCCGACACGGGCACGGGCATTGCGCCCGACGTGTTGCCGCACATCTTCGAGCCGTTCTTCACGACGAAGACCGGGGGCAAGGGCACGGGCCTCGGCCTCGCGATCGCCGCCCGGATCGTCGACGCCCATCACGGGTCCATCAACGTCTCGCCCGGCGACGCCGGCGGATCGCTCTTCACCGTCCGCATCCCCGCCATGGCGACGCCGGTGGCCGAGCCCGCCGCGCCGTAACCTGCACCTCGGAAGCCGGCGATCAGGATTTGCCCATCAAGAGCGTGACGAACGGATTGATGTCGCCGAACGAGCCCTGCCCGTACGTGCCATCGCCGTTGATGTCGCCGTTGGCGGCGTTGCATTCCGGAAACGCGCTTTGCCACGCCGGGAAGTCGGTGAGATAGAGCACGAATGGGTTGATGTCGCGGAAGTCGACGGTACTGTCGCAGTTCAGATCGCCAACCCAGACCTCGCACTCGTCGGGGATCTCGTTGCCGTTGACGTCGGCGGAGGTCCCGTCCGCGATGTCCTGCGGATCCGCGACGCCGTTCGCATTGCAGTCCGGCGGAAATGGCCAGGGCAGGACCGCGGCCTGGTACACCGTCGCAGGGTCGCT
Organism: Phycisphaerae bacterium; assembly: GCA_017999985.1. Lineage (NCBI taxonomy): Bacteria > Pseudomonadati > Planctomycetota > Phycisphaerae > Phycisphaerae bacterium. The sequence continues at coordinate 108,813 of JAGNKU010000002.1, read as the reverse complement.
CGGCGACGCGCTGCCCTGCGGCTCCTGGGCCCAGGCAATGATCCGAATGTCCTCGGGCGCAGCCCAGGCGATTTCGTCGAACGTCAACTCGCGCTCCACCACCGCGATTTCGCCCGGCAGGAGCGTCACGTCTGCGGTGGTGGCGGCCGTTCGAAACGCGTTGTGCGAATCCGCGGGTATTGGCGGCCAATGGGCGAGGACCGCCACCATGTATGCACGCAGCGTCTTGCCGGTCCCGCCGGCCTCCACGCCAACCCGCGCGCGGAGCGTGAACGTCGGGCCGCTGAGTTGCTCGGCCGTGACCGATAGTGTCACGTCCGTCGGAACCGCGCGGCGCTGGTTGTAGCGCGTCAGGTAAGTCATGTAGGTGTATGGGAAGCTCGTTGCACCTGCGACCACGACGGTTCCGTCAAACCAGACCATAGGCGTGCCAGTCGCGTCGTAAAACTCCGCGCGTTGCTGCGCCCAATCGGTTACGTAGTTGTCCAGAATGTGGATTTCGACGAGCGCGAGCGTGCCGTCCGCCACCACGTCGTTCGGATCCAGGAGCAGCGCCTCCATCGCCGCACGGGCGTAGACGTCGTACGCTCAGGTCACGGAGGTGAAATACTCCGCCAACACCACGCGCTCCGCGGCGAAGGCCCGCGCCGTCAGCACGCATCCCATGAGAATCGCGCAAGATCTCCGAAGAAACACGGCGCGCTTCCGCAACATGGCTCACTCCTTGATCCGTGGGACGCTGACATGACCCTCTAACCCCGAACTTCCTTCCGCCGGCCGGGAAACACCGTCGCGCGGTCGGTGACCGTGTCCGCACAAGCTCTTGGACAGCGCCATCATACGGCGACGGCATTCCGCCAACAATCGGAGACGCCCACCGCAGCCGCTGGCACCCGGGTGAACGTCTCATAACCAACTGCCAGCAGGTGAGTTAGAAGCGCCCCGTCCCCACCCGGCCGCGCTCCATACCGGACCGCGCAGTTGCCGCGCCGGCGCCCGTTTCCAAATCCCGCCCAGCACGTGAATAATGATCGGGCCCCGGCCGTCGAACGAGACGAGCTAGCACCGAAATCGGCCCAACCTTTGGCCCCTCACGGTGTCCTTGAAGGCAGGAGAGCACGTGGCAGCCCAGCGCTCGACCCCAGTAACGCCGGATGATGCCGAGCTGGTGCGAGCGACGCTGGCTGGCCGGAAGGCGGCGTTCGATGACCTGATCGAACGCTACCAGCGGCGGGCAACCGCCGTGGCGTACCGGCTGCTGGGCAACATCCACGATGCCCTGGAAGTGTGTCAGGATGCCTTCATTCGTGCGTATCGGAAATTGGACGCCTTGGAAGACCCCGCAAGGTTTGGACCGTGGCTGCTGAGGATCGTTACCAACCTGTCGCTGAACTACCGCCGCTCGCGCGGCCCGCGACTCTCGTTCGAGGACTGTCTGTTGTCCGAGGACACGTCGCGGGAGGAGCGGATCGCCGACAGCCCGCATTCCGAGGATCGCCCCGGCGCGCGGCTCGCGGCGACCGAGCTGGAGGAGCGCGTGCAGGCCGGTTTGGCGCAATTGCCACCCCAGCAGCGGGCCGCCCTCGTCCTCTTCAGCGTGGAGCAGCTCCCGCAGAAGGACGTGGCACAGATTCTGGACTGCAGCATCGAAGCGGTGAAATGGCACGTCTTCCAGGCGCGCCGCAAGATGAAAGAGTATCTCGCGGACTTCATGTAAGCCCGCGCCCGACGATGGACTTGGCCGGACGGTGACCGCGATGGACCGCCTCGCGTTCGAACAACTCGTGTCCGCGTGGCTCAGCGAGCCCGACCGCGCCGACCTGCGGGCGCAGATCGATGCCGCGCTCGCCGCCCAGCCCGAGCTGGCCGCCATCTTCGACGAATGGCGCCGCTTCGATGCGCTCCTCGCCCGCGGCTGGTCCACGCCGGCCAATGTCAACTGGCCACGGCTCAAGGACCGCATCGTCGCCAATCTCGATCAGCCCCAAGCGATCGACGCAGAGCCTGATGATGCCCTCGACTCCGTGCTGCGCGACCTGCCCTCGCTCGATGCCCGCATCGACTGGTCCCGTCTGCACGGGCGGATCTCCCAAGCCGTGGCGCGGAGTACGGGAACGGCGGCGCGACGACGTCGGCTCTACACCGGGCTTGCGGCCACCGCGGCTTCGCTGACGGCCGCCGCCGCCCTGCTCCTCGCGCTTCTGCCGCATGGCGCTCCCCCCACCGCACCCGCCGGACTGGTGCGCGTCACACTTTCTCCGCCCGCCACGGCGCGGTCCACTGCCGACGCCGGCGTGGCGTTTGCCCGCATTTCCGCCCCTTCGGCGACGGCGGCCGCGCCGCAGCGTCTCTTCGTGGTCGATCCCCTCATCATGCCGGCCGAGCCGTCCGTAGAGACGGCCGGGTATTATTGAGGCCATCTCCATGCCAACCTCAACCGTCATCCATCGACGCTCGAACCTCCCGACGTGCCTTGCCGGCCTGCTGTCGCTGGCGGCCATCGTGCCGCTGGCCGGCGCGCAGGGCATGCGTGACCTCGTGGAGGCGGCGCTGGACCAGCAGATCACGCAGCGGATCGAGATTTCCGAGCGTCCGATCCGCGATGCGCTAGCGGAACTGGAGAAGCCGACCGGCCTGCACTTCGAGATTGACCCCGCCGCGCTGGAATGCATGCCGTATGGTGAGCAGACCCGCCTTTCGATCGTGATCGAGCACATGTCGGTGCGCCGGGCGCTGGAGCAGATTTTCGCCGGCCTGGGGCTGGCGCTGCGTATCGGCGACAATCACGTCGTGGTCGCACCGGCGCCGGTGCTCGAACGGCTGGGCCGCCGCCTGACCGTCGATGAAGTCACGCTGCTGCAGACGCTCGCCGGGCAGCAGTGGGCCCACATTCGACCCGATGCCTTCACCGTCGAGTTTCGCCTTCCGCCAGCGGGGAAGACCGATCCGCAGCAGATGTTCGAGCAGGCCATGCGGGCCGGCCCGCCGGCCGATGCCCTTACGCAACTCGAAACCGTCACGCAGCAGATGGGCTGCCTGTGGGTTCTGTCCGGCAAGACGATCGTGATTTACAGCCGCGGCGAGGACATTCAGCAACGGCTCGACCGGCCGCTCGATCTCAACTACCAGCGCGTGGCCCTCGACGCCCTGCTGATGGATCTGGGCCGCCGGATCGGCATCACGATCCACTTTGAGCCCGGGTCGCTGCAGCGCGTCGCGGCGCAGGACCGCTTCGTGGACCTCATCCAGCGTGACACGACCGCCCGCCAGGTCCTGGAACTGATCTCCGGCCGCACTGGGCTATGGTACGAGGTGGGCGAGCATGGCGTCATGGTGGGTGCCCGGCCGAGCCAAGGCGGGGCCGCACCGGGCGGTGAGACGCGTTCCCCGGTCGTGGCGATCGTCCGCGTACCGGTTGGCACCGACGGCACCACGATCGACTTCCTGATTCGTGCCGACGAACTGCCGGCGGAGTTCAAAGCTCTGCGCGACCGCAAGATGCCGGAGGTCATCGAGATTCTCCGCAAGCAGCTCGCGCAATAGCCCCGCGCGCGTGGCACGGTCTGGCGCAGCCAAGCCGTGGGGGTGACAAGGTGTGCAGGTAACAAGGTAACAATGCGAGCACTGCCCGTCGGGGTGGCACGATCTGGCGCAGCCAGGCCGCGGCGCTCCGCGCGCCATTTTCCATTCACCCCCCTGCCGCTACACTGTCGCGACTCTGACGACAGGCTCGGGCGCCCCTTTAGGCCGCCCCACACGGAGACCGGCACCATGCCAGTAAACCTACGCGGACGCAACCTGCTCTCGATGAAAGACCTCACCGGCGACGAGATTCGCGCCATCCTCGACCAGGCCGATGCCCTCAAGGCGAACCGCGCCAAGTTCGAGCGCGCCGCGCCGCTCGCCGGCAAGACGCTCGCCATGATTTTCCAGAAGCCCTCGCTGCGCACCCGCGTCTCCTTCGAGACCGGCATGACGCGGCTCGGCGGACACGCGATCTACCTCGCCCCGTCCGACATCAAGCTCGGCCAGCGCGAGACGACCGAGGACATCGCGCTTGTCCTGTCGCGCTACGCCGACCTCATCATGGCCCGCGTCTTCGGCCACGACATCGTCGTCGATCTCGGCAAGTACGCGACCTGCCCCGTGATCAACGGCCTGAGCGACTTCGAGCACCCCTGCCAGATCCTGGCGGACTTGATGACCATCCGCGAGCGCAGGCGGACGCTGAAAGGCCTGCGTGCGGTTTACATCGGCGATGGCAACAACGTAGCGCATTCGCTCATGTACGGCGCCGCGCTCGTCGGCATGCACATGACCGTCGCGACGCCGCCGGGCTTCGAGCCGAAGCCGGAAGTGCTGGTCGAGTCGCAGGTGATCGGCCGCAAGACAGGCGCGGAGATTCGCGTGCTGAACGAGCCGACGGAAGCCGCGCGCGGGGCGGACGTGCTGTACACGGACGTGTGGGCGTCGATGGGCCAGGAAGCCGAAGCGGAGGCCCGCAAGGCAAAGTTCCAGGGCTTCCAAATCAACATGCGTTTGCTCGGCCTGGCCAAGCCCGACGCGATCGTGCTGCACTGCCTGCCGGCGCATTACGGCGAAGAGATCGAGTACGCCGCCGCCCGGACGCCCAACTCGGCGATCTTCGACCAGGCGGAGAACCGGATGCACGCGCAGAACGCGCTGATGGTCCTGATCGCGGGCGGCAGAGCGGCCCCGGCGTCATCCGCGAAGAAGACTGCCAAGCCCGTGAAGAAGACGCCCGCGAAGTCGGCGCGCAAGCCCGCGGCGAAAGCCAAACGCCGCTAGTGGCGCTGTGCAAACTGACCCTTGATCGGGCGACGTCCGCATAAAACCGCCCTTCCGAGCGAATCCGCCAAAGGTGATCAAAATGGCGTGCTCGCGCGCTGCCTAATTGCGCACCTTTGTTATGGGACGATGAAGCTGTCAGCCAGAGGAACAGCGTGACAAGGTCCACTGGCAGCATGGTGACAATGTGAGCGGCGGCGTTCGATGCGGGCACGTGGGACATGCCACCCTCCATTGCCAGGATAGCCGCGGACGACGCCGAGAACGCAGAGAGGTACTAGGATTGCTAAATATCGGCGCCATCGGGCGGATCTTGTCGGGTCTTCGCCTGCCCCCCGCGCGTGTGGCACGACCGCGCTTTGTCGCCGGGCCGTAGCCGACTGGACGGTGAACGCCGGCCGCGTACGCCGGGGCGACTTGTCGCGATCGTGTTTGGCGCGCAGCGCGCCGAGCAGAGCGCGTAGCGCAGCGCGGCTGACAGTTGCTCGCCAGCATCTGCGGTATTTCGGTGCTGCCGCTCCTTTTCTGTTGTCCATGCCGCGCGTGCGATGTAGAATGCTCGTGGTTATCGGTCGGCACTGCCTGCGTGCTGCTGGCCGCATGACGACGGGACCCCAGGGGCGACGAAATCGCGCCCGGCGTGTTGCGTGGCGGGGATATTGACGGCGGGGTCGGGGGGGACGGTCGCCACGTTGGCGGCGGCCAGTGCTGGAGGGCTATAAGTGATTGAGGGCAACTCGTTTGCTGGTGCTCGCATTGCGCGTCCGTGGCGGGCGCAGGAGCGCGACGACGAGACGCGTGTTTGTCCCGGCGTCGTGGCAGAGCATGAGGCAGCGCGCGGCCGGCCGGCTGGGGATGCCGGCGCGGCTGGCGCGCAGAGCAAGGAGGATCGGAATGCTGCGTCTGTTGAACGTGACGGTGACATTGCTGCTGGCGGTGACGGCCGCCCGGGCGAGCCCGTGGTGGGTCAGTTGGGACGGTGACACGTACCCGGAGACCGAGGGCTGGAGTCACTACTCGTCTGACCCGCCGGCGGAGCGATGGTTGGAGGACGGAAAGCTGTTCATCGACTCGCGCGCCGCCCCGGGCATTTACGACATTTACGGTCAGCTAAGATCAGGGGAAATGAGCGTGGGGCCCGGGCAGAACTTTGTCATGTCATGGCGAGTGCGAGTCGACGAGGCAATCCATTCCGATCCGGCAGTCTTCATCAGATTCGACGATTACTACACGGTGCATCTGAGTCTGGCGACCAATGGCGTCTATTGTGATACCCCACCCGGTGGCTGGGCGCCCTTTGTGCCTGGTGAGTTCCACGAGTTCGTCTTCGAATCTGCGGACATGCGCGCCTTCAGCCTGTATATCGATGGGACGCCGGCATTGCAGGGGACCTTCTTTGAAGGTCTCCCCGGTGCACCAGGTGTGGGCTGGGGCGACATGACATCGAGCTGCAGTTTGGCGGAGTGGGATTGGGTCAACTGCGGCATCGTGCCTGAGCCGTCTGCTTGTGCTTGCATGTTGGTTGCGATCTTGGGCGCTCGGCTCCCAAGACGCTATGTGATAGGAACGCGAAATACACAACAATAGAGGGACACGTGATGGGGACAACGAGAGCTCTCCTTGCAGTAGGTCTGAGTCTGGTCTTCGCGCAGGTTGTGGTTGCGCGCAACGTCATCGTCGAGTGGGGCGCGCACAACGCGCCAGTGGAATTCACTATCGATCAGGACATTGAAGGCAACGATATTGGTGTAACGATCTGGTCGAACGGCATGCCAGCCGAGCCGTGGAAATTCGAGGCCTACGACAGCGCTACGAATCTGCCTGGGTACATCAACTACATCAAGATCGCCAACGGCGTGACGGTCGGCGGCATTCACCTGAGCGTGATTGGCGATCCGAGCGCCGGGCACACGCGCGGTGCGGCGGCAGTGAAGGCGCTCGACCTCAAGTCCAACAGCGATGAGACGAACGTTCTCGACGCACTCGACGTCGTTTCCGACGTGGGCGAATTGGGGCCGCTATGGGCCGATCACGCCGGCACGCTCACCATCGGGGGCGGTGTGCTCAACGAGGTCAAAATCACACAGGACGTCACGGGCGGCTTGACGGTCGGTGGTGCGCTCGCGGGCAGCTTCGTTGCACGAAATATCAATAGCAGCATCTCCATCGCTACGCTGTCTGGAAAGAGGGACAGCCATTAATTCTAGATAGTCTATCCGTAGTGTGGGGACAGCCAAGTCGGACAACTGATGACGGGAATTCGTAGCGGGCGCCGGCGTGCCCGGCTGGGTGGGCTTTGCGCTCGAAAATGCCTGGGACGAGGTGCAGCGCGCATATTGGCTCGCGGTCTACGGCGCGCTGACGGAGTAGCGGCGTCTCCACAAGCTCCCGCAGCGTGAGCGCTGCGCGCGATAGTGAATCCGAACGGCGGCGCCGGGTGCACACGCTCGGCGCCGCCGACGCGTCCGCTGACCTGCGGTCCCTCAGGTCCGGCTCAACATTGCTCAGCCCGCGCAGCGGACGTCTGTCAGTGGCCTCGGGTGCGCGCCCGCGGGAACCGGCTCAATCCTCACGCCTCGCCAGCCCTCCGGGCTGGAAGGCAGGAGAGGAATTGCGAGCTTCACCGTCCAGGGTCTGAAGACCCTGGCTACCGTCGTGCGCCCTACGGGCGAAGAACTTCCACCCCGCGCGCTGCGCCGGGCCCTCGCTGGCGCTTCGGGCTCCGTTACCTGTTCCCTGTCCCCAGTTCCCTGTTCCCTCTCGACCCTCGATCCCTTGATCCCTCGTTCCCTGGATCCCTCCCCTGCCTGCCTCCGTGCCTAATCCGGCTGAAAGCCGACCGCTGAGTGCTGACCGCTTCCTACAGCAGCCCATGCTTCTGCAGCCGATACCGCAGCCGGTCGCGCGAGAGATTCAGCAGCTTCGCCGCCTGCGTCTGGTTGCTGTTGGTGCGATCCAGCGCCTGTCGCAGCAGGTGGCTTTCCAGCCGGCGGAGTTTGTCAAAGTCGAAGCCCTCCGGCGGCAGGGCCATGTTCTCGATGTCCCACTCCCACGGCTGGTGCTCCGTGCGGCCGAGCACGAGATCATCACGCGTGATCGTGTTGTTTTTGCACAGCAGCACCGCCCGCTCGATCACGTTGCGCAGCTCGCGCACGTTGCCCGGCCAACCGTAGCTCCGCAACATCTCCAGCACGTCATCCGTAAGCTGCGCGACCGGCTTCTTGAACTCTTGCGCAAACCGCGCCATGAAGTGCTGTGCCAGCAGCCGCACATCGTCGCCGCGCGCCCGCAGCGGCGGCAGCGTGATCGTCACCACGTTCAGCCGGTACATCAGATCGCGGCGGAATTGCCCTTGTTCGATGGCCTTTTCGAGGTCGCGATTGGTCGCCCCGATTACGCGGACATCGACGCCGATCTCCTTCGTGCCGCCGACCCGCCGGAACTTGCGCTCCTCGAGAAAACGGAGCAGCTTGGCCTGCAGCGCGGCGGGCATATCGCCGACCTCATCGAGGAAGACCGTCCCGCCCTCGGCCATTTCGAGCAGCCCCTTTTTCTGCAGCTTCGCGTCGGTGAACGCCCCGCGCTCATGTCCGAACAATTCGCTCTCTAGCAGTGATTCGGACAGCGCGGTACAGGTGATGTTCACGAACGGGTTGGTCGCGCGGTCGGAGTTGTGATGGATCACGCGCGCCACGAGGTCCTTGCCCGTCCCGGTTTCGCCGCGCAGAAAGACCGTGGACACGCCGGTGCGGGCTACCTGCTTGATCGTCTCGAAGAGTCGCAGCATCGACGCATCCTGCCCGATGATGGCGTTGATGCCGAATTCCTCGCGCAGATGGCGGCGCAGCTCACGCACTTCACGCCGGAGCTGCGTCGTCTCCAGCGCCTTGTCGACCGTGACCAGCAGCTCCTCCATCTGGAACGGCTTGGCGATGTAGTTGAACGCCCCGAGCTTGATCGCCTCCACCGCCGTCTCGATCGTGCTGTACGCCGTCATCATGATCACGACGGCGTCCTGGTCGATCTGCCGCAGGCCGTGCAGGACGTCCAGGCCGGTGATGTCGGGCAGCTTGTAGTCCAGCATGATCAGGTCGAAGAGCCCCTCCTCGAACGCGTCGAGCGCCGCCTGCCCGGTCTCGGCTTCGAGCACCTGATAGCCGCGCTCCTCGAACTTCTGCCGGAGCGACCAGCGAATCAGGCTCTCATCCTCAACGATCAGTACGCGAACGCTCATCCACAGCTCCTGCCTCGACGGCCGGCGGGCGCTCCAGCAGCTCGACCGTCACGGCGGTGCCCTCGCCCGGCGTACTGCGAAGCGAAATCCGCCCGCCGTGCGCTTCGACAATCTTGCGGCAGATCGGCAGCCCGAGTCCAGTGCCCCGCGCCTTGGTTGTGAAAAACGGCTCGAATGCCCGGCGGGCCACGTCCACCGTCATGCCCTGCCCGCGGTCCTCCACCACAATCTGGACGCTTTCGCGGCCCGGCGTGACGACCAGCTTCACCAGGCCGGTCGTGGAGGAAGCCTGGGCCGCGTTCAGCAGCAGGTTCATCAGCACTTGTTCGATCTGGTGCTCGTCGGCGGCGATGGTGGGCAAGTTGCGCGGGACGCTGTACTCGAACCGGACGCGCTCGAACTCCGGCTCTTTGCGCAGCAGATCCAGCACACGCCCGATCGCGCGCGGCAGATCGCAGCGCTGGTACTGCGGCGGCTTCGGCCGGGCGTACACCAGCAGGTCCTTCACCGAGCGGTCCAGCCGGTTGATCTGGCGCAGCACCTCGCCCAGCACTGGCCAGTGCGGGTCCGCCGGTTTCATGTTGGCGCGAATGACCTGGATCGCGCCGCTGATGCCCGCCAGCGGGTTCTTGATCTCGTGCGCCAGCGATGCCGCCAGTTGCCCGATCTGGGCCAGTTGCTCCGCCTCGCGCAAGCGCGCTTGCACGGCGTCGTGCTCGACCTGGCGGATCTGAGCCGTCTGGCTCTCGCGGTACGTTTCCAGCATGACTCCGATCTCGATCGTCAGCAGCTTGTGGAGCGAGGCCAGCTTGGCCTGCGCGTGGGCGATCGGCAGCGTGTCCACCGCCGCCTGCAGCGACTCCCAGAGCACTTCCATCGCGGCAAACATGTAGTGCTGCGGCAGTCCGACCCGGACATGCGTTCGACCGATCTGGGCGCGCTCCCGGCAATAGTCCGCGTCATAGGTTCCGACGAACAACCCGCGCAACCACGTCAGCAGCGAGCGCCGGAGCGCCTCCACCTGCGTGGTTCCCCCGGTCAGTACTTGTCGCGCGCCGGGGTGGGCCTGCAGGACCCGATAGAAGCGATCCACGACGCGCGGCAGCAACGGCCCGATCGGCTCCGCGAGCGAAGCGAGGTTCTTCGCGTCCTCGTCGCTGAACGCGATGTACGCCTTCATGTCCTCGAACACGCCCTCGGGCATCCTGTGATTCTACCCCGCCGCCGCGTCTCGCGTCAGGCTGCCGGACACTGTGGCAACTGCCCCATCCGTGCGGTTTTTGGCCCACTGGCCGCGCGGGTGACGGCTACGCCAGCGGTACGCGGCGCAGCCGACGCCGGTGCCGCAGCACGAGCTCGTGCCGTGCGCTGGCACGCCGTGTGCATATGCATCCTGGTCGTCGGAGTCGCATGGTGACGCCCCGTAAGTCCCGCCCCAAAATGACCGCGGTCTGTCCGCAGCCGTCCCGCGCCCGGCTCCTGATCGTCGAGCCCGACCGCCTCACGATGTGGTCGCTCGCTGAGTACCTGCGGCGCTGGTTCACCGTCGAGACCACCCACTGCAGCGTCGAAGCCGAGAAGCTGCTGCGCGACCACCCGGTCGCGGCGTTGATCGTCTCGGACCAGCTTCCCGGTCGGGCGGCGGAGACGCTGGCGGGCCTGGCACACCAGGCCAGTTCCCCGGCGCGCGTCATCCTCATGGCCACCGCGGACGCCGACGCGCAGGGCGCGGCGTGGTGGCACGCCCGGGTGGAGAAGCCATTTGATCTTCCGCACGTCGCCCGCCTGCTGGGCGCCGCCGACGCCGAGACGCCGCCGCCCCCCACCGATTAACCAGCCGGCCCGCGGCAGCACGCGACGCCACGGGCCGGAGGACGATCGCCAGCGCGGGGGCCTACTCGGCGACGCGCTCGTACTCCATGTAATCCGGATACCACATCGAGTCCTTCACGAGCTGGTCGATGTCGCGGTCCGGGATCATCCGGCCGATGTTCAGCCGCTTCGCCTCGCGAATCACGTTGGCCGCGATCCGTCCACTGATCTCACGCAGCATGGTCGGATCCGGGTACAGCGCGCCGCTTTCCAGTCGGTCCGGCGTGATGCACTCGGCGAGCGTCTGCGCGGCGATCATGAAGAACGACTCGGGGACTTCGGACGCTTCGGCGAGGATCGCGCCCAGGCCGACGCCCGGGAAGATGAACACGTTGTTGCCCTGGCCGATGACGTGCGTCTTGCCCTTGTACTCGACCGGGGCGAACGGGCTGCCCGTCGCGACCAGCGCGCGGCCGTCCGTCCATTTCAGCGCGTCGGCCGGCGTGCATTCGGCCTTCGACGTGGGGTTGCTGAAGGCGTAGATGATCGGCCGCTCGACGTGCTTGGCCATCTCGCGGACGATTTCCTCGGTGAACGTATTCGCGCGGGCCGTCGTGCCGAGCAGGATGGTCGGTTTCACGCGCTGGATGACCTCCAACAGGCTGAATGGACCTTCACCCTTGAAGCCGTAAGCCTTCAACTCGGCCTGTGTCAGCGCGAACGGCCGCTTCTGCGTGTCCTTGATCGGCGCGCCGTCGTGCACCAGGCCCACCGAGTCGATGAACGCCGTCGCCCGATGGATCTTCTCCTGGTCGGTGCACTCCATCTCCATCGCGCCGCGCACCAGCCGCCCGATGCCCACGCCCGCGGCACCGGCACCCGCGAAGACGATCCGCTGCTCGGAGAGCTTGCCACCGGTTACGCGGAGGCCGCCGTAGAGGCCGGCGAGCGCCACCGCCGCCGTGCCCTGGATATCGTCATTGAAGCAGGGCAGCCGGCGTCGATAGCGGTCGAGCACCATGAACGCGATGTTCTTGTGGAAGTCTTCCCACTGGACGAGGGCCCGGGGGAAGACCTCGCGCACGCCGTTGACGAAGGCCTCGACGACGACCTCGTACTCTTCGCCCCGCAGGCGCTTGTGCCGCCAGCCCATGTAGTACGGGTCGTTGAGCAGCTCGGGGTTGTCCGTACCGACGTCGAGGCTGATTGGCAGCGTCTGGGCCGGATGGATGCCGGCCCCGGCGCAGTACAGCGCGATCTTGCCGATCGGGATGCCCATGCCGCCGGCGCCCTGATCGCCCAAGCCCAGGATGCGCTCGTTGTCCGTCACGACGATCAGGCGGATGTCCGTCTCGCCGGCGTTGCGCAGCACGTCCGGCACGCGGTTGATGTCGTCGGGCGTAATCCACAAGCCGCGCGTGCGGCGGAGGATGTGGCTGAACTTCTGGCAGGCCTGGCCGACGGTCGGCGTGTAGACGATCGGCATCATCTCGGCCATGTTCTCGACGAGCACGCGATAGAACAGCGTCTCGTTGAGGTCCTGCAAGGCGGCCAGACCGATGAACTTCTCGAGGTCGGTGCCCTTGGCGCGGATGTGTTCCAGCTCGAGATCGACCTGCTCCTTGATCGTGAGAACGCGCGCAGGCATGAGGCCGCGCAGGTTGAACTCGTCACGCTCCGCCTCGCTGAACGCCCGGCCCTTGTTGTAGAGCGGGTTGCGCAAAAGATTCCGCCCGCACATCGGGACCTGCACCTTACCGTTCTTGATCTTCAACGCCTGACAGCACGGCTTGCTCATCGCGACTCGCTCCTGTTGCGCGGGTGTGGGACTGCTTGTACAACCCAACTGACAGACCCGATAGGATACCCGCAAGCCCCCGTCCCACGCAAAGCCGCCGGGTGCGCGACAGCGCCAGGCACCACAGCCCCCCGCCGCGCTGTCTAACCGATCCAGAGCCCCTCCAGCCGTACCTGCAGCCCGGCTTCTGTCTGGTTCATGTAGTTGACAAGGCCGCTGTGGCGCCATTGCAGCATGCACATGCGCGGCTGGAAGTAGTAGCGGCAGCCGATCCGGATGTCGGTGCGCTTCGTGCGAATCAGGCCGTCGTAGGCTTCCGCGATGTAGTAGCCGAGATCCTTGAAGCCTTCCTGCCGCACGCGCAGCGGACCCGTGACGCACCAGTCGATCACGCCCGTGCGCTGGTCCACGTTCATCACGACGCCGCAGTGTGTAATGGGACAACCGCAGGACATGCCCAGCGGCCGGCCGATGAGCAGCTCGCCCGGCTGGATGTCCAGCTCGCGCGTGATCATGGGGTTGTGCGGCAGGATGCACTCGCGCGGGCCGGGCTCCTCGGGGAAATGCTCCAGGTAGAAATCGAACTCGCGGCCCAGGCTGTCCTGCCAAGTGACTTCGGGCTCCGCCTGCACGGTTGGCAGCGCCACGCCGGTCGACACCGGGGACTCGCGCCGCGCCAGGGTCGGCGTGGCTGCGGACAGGTGAACACACCGTTCCAGCAACGCCGGTTCCTCCGCCAGGCGGTCCGCGAGGTCATTGCACCTGCGAAAGCCACACAGGCCACAATCCAGTCCGGGCAGGCTCGCGTTGATCGCCATCTTCACTCCCCGCGGTAGAAAGTCTGGTCTTCCAGTGGCCGCACGACGCCGAAGTGCGACTGCCAGCCGATCGTCTTCTTGCCGACGCAGATCGTGCACGTCCCCACGGGCGGGTTGCCGCGCAGCAGCAGCTCACGCGAAGCGTCACCGACCGCCAGTACCTGATCCACGAGCGGGTCGATCCCGATGCCGTGCAGGGCGTTCACCTCGCGCACGCGCACCCCCGGCGCCGCGTCCAGAATGCGCGCGCGAAAGACCTCGCGCTCCGCCTGCGACACCAGGTCGATCTTGGTCACCACCGCGACGTCCGCGAGGCTCAGCATCGGCCCGATCTTGCGCGGGAGGTTCATGCCGCTCGTCGCTTCGAGCACGACTATGCCCAGCCCCCCATCAACATAGGGTGAACAGCGCAGGCACAAGCCGGCGGTCTCCACCAGCAGCACGTCGGCGTTCTGCCGTCCAGCCCAGGCGAGCGCCTCTCCAAGCACGAGGACGCTGCAATGGTCCGGGCACAACTCGCCGGAATAGACTTTTCGCGTGGCGATGCCGAATTCGGTCGCCAGCTCTTCGTCCTCGGCCGCGAACTGGACGTCGATCTTCAGGAACGCGACGCGCTGATCGCGGGCGAGGAGTTTGCGCACGACGTGGCGGAGCACCGCCGTCTTGCCCGACGTCGCCGGGCCAGCACAGATGGCGAGCTTCATGCCAGCGCCTCCAACTCATCAGCGCTGAAGCGCCCGCCCGACCGAATGCGCTCGCGGAAGTGCGAGAGCAGGTCGTCGGCGGCGCGGACGTGCTGTGCCAGCTTGCGCTCGGCGTCGCCGCTGTGGATGACTTTCGTCATCGCGCCGTTGGCCATGACGATGCGGAAGTCGGAGAGCAGCGGGATGTACGGGTCGTGGGTGACGAAGACGAAGATCTTGCGATACCGCCGCAGCAGCTCCAGCGCCCGCATCCGGTGAATCCCCGCGTTCTCGATCTCGTCGAGCAGCACGATCGGCGCGTTGCCGATGATGACCGCGTCGGCGATCAGCAGCGCCCGCGTCTGGCCACCGGACAGCTCGGTCATGCGGTAGTGCTGCAGGACGGCCTCGCCCGTGAGCTGGTTCGCGAACGCGAGTGTGCGGCCGACGACCGCCTCGGCCGCGTCGTCGTCCGATCGCCGGATCTCCGCGTGGATTGCCAGGAACTCGCGGACCGGGAGATCGGACAGGAAGTTTGTATGTTGCGTGATGAGCGCGATCGGGTTCCGCGACGGATCATCGCGATACTCGGGCCCTGGGGGCCTATCGTTGATCAACACGCGGCGCTTCGTCGGCGTGCTGCCGTCCGCAAACAGCTCGATGTCGTTGAACAGCGTCGTCTTGCCGGAACCGGTCGGCCCGACAATGCTGACAACCTGCCCCATGTTCAAGTCGACGCGTGCCACCGGCTCGCGCTGGCCGGACTTGCCACACCCACCCAGCAACGTAATCCGCTCAACCATGCCCTGCTCCCGCAGCCCCCGCGCGCAGCACCGGCGCGCCACCCGGTTATCTCGCCGACAGCATCAACTGCCCGGACCCGCTACCGCGCTCACCCGTTTGACGTCGAGGTCATGGCGTCTCGCCGCTGTGTGCGGCGTGCGTGGAGGCGTCTGGTGCTGGCGAACTCGCCGTCGACTGCCGGACAGACGGGTTGTCCACACCACACCACATGTCGCACGGGCGGCATTGCCGGGAGGCACACCCCCCGCTCACGAACAGCACGCACATCAACACCGCCGCCGCGGCACGTTTCGTGGGTCCCTTCACGTGTGTTACCTCCGGCGCCCCGGCGTGGATTGGGCCGCGACGCGAGACGCTCCACTCTTGAACGGCGTCCGGCGGGCGGGGATGAAACACCCGCCGGACGCAACACGGTCTGGCCATCCACGTCTCCTGCTGACACAAGCGGCCATCGAGGCACTCTTTGGAAGCTCCTGAAACACTCTTATAAGAGTGTACATCATTTCTTTCAGCAGTCAAGCGAACAGGCCGGATTTTGCGCCCCAATTTGTGGATCCCGTGCTGGCGGCATTAAGTTTGCGTGAACGGGGAACCGCCCGCGCCGCGCCGCGTCCAATGCAGCGTAAGTACACCGCAGTCCAGGAGACCAACATGAATCCCTTCGCACGCAGCCTGATGCTGGTGACCGTAGTCCTCGCGGGATGTTCGACCGCACGCGCCCAGGAAGCGCCCCCCATACCCGGCGGCCAGCTCCAGATTCTCGGCGAGGGCGTAACTTCCGGCGTGTGCCCGCTGAAGCACACCGACGTCACCGCCGACATCACCGGCTTCGTCGGCCGGGTCACGGTGAAGCAGACGTTCCAGAACCCCACTGACCAGAAGATCGAGGCTATTTACATCTTTCCGCTGCCGCAGGACGCCGCCGTCGATGACATGCTCATGCAGGTCGGCGACCGCCGGATCGTCGGGCAGATCAAGGAGCGCGAAGAGGCCCGCGAGATTTACGAGGCCGCGAAGGCCGCCGGGCACGTGGCGAGCCTGCTCGACCAGGAGCGCCCGAACATCTTCACGCAGTCGGTCGCGAACATTGAGCCGGGCGTGGAGGTCGTGATCGAGATCAGCTACACCGAGACGCTCAAGTACGAGGACGCCGTTTACGAGTGGGTCTTTCCAATGGTCGTCGGGCCGCGCTACATCCCGGGCGGCGGCAGCGCCCCCGCGCCCATGACCACGGGGCAGGACACGCCGCAGGTTCCGGACGCCTCGAAGATCACGCCGCCGGTCACGCCGGAGGGCACGCGTGCCGGCCATGACATCAGCCTGACGGTCACGATCGACGGCGGCCTGCCAATTCATGATCTCCGCAGTGTGCAGCACGAGATCGACGCGGTGACCCTCGACGCGCGGCCGGACAGCCCGGTGCGTGTCAGTTTGAAAGACGCCGTGCAGATTCCCAACAAGGACTTTGTCCTCCGCTACCGGCTCGCCGGCGATGCGATCGGCGACGCTTTCTTGGTGCACGAGGACGAGCGCGGCAAGTACTTCACGCTCGTGCTCCAGCCGCCGCAGCGCGTTGCCCCCACCCAGGTCGTCGCGCGCGAGCTGATCTTCGTGCTCGACACTTCCGGCTCGATGAGCGGCCTGCCGATCGAAGCGGCCAAGAAAGTCATGTCCCGCCTGATCGACACCATGCGGCCCGCCGACACGTTCAACCTCATCACGTTCTCGGGCGAGACGAGCGTCCTGTGGAAGGAAGCACGGCCGGCGACCAACGCAAACATCGCCGAGGCGCAGAAGTTCCTGTCCGGGCGGCGCGGCGGCGGCGGCACGGAGATGATGAAGGCCATCGAGGCGGCGCTCGTGAAGACGAGTTCGGCCGCAGCGGTGCGGATTGTCTGCTTCATGACGGACGGCTACGTCGGCAACGACATGGAGATCATCGGGGCGGTGAAGAAGCACGCCGGCACGACGCGCGTGTTCAGCTTCGGCGTGGGCAGCAGCGTGAATCGCTTTCTGCTCGACGGGATGGCGCAGGCCGGGCGCGGCGAAGTCGAATACGTGCCGCTGGACGGCGACGCGGAGGCGTCGATGAAGCGCTTCCACGAGCGTCTGCTCGCCCCCGTGCTCACGGACATCACGATCGACTGGGGCGATCTGCCGGTCGCGGACGTGTATCCGGTGCAGATTCCCGACCTGTTCAGCGCCAAGCCGATCATGATCCACGGACGGCTCACGGGTCCGGCCGCCGGCACGATCACGCTGCGTGGCCTCACCGGCGCCGGGCCTTATGAGGAACGGATCGAGACCCGCTGGCCCACGACTCCGCCGGCGCACGTCGCGCTCGCCTCGCTGTGGGCCCGCGCGAAGGTGGCGGACCTGATGATGCAGGACTACGCCGCGCTCCAGCAGGGCAGCTTCCCGGAAGAGTTGAAGGCACAGATCACCGCGCTGGGGCTCGAGTATCGTCTGATGACGCAATTCACGAGCTTTGTCGCGGTCGAGGAGCTAATGGTGACCGCCGGCGGCGAGCCGACAAAGATCACGGTGCCGGTCGAGATACCGGAAGGCGTGAGTTACGAGGGTGTCTTCGGTGGCGGTCAAGGCGGGGATATGCGAGCGAAGGGCGTGCTGAAGTACAGGTATGACCTTGGTGTCGCTAGAGGCGGCCGCGCGCTGTTCCGCGAGAGCGCCCGGCCGGCCGCCGCCGGCGTCCCGGTGACGCTGACGCCAGCGCCGCCGACATCGCCGACCGTGGAGGTGCGGGAGCAGGATGAAGACGGTGACGGCGTGGTCGTACTGCAGCTCCCGCCCGGTGAACGTGCGCGACTCAAGCTCGCCGAGTCGCTGCGCGACCTGGCGGACAAGGTTGCCAAGGAAGGCCAGGACGGCACGCTGACCGTCGGCAAGCTCAAGGTCGTCAACTACCGCGTGGACGTGATGATCTACCTGAGCGACGCGTCGGAACAGACGCTCAACGCCCTGAAGGCCCTCGGCTTCGAGCAGACCGCTGAGAGCAAGACCGTCGCCCTGCGAATTGGTTCGATCGACGTGCGCAAACTCGCTGATCTGGCGGCCCTGGAGAGCGTACTCCGGGTGCAGCCGGTCGTAGCCCCGTAGAACCGCGTGGGGGCGATTGCCCACCCGGCCTGTCCGCTCGCGAGAGTGGGCAGGCCGGCGTTGTTTCCAGGCCAGGCCCGTGGTGCGCCGCCCCGCAGCCGGGTACATTCCTCGCCGGCTGTGACTACCATCAAGCGTCCAGAGCCACAGAGGGCCGCGTATGGCCGACCTGCCCGAGGATATCGTCCGCTACGTCGACTTCGGCGGCAGTACGCCGTTGACGCTCACGCTCTCCGGCACCGAACAGGCCATGCTGGAGGCGGTCAATCAGAAGATCGGGGCCCGCGAGACGCTCGAAGGCGTCGTCGATTTCTTCGCGGACGCGACGCGCAACATCAGCCCGTGCGACCGGTACAGCATCGCCTTCGTCGCGGAGAACGGGCGGCGTATCGTCGCCCACCACACCCGCGCGTTCTACGAACCCATCCGCCTCCGACCGGGCTACGCCGAGGACGTGGCCGGCAGCTCGCTGGCGACGGTGCTCCGGCGCGGCGTGCCGCGGATCATCAACGACTTGCAGCGCTATGCGGAGCTGCGGCCGGAGAGCCGGTCTACGCGGCTGCTGCTGGCCGAAGGCGTGCGCTCCAGCCTGACCTGTCCGCTGAGCGTCGATGGCCGCGTCGTCGGCCTGCTGTTCCGCAGTGCCCGCCGGCCCGGCGCCTACGACGATCGCCAGGTCCTGCTGCAGAAGCTCGTGGCCGAGCGGTTGAGCCAGGCGGTCGAGAAGACCTATCGCATTGCCCAGCTCACGTCGGCGAACCAGGCGTACGCCGAGATGCTCGGCTTTGTCTCGCACGAGCTGCGGAGTCCGCTGGGAGCCATGCTGACCGAGGCGAACCTGCTCCTGGATGGCTACGTCGGAGAGCTGACGGCCGAGCAGCGGGCGCGGCTGGAGCGCATGGTCAGCAAGGGGCGGCACCTGCTGGGTCTCGTCGATGATTACCTGAATCTCGCCCGCATCGAAGGCGGCGCGCTGCAGGCCACGCCGCGCGCCGACGTCGACTTCGCCGCCGACGTGGCGCAGCCGGCCAGCGAGATCGTGCGCCCGCAACTCGAAGCCCGGCACATGGAACTGGTGATCAGTATTCCACCCGACCTGCCGCGCGTGCAGCTCGATCCCCAGCTCTTGCGCATCGTGCTGATCAACCTGCTGCACAACGCGGCCAAGTACGGCCGCGACGAGGGCGAGGTGCGCCTGTCGGCGCGACACACCGGCACCGCCCTGAACGTGTCCGTGTGGAACGAGGGCGCCGGCTGGCCCGAGAGCGAGCAGGACCGCTTGTTCCGGCGCTTCTCGCGGCTGCAGACACCCGAGACCCGCGGCCAGCCCGGCACCGGCGTCGGCCTGTTCACCGTCTGGCGGATCGTGCAACTGCACGAGGGGCACATTCGCGCCGCTTCCGAGCACGGCCACTGGGCCGAGTTCCGCTTCGAAATCCCGCAGCCGCTGACCAGCGCGCCCGCCGCACAAGGATGAATATGCCCGAACCTGCCCCCCCACCCGCGACGACCGACGAACCCACGCTCGGTGAGGTCGCTGCGCACACCCGCACACTGCTCCGGCGGCTCGGACCGGGCGGCCCACTCGCGCTGCTGGCCGCGACCCTGCCGATGATCGGCTTCGTCACGCTGGCGTTCCTGTTCAACACACTCGGACCCTGGCTGCGCGCCCACGACGGGCTCGGTGTGCTGATCTACGTGTTGGGGTTCGCCGGCTGCGCGGGGCTTGCGATTTTTCCGACGCACATCCAAGCCGCGCTGGGCGGCTGGGCGTTCGGCTTCGGCGTTGGCTTGCCCGCGGCGCTCGCCGGCATCCTCGGAGCGGCGTTACTCGGCTATGTAATCGCCTTGCGGGCCACCGGCGATCGCGTGGTGCAACTGATCACGGAAAAGCCCAAGTGGCGTGCGGTCTACGACGCGCTCCTCGGCAGCGGATTCTGGCGCGCCCTGGCGATCGTCACGCTCGTGCGCCTCGCCGTGTCGCCGTTCGCGCTGACCAATCTCGTCATGGCAGCCACGCGCGTGAATGCGGTCGCCTACGCCCTCGGCACGCTGCTGGGCATTGCGCCGCGCACCGCCGCCGTCGTGCTCTTCGCGGTCGGCCTCAAGGCGGTCACCGATCCCACGCCGCACAAACGGGTGCTGTGGATTGCCAGCCTCGTGCTGACCATCATCGTCGTCTTCATCATCGGGCACATTGCCAACAAGGCCGTTGCCCGTGTGGCAGGAGGATCGGAACGTGAACGCGCGTGAGCACGTCGCCCGCGGCACGTTCGCCGGAAGGTGCGTATGAACCGACTTGAGGCCGCTTTCGCCGATCTCCAGACCACCGGCCGCACGACACTGCTGCCTTACATCACCGCCGGCTATCCGGATGCGGATGCCACGGTCGAGATTCTGCGCCGCATCGATCCGCGCCACTGCGCCGCGGTCGAGCTGGGAATTCCGTTCTCCGACCCGATCGCCGACGGCCCGGTCATCCAGACCTCATTCGCGCGGGCGCTGGAGCGCGGCTTCCGGCTGGACACGCTCTTCGCGACGCTGCACCGGCGGCGGGCCGAAATCTCCGTCCCTCTGCTGGCGATGGTGAGCTACTCCATCGTGCAGCGCCGCACGCCCGCCGCCTTCGTCGCCGCCGCGCGCGCAGCCGGCATCGACGGCTTGATCGTCCCGGACCTCGCGCTCGAGGAGGCGGACGAGCTGGCCGCGACCGCGCGCGCCCACGACTGCGGGCTGATCATGATCGTCGCCCCCACGACCGCCACGGCGCGTCGGCAGCGCATCGCCGCGCTATCCACGCCTTTCATCTACTACCAGTCGCTGGCCGGCGTCACCGGGGAGCGCAGCACATTGCCGGCGGACCTGGCCGCGCACGTCAACGAGCTGCGCGCCGAGACCGGCAAGCCGATCTGCGTGGGCTTCGGCCTTGCTACGGCGGCGCAGGTCGCCGCCGTGTGCGCCGTCGCCGACGGTGCGATCGTCGGCAGCGCGCTGGTGCGCCGGATGAATCTGGCGGTCGACCGCGGCGCGGACACCGCGGCGCTGGCCACTGACGTTACGGAATTCATTGGTGAATTGGCCCGCGCTTTGCCTGCGTAGCGCGCGGCGCTCAGTCAGCCAGCCCCAGCACCCAGGACAGCAACTCCGTCGCCGACTGGTAGCCGAAGGGAAACACCGAAGTGTCCAGCGGCGCGGTCGAGAATTCCTGCGGTGACAGCAAGCGGTCATTGAAGCACGTGGTGTCCATCAGGTCGTCGCAGTCGGCGGTGTGGACCAGCCCGAGCAGGTGGCCCACTTCATGCGCCACGGTGTTCCCCAGCGCCTGCGCCATCTCCTCAAACGTGGGGGGCTGCGCAAAGGCGCCCTGGAAACTCTGCGTGAAGATGATCGCGTCGTCGCCGTGGTCCTCGTTGTATGCGTCGATCTGCTCCGAGATCGCGAACGCCTGGTAGTCCGCCCCGCCGAAGTAGACCGTGGAGTACGCCACGCTCGGCACGGGATCGTCATCCGAGTTCAGCACCAGCAGGTCGTACTCGGCATAGCGCTGCTCGACGACTTCCTGCACGCGCTGCTTCAGCGCGGCCGTCCGGCTCGACGAGAAACCGACATCGATGGCGCTGAAGGGTGGCAGGTTGTACACCCCGACATTCCGCACGACCACCCGGTCGCCGCCCGCCCAGTTGAGGTAGACGATCTGCTGGTACGGCGTGGGCGCGCCGGCCGCGCGCGTAATCTGAATCTCCACCAGGTATTGCCCGTAGCTCGCATCGCCCGGGTACGCGATGATGGCCAGGTAATAGGTATCCGTGTCGCCTGCCAGCGTGAAATCGAGCTGTGGATCCAGCACGCTGCCGTCCGGCGTGCGATCGTCATTCCAGGCGATCAGGTACTCGCGGCTGTCGAAGATGGCCGCCAGCGCATCGAGGTCACCGTTCAGCCGCTGCACGTCGACGTAAATCCGATCGCCGCGCGACAGGGTGCCGAGCGAGTACACGTCGATGTCGTTGCGCGAGTCGATCACGCCGGTGAAGCTCAGTTGCCCGGTCGAGTTGAGCGTGAGCGCGGTTGCGGTGCGCAAGGAGCTGTTGTCGCCCGTGTCGATGGAGCTGTTGCTGTCGAGCGGATCGTTGGGGTCCGACGTGGCTGGCACAAATGGGCAGCCGCAGCACAGCAGCAGCGACACGACCAGGCATGCCAGCAGGACCTGACCGCACCGCCCACTCGCCGAGCAGCCACCCATCGGCGTCACTCCTTAGTCGTCGGGATCCGCGCAGTTTCCACAACGGTGGCGCAACGTGTCGCGCACCATGGCCCGCAATGCGGCCTTACGCATCATTTTTGCGGTCCCCAAGGGTTTTGCCAAGTCCTCGGCCTTTTCGCCCGTCGTGCCGACAATCCGGCCCAGCAGCTTCGGCGAATTCTCATAGCCGAACGGAAAGACACTCTCTTCCAGCTCCCCGCGCAGGAAACTCTGGTCCGCCGCTAGGTCCCACGCGGTTCCGGTCGTGTCCATCACGTCCGCCGGCACCTGCGTATGGAACAGGCCGAGCAGGTGGCCGAACTCGTGGCTGGCCACATTGCCCACCATCTGCCCCATTTCATCGTCGCTGAGGTTCATCACGCCGAAGTCCGCGAAGCTCTCCACGTAGATGATCGCGTGCTGATACGGGTCCGCGTTGTACTGGTCCACGCTGTCGGCCAGCCCCAGCAGCCGGTTGTCCACGCCGCCAAAATGCACCGTCGCGTAAGCACCGTCGGGCGGCGGCCCGTCGTCGGAGCTGACAATCTTTACATTGTAGCCGGCGTAATCCACCCGCATCGCCGCCACGATCGCCGCCTTGATCGCGTCCGTCGCACCGTCGTACTGCGATCCCAGCATGGCGGCGTCGAACGGCGCAAATGAGATGCCGTCGCGCCCGTGCACGCTCAGGTCGGTTTCGCCGTCGAAGTTCAGCCACACGACCTGCCGCCGGGGCGGCGGCACGCTCAGCCCGGCTTCCAGCCGCACTGAGAAGCGGAATTCGCCGCCCGCGCGGCCGTAGGAGTTGCTCACCCCAAGGTAGACGGCCGGACTGTCGGCGCGCACGACGTGGACCAGCGGCGCGCCCGACGAGACGACCTGCCGCTGCAGCAGGTCGAAATTCTCGTCCAGCAGTACGACCAGGAACGACGACCCGCTCAGCAGCCCGGAGCCGTCGGACACGGTCCAGCGCTCGCCGGCCGCAGCCGCTCCAATCTCGATCAGTCGGTAGTCGCCGCTTCCCGCCACCGAGCCCGCGTACGCGGTGCTCTGCGGCGGTTTGGACGTCGTCTCGTCCGGGTTGGATGCCCCGGATTCCGTGATCCCGGCCACCGCCGTGATCAGGCTGTCACCGGCCACGTCGTCGGTCGCGACCGGACAGCCCCCCAGAAGCACCACCGTGGCTGGCAGCGCCAGCCAGAGCCAAGGAAGCCGCATGTCATCTCTCCCCATCTGGCGTTGAACATGCGGCGGCTCGGGCCGGACAAGACCCGACACGTTCGACGGAAAGCTGCGTGTACTATCCAAATCGATTCGGCGGCAGGCGAAGAACGATGCGCAGAAATTTCGGGTTTTCCGCCCGCGTCCGAGAAATCCGCCCCCGCGGCCGGCTGCGTGAGCGCGCTGCGTCTCGCGAAAACCACACGGCACTGATGCCACAGGGGACGCGATCCGATGTAAGGAGGGTGCGAGACACCCGGCCCACCGGGATATCTATCGCCGTGCTTGAGGTCGCAGGATGGATGCCGAGGAAATCGTCAAACTGACGCCGGACGCAATACGCGGACTCATCGACATGCACCGGGTCGACGCGGTCCCCAAGCAGGCGCCGGGCCTCCGCCGCGAGGAGCGCTGGCCCTTCCCCGGCACCGTGGAAGTCTGGCTGCCCGAGGGGTCGTACGGCGACCGGCACATCCTCGCCACGCTGCATAACCTCAGCACGCACGGTCTGGCCATGCGGGCCCGCCGGCCGATCGCCAAGGACACCGTGATTTCACTCGCGATCCACCAGCCGGCCCAGAGCTGCTATGGGACCGGCATTGTGCGGCACTGCACGCGCGCCCACGTGGGCTACCTGATCGGCGTCGAATTCACGTTTGATCCCGAGGACGAGACCGACACCGACAAGCGCTGATGCCCGGTCGCCGGCGGGATGCGCAGCGTCAGCCAGGGCGGTCCGTCCGGGCCGCTCGTTTTTCGGACGTAGCTACAGCCGCGTCCGCCCCCCCGCTACAATCCCCGCCATGTCATGCTTCGTCGAACACACTCTGCCCAACGGCCTGCGTGTCGTTTGTGAGGTCCTGCCGCGCGTGCGTTCCGCCGCCGCGGCGTTTCTCGCCCGCACGGGCGCCCGGCACGAGACGCCGCCCGAGCACGGCGTGAGCCACTTCCTGGAGCACATGTGCTTCAAGGGCACGGCCACGCGCACGTGGCGCGACATCAACATTCGCTTCGACGAGCTCGGCAGCATCTACAACGCCTACACCGGCAAAGAGCACACCGTGTATTACGGCTGGCTCCCGGGGCGGCGGATCGCCGCGCAGATCGAGTTGCTGGCGGACATGCTTCGCCCCAGCCTGCCGGCGGACGACTTCGAGACGGAACGAAAAGTCATCCTCGAAGAGATCGCCATGAACGACGACGGCTTCGATCGGCAGGTGTGGAATTTCCTGCACGAAGTCGCCTTCGCCCGGCATCCCCTGGGGCACGAGGTCCTTGGCGAGAAGGAGACGATCCAGGGACTGCCGCGCGCGACCATGTTGGACTATCACGCCCGCCGCTATGCCGCCGACAACGTCTGCCTGATCGCCGCCGGGGCGGTCGAGCCCGAAGAGGTCTTCGCGGCCGCGGGTCGCTGCTGCGGGCACTGGCGGCGTGGCGGGAATGGCCATCTGCCGACCGAGCCGCTGCCGCCACTGCCCACCGGCGTGCGCAAGCTGAAGCTGGACCGCTTCAAGCAGCAGTCGGTGATGCTGGTGTTTCCGGCTGTCCCGCGCGGCCATGCCGACGAGGAGAGCCTCGAGGCGTTCACGGGCCTGTTCGGCGGGCACAACTCGCGGTGCTACTGGAACATTGTGCAGAAGGGCATTTGTACGGAGGCGGGTGCTGCGTGGATTGCGTACGAGGACTGCGGCATTCTGGCCCTGTACGCGGACGGCGAGCCCAAGCGCTGCGAGGAAATGCTCGCCGCGCTGCGCGCGCAGGCCCGCGAGGTGGCCGAGCACGGCGTGCGGCCGGACGAGGTGCAGCGGGTGAAGAACCAACGGCGGACGCATCTCGCGCTGGAAGCGGAGAACCCGCGCACGCGCGTCATGCAGCTGGTCGACGACATCGAGACGCACGGCTACTTGCGGACCGCCGACGCGCGGCTGGCTGCCGTCGAGGCCGTGACGGTGCAGAGCATTGCCGGATACCTGGAGCGCTACCCGATCACCGGTGAGGGTCTGCTCCTGTCGTGCGGCCCCCGCGATTGGCCGTAGCCCCGCTGCGGCCGGGCCGCCGTTTGCCACCGCGCTCGAGCGCAGTTGCGTACCCTGCGGTTGGGCAGTGTTGCTCGCAGACTGCACGGCTCGAGAGCAACGGCACACCGCACCACCAACCTGAGATCACCTGGCCGGCGGAAGGCTAACTCTCCGCCCGCCCGTAGGCGTTGAACCACGCGCGCTGCTCGAACGGCAGCTTGTCGCGGCGCGGCCCCGGCTCCGTTGGCACGCCGATCGGCAACAGTACACGAATGACCTTTTCATCCGGCACGCCGAGCAGGCGCCCGATGGTCGCCGCGTGGTCCCCGATGCGCAGCCAGCCATCGATCCAGACCGAGGCGTAGCCGAGCGCGGTGATCGCCAGCAGCATGTTCTCGACCGCCGCCGCGCAGTCTTCGACCTGGAAACTGAACCCCTCGTAGATGGGCGGCGGCTGCCGGTCCACGAGGCACGCGATCATGGCGCGGGCCTGCTGCACGGCAGTATTGCTCGCATGCAGCCGCCCGATCTGTGCCAATAGCTCGGCATCATCCACGATGATGAACCGGGTCGTTTGCCCGTTCTTGCCCGAGGGTGCCTGCAAGCCGGCCTGCACGATGCGGCGCAGGTCGGCACGCGGCACCGGCTGGGCACGATACGGGCCGCGATAGCTGTAACGCTGGGCCAATGCGTCAAACACGTCCATCGCACGCTCCTGACATTCGTGTGGCATGCGGCCCGCCTAGGCCAGCGGCGTGCATTGTACGGCGCCGCGCAATTGCTCCAACATGCGTACGATGGGCGTTTTGCCGTTCGCGCGGCCGGCAGGACCCCCGCGCCACCCCTGTTTCGAGTCACATGCGCTGCGGTAGCACGCTAAATGGCTTCGTCGATCTCCGCCCGGCGCGTGATGCGCAGGGCGCGGCGGCCGCGGTACTGGCCGGCAACGCCGGCAAACTTATTGCGGCCTTCGATCTGAAGGAGGAGTTCCTTCTTGACGTGCTTTTCGAGCTGGATGATGTCGCCGGGCCGCAAGGCGCGCAGCTCGCTGAGCCGCACCTGCGCGCGGCCGAGGAACGCGGTGAGCCCGACCTTGCCATGCGTCAGGTTGCGGACGATGCGCTGCCGCTGCGTCTGCGTCGCGCCCTTGCGCGCGTAGCCGAACCACGATTGCGTGGTGAGCTTGCTCAGCACCGACTCGATCGTGTTGAACGGGATGCAGATGCTCATCGTGCCCGCGCACTGGCCCATCTTGATCTCGAAGGTGATGAAGACCACCACTTCGGTCGGCGCGACGATGTGCACGAGCTGCGGGTTGCTCTCGGTGTCAACGACATCGAACTTCGCTTCGACGAGATTGCGCCATACCTCCGACAAGTGCTCCAGCGCTTTGTTGATCAGCCGGCGCATCAGCCGCCATTCGATCGCCGTCAGCGGCCGCTGCGGAATGAACATGTCTGAGCTGCTGCCGCCCAGCAGGCGATCAATGATGGGATAGACGATCAACGGGCTGATCTCGACGCACATCTGCCCTTCGAGCGGCGGCGCCTGGACGATGACGAAGCACGTCGGGTTGGGCAGCGAGTGAATGAACTCGCTGTACGTGAGCTGCTCGACGCCGACCACCCGCACGTCAATGATCGTCCGCAGGAACCCCGACAGCGTCGCGCCGAAATTCCGCGCGAAGCCGTCGTGAATCGAGCCCAGCGCGCGAATATGGTCCTTGCTGACGCGCTCTGGCCGCTTGAAGTCGTACGTGCTGACGTCGTGGCGCGCGAAGCCCGCGGTCGCGTCCAGCCCCGGCGGCGGCTTCACCGCGACCGTAGTTGGAGTCTCGGGCGTGCCCGCGGCCTCCTCGGCGACCGAGGCCAGCAGCGCGTCAATTTCGCTTTGGTCGAGAACGTCGCCCATGGTTACCTTGCACGCCAACCACCCCGGGCCGGGCGCGGCGCGCCCGCCACAGGCGGCACGACGGTGGTTGCTACTCACGCTATCGGAACGCTGCCGGGGCGAGCTTTGGCCCGGAACGCCTCCGGCACGCCCGGACGTGCGCGACCCGGCAAGGGCTGCGCACGGACCTCGGCGACCGCCCATAGACGCCCCGGCGCAACCTTCGCGCCGCTGCTGAGTTACAGGACTGTCGCCCGGCCGCGGCGGCGGCGCGATTCGGCCCGCGCCGGCTGCTTGACGGCCGGGCCGCCCGCCCACTACCATGATGGGTCTGCGGAATGGGCGTCTGCGGCCACGTGTGCCCGCGTCGGGCGCAGTGGAAACTTGATTCGAGAAGCCCTGGGGGTCGCCCAGAGGGCTGTACGTTGGCTCCCTGCCCGGGGAGCGGAGGTGATGTTTGGCTTCTTCTCTGGTCCGCGAACTCCTGGATGCGGGCATCCATTTCGGTCATCGCTGCAGTCGCTGGAACCCGAAAATGGCCCCCTTCCTCTACGGCAAACGCAACGCCATCCACATCATCGACATTCGTGAAACGCTCCGGGGGCTCCTGAAGGCCAAGAAATTCGTCGCGCAGGTCGTGTCGCGCGGCGGCGACGTGCTCTTCATCGGCACCAAGCGCCAGGCGCGCGAGATCGTCGAGCGCCACGCCCGGCGCTGCGGCATGCACTTCGTCACCGAGCGCTGGCTCGGCGGCACCCTTACGAACTTCCGCACGATCCGCTCGCGCCTGCAGCGGCTCGAGGAGTTGGAAGCCCTCGTTGCCAGCCCCGAGTGGGAAACCGGTTACTCCAAGAAGATGAAGTCGATGCTCTCGCGCGAGCTGCAGAAAATCCGGCGCAACCTCGATGGCATCCGGCGCATGAACCGGCTGCCCGCCGCCTGCATTATGGTCGACGTGCGGAAAGAGATTAACGCCGTCCGCGAAGCGCGCGCCATGGACGTTCCCACGATCTGCCTGCTCGACACGGATAGCGATCCCGATCTGGCGGACATCCCCATCCCCGGTAACGATGACGCCATGCGGGCGATCGAGCTGGTCATGCGTGAGATTGCCGACGCCGTCGAGGAAGGCAAGAAGGCCCGGCCCGAGCCGGTCGAGGCCGCCGAAACGCGCGAAGGCCCCGGCCCCGGCCGTGGTCGCCGGCCGCGCCGCGGTGGCCCGGATCTGCCCGCGCCACACGAGGGCGAAATGCCGTCGCCGGCCACGCTTGTGGTCCCGACCAGCGCGCCGGCCGACCTGCCGGCGCCGGGTGATGCCGCCGCGCCGGCCTAACGCGCACGCGTCGATTCGGGTTGCTCAGCCTAGTTTGCCCCCCGCCAAGGCCTGGCCGCCTGCCGCGGCCGGGCATGCGGTTCATAGAACAGGAGTCCGGCGATGGAAATTACCGCGGCCATGGTGAAGGCCCTCCGCGAGAAGACTGGCCTTTCGATGATGGAGTGCAAGAACGCGCTGGTCGAGGCCAATGGCGACATGGAAAAGGCCCAGGAGCTGCTCCGCAAGAAGGGGCACTCGCAAATGGAGAAACGCGCGGGGCGTGAGACGGCCCACGGGCGCATCGTCTGCCAGATCGACTCGGCTGCCGGCCGCGCGGCGCTGGTCGAGGTGCTCTGTGAGACCGAGCCGGTGACCGGCACCGAGGACTTCATCAAGCTCGCCGAGGCCGCTGGCCAGGTCGCCGTCAAACTCGCTGCGCCCACGCCCGAGGCCATCCTCGCGCAGCCGGTGCCCGGCGACACCAGCCGCAAGGTCAGTGACCTTCTGCATGACGCCGTGAACCGCATCCGCGAGAACATCAAGATCGGGCGCGTCGCCGCCGTCTCCGGCCACTTCGGCCACTACCTGCACCATGACCGCCGCAAGGGCGTGCTCGTCGAGTTCACCGCTCCCTGCCCCGCGGAGGTCGCCGCCGACGTGTGCATGCACGTCGTGTCGATGCGGCCGCCGTTCGCCCGGCGAGAAGAGGTCGATGCCGCCCTGATCGAGAAGGAGCGGCAGTTCGCCACGGAACAGGTCCAGGGCAAGCCGGCGAACATGATCGAGAAGATCGTCACCGGCAAGCTCAACCGCTGGTTCGGCGAAATGGTCCTGCTCGAACAGCCCTTCGTGAAGGACGACAAGCAGTCGGTCGGCGACTACCTCCGCCGCCACTCGCCGGACCTCTCCGTCAAGCGTTTCTTCCGCCTGGAGATCGGCGAGGCGTAGGCAACGCGATCGCCCTACCCACGTGTCCCGAGTGTGCCGGGCGCATTCCCGCTGACGGCTTTCAGTTACCGCGCGCGGCGCAACCGTAGACCCCGCGCATAGCCTGCGCGGTTCAGCAGCTACGTCTCACGCGCCCTCATGGGTAACTCTCCGCACCGCCGATAACAGCCATGCCGGCACGGGCTCCCTAGCCGGCAGATGTGCCATGGAGGGCACGACCCTTGGCGCGCGAGGGCGCGTGGCGGCGGATTGCGGTCTGCCGCGGTTCCTGTAGCCGGGCACGGACGCCTGGTGCAGCGAATCTGCCCCTCGCCCACCAAGTCTCAACCACGACGCGGTTGGCCGTGCGGCGCGCCTCGCCTGCGGCCCAGCGCGCCTGGTTCACGCAGGCGACACCAGCGCGATGACTGGACACGCTCCCGGGTTCGGTGTACCTACTTCTCCCATGCGACTGTCAACCGACCGGCCTGCAGGCGCCACGCCGGCGGGTTGCCCCGTGCAACGGGCGTGAACGAGTGCAGGATGCGACCACCCGAGATCATCAGCAAGCAGGCAACGCTCGATGCCCGGTGCGAGGAATGGCGCAAGGCCGGATCCTTTGCGTTCGACACCGAATTCATCCGCGACGACACCTACGATGCGACGCTGTGCCTGATCCAGGTAACCACCGACGGCACGGCCGCGTTGATTGACCCCACGGCCGACGTCGACGTGCGCGTCTTCTGGCAGCTTGTCGCCGACCCGGCCGTGATGACGATCGTCCACGCCGGCAAGGAGGACTTCGAGGTCTGTTTGCGCACGACCGGCCAGGTGCCGCGCAACGTCTTTGATGTGCAGGTGGCCGCCGGCTTTGTCGGTCGCGGCTATCCGCTGAGCCTCGTCCGACTGGTCGAGAGCGTCCTCAAGCGTCGCATTTCCAAGGGGCAGACCCTGACCGACTGGCTGCGCCGGCCGCTGACACCCGCCCAGATTCGCTACGCGGTCGAGGATGTCATCTACCTGCCGGCCATACAGGCTCAGCTCGCCAGCGAGATCGAACGGGCGGGGCGCACCACCTGGCTGGCGGAGGAGATGCGGGACTTCGAGCAGGCGGAATTCTACCGGGCACCGGTCGAGGACCGGGCCTTGCGCCTCAAGGGGAGCAAGAAGCTGGACGGCTTGGGGCTCGTCGTGCTGGAACGGCTCGTCGAGTGGCGGGACCAATGGGCACAGTCGCGCAATCGCCCGTTGCGGGCGCTGATGCGCGATGACATCCTCGTCGAGATCGCCCGCCGCCGACCACAACACGAATCCGACCTCGAAGTCATGCGCGGGTTCCCGCAGGCCCGCAACCACAAGGTCATCCACGAGCTGCTCGACCTGATCGCCGAGGCGGCCAGAACACCGCCGAGCGAGTGGCCGCAGCCCTACGAGCATCGCGAGGATTCGCCGATGGCGATCGCGACGCTCGATCTGCTTTCCGCCGTCACGCAGGCCATCTGTCACGAGGAGCAGCTCAGCCGCAACCTGCTGGGTGGCACGCAGCGATTGCGGGATCTGATGGACTTCCAGGCCGGGCACAGGACCGAGCGCCCAGCCTTGCTGACCGGCTGGCGCGAGCAGTTCATCGGCCGCCGGCTGGTCGAGTTGCTGGATGGCCGGAGCGAAATCCACCTTTCCGGCTGGCCGGCGCGCCCGCGCCTCGACGTCGTGGCCCACGGCTCCGGACGCAAGAAGCGGGCGGAGGCGCGGAAATAGCTCCCCCACGCCGTTGTGCGTTCGCCCCCGAACCGCCGGCCAAACCACTCGCCCTTATTGGAGGTCAACCGTATAGTGAGCATCTTATGACGCGGCGCCGGTCACCGGGCACCGGCGTAGACAAGGACGCCATGCATGCCGCACCGTGACGACTTGCCCTTCGCCGGTCCCGCAGGCTACGACAGCCGCACGGAGACCGCTGCGCACACGACGGCGTCCCGGCTTCACAAGACCTATTTGGACACCGGTGCGGTCTCGGACAATCCGAACAAGAACGCCGGCCGCGCTGACGACGGGCACATCTCCTCGCAGCAGTACGCGTGCGGCGGCAGCTTTTTGCAGCGCCCCGCCGAGCACACCCGCGCGATCGACCTGAACTTTCACCACCCGCTCGAAGACTGGCTCGGGCGCGACTTCGCCCGTCGCCTGCTGCGCTGGGTTTCGCGTCCCCGCGGCGGCGGCCAGACCATCATCGAGGAAGTTCTCGCCTCGTATGGCAATCCGCAGGCGCCGTGGTCACAGCGTCTCAAGTACTGGCCGCTGCACAGGTTCATCGACCGCATGCGCGGCCAGACGTCCATCGAGACGTTTCGCACCCGCGTCAGTGAGCACAGCAGCACGGTCCGCGGCCTGGTTGCCACCGCGCGCAGCGTCGCCGAGTTCGGCCTGACCGTGCCGCAGCGCTTCTCCGCGCCGCTGTTCAGCGTGTGGAACTTCACCAACCGCTGCAACCTGCGCTGCCGGCACTGCTACCAGGACAGCGCCCACAGCGCCCTTGCGGACGAGCTCACGCTGGACGAGAAGTTCGACCTCGTCGACCAGATGGCCGCCGAGTACGTCCCCATGATCGCCTTCGCCGGCGGCGAGCCCACGATCTGCCCGGACCTGCTGCCGGTGCTCCGCCGTTGCCAGAAATACGGGCTGCATGTCAGCGTCGCCACACACGGCGGCACAATGACGCCGCGGCTGGCCGCGGAGCTGGCCGACGCGGGCGCTCGCTACATCGAAATCTCGCTTGACTCCGTGCACCCGGAGAAGCACGACGCCTTTCGCGGCCAGCCCGGCATGTGGCACCGCACCGTGCGCGGCATGCGCACCGTCGTCCAGCAGCCCGGCCTGCGGCTCGGCATCGCGATGTGCGTCCACCAGGGCAACTTCGACGAAGTCGAGGACATGCTCCAGTTCGCCGTCGACATCGGCGCGTCCTGCATCGCGCACTTCAACTTTATCCCCGTCGGCCGCGGCCTGGAAATGACGGAGGGCGATCTCACGCCGCCGCAGCGCGAATGGCTCCTGCGCACATTCAACACGTGGATGCAGTCTGGCCGCATCGGCGTCATCTCCACCGCCCCACAACTCGGCCGCGTGTGCCTCGTGCATTCCGCGCCCGAGGGGCGGCAATCGTGCTCGCACGCCGGCTCGGGCGGCGGATGGAAGGCGCGCGTCGTCGCGAAGTACCTCGGGGGCTGCGGCGCTGGGCGGACGTACGTCTGCATCGAACCCAACGGCGACATCACGCCCTGCGTATACATGCCGCAGCGCGTCCTGGGCAATATCCGCCGTCGCCGGTTCGCGGACATTTTCCGCCACAACGAGTTCTGGGAGCTGCTGTGCGACCGGACGAAGCTGACGCATCACTGCGAGGTCTGCCGCTTCAAGAACTACTGCGGCGGCTGCCGGGCGCGGGCGGACAGCTATTACGGCACGATCAACGCCGGTGATCCCGGCTGCATCTTCAACGAGAAGCACTGGGACGAGCTGGTGCTGCGTGGCGCCGCCACCGCACCGCCGGGCGCTCCCGTGGCGGTCCGCGGTTACGACGGCTGTAAGACGACCTGGGTCGCGGATCGGCCGCGTGCCTGAGGCCTGCGCCGGCGGTTTGACAAGCCGCTAACGGGGCCTAGAATCGGTCCCGAGGTGCCAGGCACAGACCGTGGTGCGAACGAGAGGAACACAGCATGGCCGGCGCAAACACGCTGACGTTCACCGACGACAATTTTGAAGCCGAAGTGCTGAAGTCTGACGTGCCCGTGCTCGTCGATTTCTGGGCCCAGTGGTGCGGACCCTGCCTGATGCTCGCCCCCACCATCGATGAGCTGGCCACGGCGTACGCGGGCAAGGCCAAGGTCGGCAAGGTCGACGTGGACCAGGCGGCCGGCCTCGCGAGCCTGTACGGCATCCAGAACATCCCGACCGTGCTGATTTTCAACGGCGGCGAGCAGAAAGAGCGGATCGTCGGAGCCAAGCACAAGCGTGACTACCAGGCGGCGCTCGACGCCCAGATCGGTAAGTAGCCCACGCCACGCCGAAAACCCCCTCCCACGGCCACAGCCACGGCCCACGTGCGCAAAGGCCTGCCGCCCAACTCGGCGGAACCGCCGGCGCGCCTGCCGTGCCGCGTGAATCCCCGTCCCCCGCGCCGCCGGTCAGCGCTGGTCCTGTTCCGGCCACCACGGCTCCACGCTGATGCGCGGCTGGTCCGCGTCCTCCGACCGGCCAAACAGGAACGTAAAGCTCGCCAGCATCAGCCCGAAGCCCACAAACCACAGCAGCATGCTCACGACGACCACCTGCTCCGCGCCCGGCGTCCGTGCCTCCGCTACGGACTTTCCCAATTCACGCCCAGTTGCACTACCGCCGGCACCTTGTCCTCCGTGTCTGCCAGGTATTCCACCCACGAGGTGGCCTCGCCGGCCTGCGCATAAACTGTGAACTGATAGACGAACACGCCCTCCGACTTGCGCCCCGACAGCTCCGCCAGCCCCCCCGTGATCCGCGTGAAACGCAGTTCCGTCGGCGACGTGACCTCAAAAACCGCCTCGTAGCTCTCGAGGTTCGTGATCCACGCCGTGAAGTACGCCAACTCGAATCCGTCCTGCCACTCGAAGCGGCGTTCCGGCGTCGGCTTGATCTTCAACGGCGGGGCGGCCTGCACGATGTACTTCACCGTGTCCACGTCCCGCTCGCCAGCCGCGTCGGTGACCGTCAACTCATACTCGTATGTCACGCCGCGCCAGCTCGCCCGCTGCCCCGCCCGCAGTCCGCGCGCCACCGTCACCAGCGCGGCCGGATTCTCGATGACGAGAGTGGCCGGCCCACTCACCTGCTGCCATTCGCACGTGACGCCCGAGCCCGTGGTCGCGCTGCCGTCCAGCGGCAATTCGTCCCACCCCAGCCAGATCACGCGATCCGGCCCCGCGTCCGCGAACAGCGGCGCCACGTCCGGCTCCGGCGGCGGCTCGGACTCCGGCTCGTCGGACGCGTCCCCGGCGTCCGGCTCCGGCGTGGGCGGCGGCTCCGGCAGATCTGGTGCCGGCTCTCCATTCTCGGCGGCCGGTTGATCTTGCGCTGCCACCGGCTCGGGGGGAGCGGCGTATACGTCATCAGCGGCGCCCGTGACGCCCGTTTCTTCAGTCTCGCCGCCGGGCGCGCTGGTGCCGACGCGGCGCGTGACCGTGCGGACGAATTCCTGCCCGTCCGCATGGCCCGCGCGCGCGGACGCATTTTCCGTCGCGTCGCCGTTGCCGCGCGCGCTGGCCGACTGGGGCACGTAGCCGCTGAAGATCATAAGGCTAACGCCCAGCGTGAAGCAGATGATGAAGAGGACGGGTTTCATGGGCGCACCTCACCCGCCGGTGGCGCATGCGCGAAATCTATGCATCTAGCCTATTCATCGAATACCTGCGGCCGAGAGCGAAGCCGATCCACGACGTTTTTTAAAACGACCGATAATATCAACCCTGCAAGCAGACCTCTCCGCCGCCGCGGCGTTCCGACATGCCCGGTACTCTAAAGTCTGAGGACATGCGCCACCTACCGCACCCCGCCGCCGGGCGCAAGACCCGCCCGTACCGGGGTTTTGCCACGCGAGCCCCCGCAGTCTCCGCGCCCACAACCTCGGTCGGCAGTTCCCGCGCGTCGCGGCGGCCTCAGGGCCCAGCCGACCGCTGCGGCGCGACGGCATCGGCGCGGGTCGCGTATGGCCGCAACTCCTCCGGCGCGCATTCATCGAGTAGCGCGAAGTACCGCGCACCGCACGAGGCACACACCCAGCTCTCGCCCTGCTCACCCGGCACCGGCAGCCGGAGTGGCAACCGTCGGCCGCAGGTCACGCACGCCTCAACGCGCGTACTCAGCACGCGCGCCAAGTCATCGAGGCGCCATGGCTTCTGCAGATAGCGACTCACGCCGGCCAGCGCGAATTCGCGTCGGCGATCCGAGCCGCTGTTGCCCACAATGGCCGCACTCGGCCGCGCGCGCCGCAGCGTGTCGACTACCCCCACGACGCGACTGCTGACCGTCGGGTGATCCAGCAAGACCGCATTGATGGAGTCATCGCCCTCGAGAACTCGAATCCCCTCCTCGTACGAGGCGGCGGTGGACGCCGCGCAGCCGGCGCTGCGCAACTGCGCGACCACGACCCGGCGAAAATCGGCGTCGTCGTCAATGATCAGCAGGTGCATCCCGCTCAGTGCCGGTGTCATCATGCCCGTCCTGCTCCGGTTGCCCGCTCCGCCAGTCCGCGCCCACGTCGGGCGGCGTACACGCTACGGTGACACCTATCGGCATTCAGTTCGCGCGGGCGCATACCCTCCCGCCCCAGCGCGCCGCGTTCAGGCACGCTGTGATTCAGTTCTGAAACACTCGTCTTTGCGCTTTGGAGACGCGGATGCCCTACTGTTCCGCCTGGCGACCCCACGACGGCAGCGGCTTGCGCTCGCCACGGCGCACTTGCGCGAGGGTTTCCTCGTAGTCCGGGAAGCCGCCATGCTCCGCGAAGGCCTCAAACATGACGTAGCGGCGGTCGGTCGTCACGCCGATGGCCTCCGCGTCGTTATAGTCGCTCGCGATCAGGCCGCCATGCGGCGTGCCGTAGTACTCGCAAATATCGCGGGCCTGCTGGCGGATCTGGTCGTAGGTGCCGCGCGGCAGCGTGCTCTGCGTATCCACGATCGCCTCGAAGCAGATCTTGCCGCGAAACGCGTCGCCGAACTCGCGCAGTCCAACGGTCTCCGGTTGCTGGTTGTTGATGACCTCGAGGCCGCACTCGATCAGCTCGGGCACGATCGTGTTGATCTTGCCGCACGAGTGCATCCACGTGTGCATGCCCAGGGCCTTGATCTCGGCGAACCACTTGGCGTAGCGCGGCTTGAAGAACTCGCGGAACATCTTCGTGCTGATGAACGCGCGATCCTGGACGCCCCAGTCATCCGCCATGGCCGCCGCGTCGATGCGCCCCCCCGCGATCTCCTGGCACCTGCGCAGCACGACGAGATGGAAGTCCAGGATGCGGTCCAGGATTTCATGGACTTCGTCCTTGTGCCGCGTCAGCGCCAGCATGGCCTGCTCCATGCTGAGCATCATGTGCAGCCGCTCCCACAGGCCGTGCCCGAAGCAGAACATGACGAAGCGGTCGCCGGCGCGCGAAAGCTGGTCCTCAAAATCCACGTAGCGGCGCGGGTCGGTCGGATCGGGCCAGCGGTAGTCCTTCAGCTTGGTCACGTCGCGGAGCGGGTGCGCGACCACCTGGCCCGAGTTCGCGACGGCGGTCTTGCCCCAGACGCAGCCCCACTCGTCCGCCATGCGGTCGCCCGGAAAGCCCCACGTCCAGCCCGCCGCGTCGCGGGTCCAAACGTCGTAGCAGTCATTCACGCCGACGATATCGAACTTCATGGGCAACCGGGGCGGATCAGCGAACGTGATCGCCCGCCGGACGATCTCTCTGGACGTCATACACTCTCTCCGTATCGCGCGGTTCCACGAATTCCACTGTCCCGCGCGTAACCTCAAAGTATACGCTCTCCTGCCGCAGTTCGCGTGCGATCTCCGCCGCCGCCTGTCGGACCTCGTCAATCCGCTCCGGCGGCACGGCAACCCAGATCGCCAGCGAGCGCTCGTCGGCGCGCGACCCATCCGCCATGCGATACGCACCCGCGACCACGCCGGCCATGGTGTACCCGCCGAACCGCGCGTACAACTGGTCCAGGAGCCGCGTCTGCACCTCGGCCGGCACCGCGGCGCCATCGTTGTACGCGAGCGGGATCAG
This sequence comes from Phycisphaerae bacterium, assembly GCA_017999985.1. Lineage (NCBI taxonomy): Bacteria > Pseudomonadati > Planctomycetota > Phycisphaerae > Phycisphaerae bacterium. Next base: position 71,320 of record JAGNKU010000002.1, on the reverse strand, counting down.
CAACATGCACCTCGCCCACGCTTGCTCTGCGCCAACGCCGGTTCGTGTAGGCGGCGTCTGACAGCCCCCGGACAGGGCAACTGCCAGCCATCCAACAAGCACCATGGCGCCCAGAGCGTGGCGACGCACGGCCAACCTCCACACCGGCATCCTACCGCCGCCGCGGAAGCGCGTCGCCCGCCGGAGCCCGGTGCCGCGACCGTCGCCGTGCGCGCTTACGGGCGCTTTTGTAAATGCGCTGCCCTAACGTCGCCGGCAGCCTGGCATCTATACCGCTAAAGGAGCGCGCGCATGAACCGCATCACTCGCAAGGCTTTTGTCCTGCCCTTTGTGCTATCCGCGATCTTCGTCGACCTCGATGGCTGTTGGCGACCGGTTACTGCCGCCTTGGACTGGATCGGCATCGACGTCTCCACCGACCACGGCGACATCATCATCGACCCGTTCGACTTCGACGACGACAACGACGATTAGGCCGCGGTCCAAGCCTTGTTCACACGCCGCAGCGTAGGTCTCACGCGGGTAATTGCTGACGCGCACCACCCCGAGCGTCCCACGCGCTGATACAATGCGCGCGCCGACGCCGGCGGTGCTTCACTCCGAGGCCATCCCGTCGTCGATCGCGGCAGACCGCCGCCAGCTCGAAACCGCAGGGAGGTCGAAACATGCCCCGTGCGCAGTTCATGGCCGCACTGTGCCTCGCCCTGATCGTCACTCTCGGCACGTCGCTCGCCTGCCGCCCACCCGCTGGTAACGGCGACGCCAACACACCCACCGGCGACAACAACAATCCGACGGACAACAATACGCCCGCCGATGATGGCAGCGTGCCGGCAGAGCGGCTCCAGCCCGCTGACTTCACGTACCAGGGCGCGTTCCGTCTGCCTGCGGACTTCAACTGGGGCGCACACGGCGTCTCCTACTATCCGCTCGGCAACGGTGGCGCGGGCTCGCTGCTCGTCACCGGCTTCGAGCTCCCGTCCGACCCGGCCCATCCGGGCGAGTCGTGCTATGACGCGTCCTGGAATTGCCGGGCGTACTACGGCGAAGTCGCGATTCCAGCGCTCGCCACGGCGGCCAACTGGGAGGACCTGCCCGAAGCGACCATCCTGACGGCGCTGACGGCGTTCGACGGCGGCCTCGCGGCCACGGTGCACCGGGAATACACCTACATCGCTGATATCGAATATGTGGCCCGGCGTGGCTCGCAGACGCAGGACAAGCTGTATGGCTCGCTCGTGCTCTGGTACGCCGAGGGGGTGGTGGGCGAAGCGACGTTCCCCACGATCTGGATGGCGAACCTGGACGGCTCGAGCCCGCAGGGCATGTTCCAGGTCGGCCCGGACGAATCGCCGTATCACGGCCGCAAGATGGGAGCTTATCTGTTCACCGTGCCGGCGTGGTACGCGGACGAGTACCTCGGCGGTCGAACGCTGGTCACGGGGCGGTCGCGCGGCACGCCGCTCACCGGCACCAACCCCGTTTCGATCGACGGCGGCTCGCAGGGGCCGACACTCTTCGCGTTCGAGGCGTGGGACACGGACACCGCGACGGGCAACCTCGACGCGCTGCCGATGCTGTACTATCGCGTGGCGTTTCCCGACTGCGGCGGGCCCAACGTCGGCGACCCGAATAACTGCGACTACCCCGACTTCACGATGTGTGACGACTGGACGGGCGGTGCGTTCGTCGAGAGCGCGACGGCCCGCGCTATTCTGCTACTGGGCTACAAAGGGCTGGGCTCGAACTGCTACGACGAGCCGCCGGTGGACTGCGAGGATCCGTGCAGCGAGGCCCACGGCTATCACTGCCAGCCGTACGAGCGGCAGGTCATCTTCTACGACGTGCATGCGATCGGCCAATCGGCGCAGGGCGAGCAGGATCCGTGGGTGGTCGTGCCGTACACGATCTGGCGGCCGACGGAGTTCTATCTGCAAACGGCCCCGTGCTGGAACATGGGCGGCATGGCGTTCGACGCGGCGGGCCGGCGCCTCTTCATGGTCGAGCGCGGCCTGGGCGAAGGCGAAGCCAACGCGGCGGTGGTGCACGTCTGGTCGCTATAGCCCACGCCCAACCAGAACCCCGAGCGGCAGCGCGCGGGGCCGCGCAGCCAATCAGAGCCCCGAGCGCGAGCGAGCGGGTCCACAGCTAGATCAGACGATAATCTGTATCCCTGGCGCAAGCACCTGAAATGATTCATACGACGCGCTATCGTCGTGGACCTTGAGGACTTCGGCGTTCGTGAACGACAACGCCAGCGTCTGATTAGCCTCGCTGGTCGCTCTCTCAATTCGGGAGCCAAGCAGTGACACGAGCGTCGTGGCCTGCGTGGATAGGGCTGCTTGGCTGTGTTTGTCCATTGCTGGCCGGAGGTGCTCAAAGTCACACTCGATGTTCACCGCGACTTCGCCATCGAACCGCAGCGCTACTTGATGGAGGCCAATGCACACCTGGAGAAGTTCCTTGCCGACCAGGAAGCTCCAGTCGGCGTCGCTTGGAATTCCATACATGCGCTGTCGTCCGTCTCTCCCGGGTGGCGGCTATCAGGAGCCAGCCGGTCAAGACCGGCCACGGTCGCACTTCGCCCCGCGGCGGCGAGTGCGCGCGGCAGAAAGACTCCCGACCCCTTTTCTACGGGGAGCAGGGCTCTTTCGGGTCTGGCCAGCTTAGCGGCGGGTCGGTGCCGCAGAAGTCGCGGTCGCCCCAGGAGACGAAGGCGCCGCCGGCCTCGAGGGCCTCCACGACCTGGCAATCCGCGGTGTCGCCCTGGGCCGGGTCGCAGTTTTCGTCCAGATCGCAGCAGTTCAGCGTGATGTAGATGTAGCGCCCCGCGAACGCCGCGCTCTGCAGCGGGCCGATGTCCGTGATCGGATTCTCATCGAGGCGGAGCGATATGAGGCTCGCCAGGGCCGTGACATCGGCCACGCTGGCAATCTCGTTGTAGCCCGCGTTCAGGGTCTGCAGCTTCGTCAGCCCGGACACGGGGCCCAGACTGGTGAGGCTGTTGCCGTCGACGCTCAGCCAGGTCAGCTCCGTCATGCTCTCGACCCCGACCGCACTCGCCAGCTCCCGGTTGCGCTGCCAGTGGAGGCGCAGCTCGGCCAACTTCGTTAGTCCCGCGATGGGCGTCACGCTCGTGACGTGATTGCGCGCCAGGTCCAGATTCACCAGCGTCGTCAGGCCCGCCAGCGGGCTGATGTTCGTGATGTTGTTGTCGTCGAGGATGAGCCCGGTCAGCTTGGTCAGGCCGACCAGCGGCGACAGGTCCTCGATCTCGTTGCTGCCGAGGTTCAGGTAGTCGAGGTTCTTGCACGCCTCCAGCCCGGCAAGACTGCTGATGCCGACGTTGCGCGCGTTGATGTACGTCACCTGCTCCAGGTCGGCAGTCGTGAGCTCGCCGTCGGGCTTGTTCAGCACGTTGCGCACCGCGCGCTCCAGGCAGTTGTCGGCGATGAGTGCCGGCTGCAGTTCCTCCCACAGCACCGTCGAGCGCACGCCGGTGAGCTGCAGCGTGACCTTCTTAAAATCCGGGTCCGCCGCGTTCGGATCGATCGGGGTCCAGTAGTCGTGATCCGTGTTGTCGAACCAGAACCCCACCTCTACCGGCGCCCAGTAGGTCGTGTCGCCGAGCATGTTGTACATCGACTTCGCCCAGTCCGTGTTCTTGCCTGCGTCGATCGCGTCATTGAAGCTCAGCACCGCGAGTGCCCCGCAGTCGAGCGACACGGCGTCCGGCCAGCCGCCCTGTCCGCTGTAGCAGAAGCCGAGCCAGACCAGCGGCCGGCTGGTCGTGAAGTTGTTGCCGCGCTTGAAGCCTGCGGCGCTCAGCTTGATCAGGATTTCCCGGCGGCCGGGCTCGAGGTATTCGCACCGGCTGACCATCACCTCGTCCGGGATCATGCCGGCCAGCTTCAGCAGGCCGATCGTGAGTGGGTCCGCGATCTCGCCCGTCATCAGGTAGACCTTCTCCACGTTCTTCTCGCTGGGCCAGGGGGTGCCGTGTGAGTGAATGTGGACGACGCCATAATCGGCCAACTTGAGAAACCGACTCATCGTGCACTGCTCCCCCGTATACACGGTGAAGCGGTCGAGCTGGCAGGCGTCGAAACGCGCATTCGCCGTCGCGATGACGTCGTCCGCCCATGGTTCGCGCTCCCAGTAGTGCGGGCACAGGTAGACGGTCTTCTTCGAGTTGGGCTTGACCTTGGCGCGCCCGGCCAGATCCTTGCCGATCGGCATCGCCGGTTGCAGCCCGCGCGCCGTTGCGGCTTCCTGGATATTGGGATCCTGGTCACCCTGGTCGAGCACGATTTCGGCGCGCAATCCGTCGGTGTACTCGATCGACACGCCCGCCGCCGTCGCGATCACCTGCGCGATGTCGGCTTGCTCTCCGAGCAGAGTCAACAGTTGGTCGCGGGCCGCGTCGATTCCATCGGCCTGCAAGATGGCCTGGACTGCAGTGTCGGTTTCAGCCAGCGTGGCCAAGCGGGTGGTCACGTCATCCACGAAGGCCTGGTCCACGTTTGCCGCATCGACGCCCAGGATCTCCGCCAGGCTCGCCGGCGGGCTGTTCGCGTCGTCGCCCGCCGGGTCATTCGCGTCATCCGTGGCGGGTGGCGTGCAAGCCGCGCCGACCAGGACGAAGACCGCCAGCCCGGTGCCCAGCAGCACCCATCGCCAACGCAACGCTCTCATGATTTGTCTCCCACGTATCCGAGGCCTGGAAATGCCGCCACGGGCTGATCGTCCAGCCCGATTGATCGCGAGTCGCGACCTCATTTCCATGGTACCCATTCACCCCCTGCCGCTGCAACGATGACTTTGTTTCGCCAGCGTGGCTGCGGGCTTGGCGCATTCCACCCCCCTGCGTGCCTTCGTGCCTGCTTCTACAGCCGCATGAAGATGACCGTTACCAGCACGAACAGCGGAATCAGGATCAGGCACGAGTAGGCCATGTAGCCGAAGAAGCTCGGCATCTTCACGCCGGACTGCTCGGCGATGGCCTTGACCATGAAATTCGGGCCGTTGCCGATGTAGGTGTTCGCGCCCATGAACACTGCGCCGCAACTGATTGCGATCAGCAGTTCGACCGGAATCGAGCCCGTCGCCGTCTGCACCCCGTGCATGAGCGTCATGCCCGGCGGCGCCAGCGTGCCGGCGGTGGCAAAGTACACGACGTACGTTGGGGCGTTGTCGAGGAAGCTGCTCAGGACGCCGCTGGCCCAGAAGAACTGCCACGGTTGGGTCAGGCCCAGCTCCGGCCCCTTCGTCTGCAGGATTTCAATCGGCACTTGCATCGTGATGAAGATGCCGATGAACAGGCACGCGACTTCGCCGATCGCGACGAAGTTGAACTGGTTCTCCCGCCGCAGAGCCTTCGCCGTCGTCAGCATGGACAGCCCCGCCATCGCGAGCTGCACGATCTCGCGCAGGTATGGGAAGGCGTGCCAGTTCGTCCCGGGAAACGGTTTGCTGGGGTCGAGGGTGGCGACGGCGACGACCACGCCGAGCAGCCAGACGATGTTGAGCAGGCCGGCCACGTGCATCGGCTGGATCTGGGTCTCGTCGCGCGCGAGGGCCGCGGCCGGCTCGCGCTGGTAGGCCCACGTATCCCAGCACCAGTAGATCACCAGCAGCAGCGCCAGCATGAAGAGCCACACGTTCCACAGCCGCAGCGTCCAGAAGAAATCAACGCCCATCAAGTAGCCGAGGAACAGCGGCGGGTCGCCGATCGGCAGCAGCGAGCCGCCGATGTTGGCCACGATGAAGATGAAGAACACGACGGTGTGGACCTTGCGCGTCCGCTCCGAGTTCGTCTTCAGCAGGAAGCGGATCAGCACCATCGCCGCGCCCGTCGTGCCGATCAGGCTCGCCAGCAGCCCGCCGGTCGCGAGAATCGCGGTGTTGACGGCCGGCGTCGCCCGGATATCGCCGCGTACAACGATGCCGCCCGCGATGACGTACAGGCTGAAGAGCAGCACGATGAACGGGATGTACTCGGCGAGCACGGCGTGATGCAGCACGGCTCCGACGGTCGGCAGGCCGCTCTCCGTGCGCGCGTGCGCGGGCGCCGCCGCGTGGGGCAGGCTCTCCGGCTGGGACGTGATCGACTCCGTCACTGGCTGGCTAGCGGCATGCTCCTTCTCGTGCTTCACCACGCCTTGGCCACGGAAGCCGTAATAGAGGAGCGTGATGGCCGCGAGCACCAGCGCGATGAGCAACTTGTTGCGGTTGTGCTCCCACCAGTGAGCCGCGCGGTGCACGAGCGGCAGGATGGCGATGGCGAGCAGAATCGCCACGAACGGCCAGACCCAGAAGATGTGCGGAGCATACGAGTGTGCTTCAGACAGGATCAGAGCCACGGCTTGCGTTCCTTCGCGAATTGCCGCGTGCGGCGGCGCGCGGGCGCGCGCCGGCCAACCGCGCCAGGATCAGGCGGGGAGGATTCTACCGCAATGCCCCGGCGCGGCAACCCGGCCCGGGCGCTTGCCAAGCGCGCTGGTCGCGTCGATGCTGTGCGCTCGCTGCCAAGGCGGGTCGGCGTGCCGCGGGCCCGGAGAGTGTGGTGTCGATGTCCTGGCTGATTCATTCACTGTTACTCGTGAGCGGCGTGGTCGTGCTGGCGATCGGCGGGGAGGTCCTGATCCGCGGCGCGGCGCGCCTGGCGCGGGCCCTGGGCGTGTCGGCCCTCGTGGTCGGCCTGACCGTTGTCGCCTTCGGGACTTCCGCGCCCGAGGCCGCCGTGACGATTCTGGCGGCCGGTCAGGGGGCCCCCGACCTGGCCGTGGGCAACGTCGTCGGCAGCAACATCTGCAATGTCCTGCTCATCATCGGGCTCGCGGCCGCGTTCCGGCCGTTGACGGTGGCCGGCAACCTGCTGCGCGTCGATGGCCCGGCGATGCTTGTCACGTCGCTCGCATTCCTGGCCGTCGCGTGGGCCACGCACGGAATCGGCCGGGCCGTCGGAGCGTGCTTCGTGCTCGGGCTGATCATCTACACGTATTCCACCTATCGACTCGGACGGGCCACGTATGTGCACCAGGTCGAGGCGGTACCGGTCACCGGGTACGCCCGTCACGCGTGGTACAACGTCGTGCTGGTCGTGCTCGGCATCGCGGCGCTCATCGGCGGGGCGCGGCTGATGGTCGACGGCGGCGTCGGCCTCGCCCGGTGGCTGGGGGTGAGCGAGCGCGCCATCGGCCTCACGATCGTCGCCGTCGGCACAAGCCTGCCAGAACTGGCGACCAGCGTCGCCGCCGCGCGCCAACGGCAGCCCGACATCGCGATCGGCAATGTCGTCGGCAGCAACATTTTCAACGTGCTCTTCGTCGCCGGACTGGCGGCGCTGATCCAGCCGCTGCCGGTCAGCGCCGCGGTGCTCTGGTGGGATGGTCCGCTGATGATGGCCGCCGGCGTGTTGTTCTACATCGTGGCCGGCACGGGGCGCTGCGTGACGCGCTGGGAGGGGTTCCTGTTGCTGTCAGCGTACGCGGGCTACCTGGTCTGGACCGGGCTGCACGCCGGCTGAGTCGCGTGACCCACGTCAATGGGTCGTGAGTGCGTTGGCCAGGCCGATGAGTTCCCACTCGGTGTCGGCGCCATCGGCGGTGACCACGACGCGGTCCCCCACCTGCCGGCCCATGAGCTTCTGCGAGACCGGCGCGAGGTAGCTGTAGATGCCGCGCTCCACATCCGTCTCGAACGGCCCCAGGAACGTCATGACACGTTCGCGTCCATCGCTGACGGCGCGCACCGTGACGCGCGAGCCGATGCCGACCTGGTCGTGAGGCACGTCGTGCGGTGTCAGCGTGCGGGCGCGTGAGAGCTCATCGTTGATCGCGGCGACGCGGGCACGCAGCAGGTCGCGCTCCTCGAGGGCGAACTTGTACTCCGAATTCTCGCTCAGGTCGCCATGCGACGCCGCCTCGCCGATCCGCTTCGCATTCTCCGGCATCTTCACGTTGACGATCTCGTCGCGCTCGGCGGTGCGGCGCGCGAGGCCCTCCGAGGTGCACCAGAGCGTCTCGCGATCTTCCCACGGCGCGACCTGCTGGCGCTGCACCACCCAGAGTTGCGGATGCACGTCGCGCAGCAGGTCGAGCAGCTTGGCGGGGACGTTCTCGCCGAGGCCCTCCAGCCGCTGCAACTGCCGTCGCAGCGTGATCGCGGCGGCTTCACTGGCGCGCTGCAGGCATTGCCGCGCCTTGTCGTAGTCGCGGATGGCCAGCGCCGTTTTCATGCGCTGCCGGAACGCCTTGACCACCTCCGGCGCCGCGGTGACGGTGCGGCCCAGCGCGCTGAGTTCGTCGAGGATCAGACGGAACAACTCGTCATCGCTGGGCAACCGCAACTGGTCTTTCTGCTTCGGCCCCTTCCACAGCCAGTACAGCAGCTCGTGGTGCGCGACCGGGTTGCTCAGGCCCGTGTCGATGAAGGTCTGCACGACGTCGGCATGCCCGGCGGCCACGGCCGCCGCCACGATCTTGTCGAGCAACCCCGCGGTCGCGGTCGGCAGCCAGGCGAGGGCGTACTGCGCCCAGTCGTCGGGGCGTGCGGCCCGCAGTGCATCGAGCCCGCGCTCGCGCAGTCCTTCGTGCTCCACGCCGCGCAGCAGCAAGCCCGGATCGGCCGCGGCCCGCAGCATGGCCACCGCCCGCCCGCGCGACGCGTCGTCACTCGGTAGCCCCTTCTCGCTGAGTCGCTCCACCACCAGGGCACCGGCCAACGCCTCGGCCGGTCGCCGGCTCTCCACGGCCGCGATGTACTTGATCACGTGCTCGTGGAAACGGCGCAGGAAAGCCTCGTCCGGCGGTTCGTGGCGTGACGCCTTTTCGCGCAGATAGCTCTCAATCGTGCTCATCCACTCGATGGGGTCGTTCTGGCCCTGCAGGGCGTCCCAGGTCTCCTCCTCGTGCGTCTGGCCTGCCGCGCAGTACGACAGAATGACCGGTGCGCGGCCCTCGATGACGACGTGGGGCGAACGCTTCAGCAGTCCGCGGGCCTTGGTCCACCAGCGCGACCAGTCGCGTGTCTCGATGTACTTCGGCACGAGTTCGTGCTTCAGCAGATCAGCGTCAATGTGTCCGTCGTGGGCACGGATCAGCCCGATGACCACGCCCACGGGGTCGTCCTCGATCTTGCTGGTGAGCTGCTCCGGTCGCAGCTGGCGCAGCACGCGGAAGTCGTCGGGGGCGATGCGGTCATACTCGCGCGTCACCTCGGGCGCCGGGACGGTCGTCGTTCGTCCCTCGCGCCGCAGCGTGAACAGGCCCTTTTCACGATCGATTTCGGCCACCTCGACCACGCGGTCGTCCATGCGGCTGATCAGCGTGTCCCCCGGCTGCAGCGACAAACACAGGTCGAGCAGCTTGAGCGCATTGCGCACCGGTCGCCCGCCGTTGATGCCGGATGCCGCCAGCACCACCTCGAACCCGGGCGTTTGGCCATAGAGCCGGCGATACAGCTCGATCGTCGTGCGGCGCAGGTCGTCGTTCTTCGGCGCGGCGATCAGGGCGACGCGCACCAGAGCCAGTGCGGCCGCCGGATCGCGCGTCGCGTCCGCGTTCTCCAGCACCATCTGGGTCAACGTTGCCAGCCGCTCCGCCTGGCCGGCCCGCTCCAGTTCCTCGAACGGCCCGACAAGCTGCCCCAGCGTCAGCGTGCCGCTCTCCAGCAACTCCAGACAGCGGCTCTCGAAACGGTCGTAGCCGCCCGAGCGGGCCAATTCCAACAATTCCGAGACAGGCATAAACACCGTACCTCGTCGGACACAAAATCCCAACGCCTCGGGGCTGGCGGCGCCCGCCCCCTGCTGACCGAGCCGGCCTCGCCGGAAAAGCTCCGCACCCTACCCCTGATCGTCCCGCTTGTCCATGTCCTCGCGGGCCCGCCGTTTCGCCTTCAGCAGCCGGGACGTGTATTCACCCTCCGAAACGGCGGGTTTCCTGCCCGTGGGACGCGCCACGACCGGGGCATCCTGCTGGGTGGCCCCGCCCAGCGCGCGGCTCAGATCCTCCGTGGCCTTGGTATCCGGGGTGCGCGCCTCGTAGCGCGTGCCGGGCGCCGGGCCGCCGCCTTCCGCGCCGGCCTGTGTCGCGCGCTGCTCCTCGCGCACGCGGTCCCGCGCCCCCTTTAACGTCGAGAGCACGGCCGCCGCCTCGCTCGCCGGGCGCCCCCGGCCCGCCAGCTCCGCCAGGAACCGCCGCGCGTGGCGGTAAACCTCCAGCGGGTTGATGGCGATCCGCCGGATGGCGACATCCAGAATGAACAGGACCAGCATCCACTGGACGAGTGTCTCCCAGAGCGCGTGGCGCGCCTCCGTCCGCGTCAGCCCCGCCCGGTCGAAAACGGTCGCGGCGTCCTCCACGCCGAGCTGGCGACCCTTCGTGCGTGTGCGAATCTCGTCCAGCAGCGCGAGGTTGGGCTGCAACCGGCTGTATTCCGGCGAATAGGCCACCGAGACGCCCGTACGCAGTGAGCCGCTTTGCGTCTGCGCGCCCTGTCCGATCCGGTACGCCAGGTTGACGATGTAGTTGCCCCGATCACGGGCATCGAACTCCGCCTCGTACCGTCCCGGCCCGGTCTGCACGAGCCGCAGGGGCTGGGCCCGCTGCCCCGGGTCCACCAGGCTGCCCGCGACTTCCATGAAGTTGATCGCGTCCGCGTTCTTGTCGAGGGCGTCAATCCGCAGTCGCGCCTTGCCGCCATGCACGGTCGTGGTGACGTCGAACGCCGCCGCCTCGGACTGCCGCGACGTCCAGCGCGCCACCTGCGCCCAGAACTTGCTGAACTTCGGCCATTCGGCCCAGTTCGCCCCCCACTGGGCCCACAGGCCGCTCGTGAACGCGACGGTCTTGCCCAGTCCCACCTGCCAGTGCGCCAGCACCGGGTCGCTGCCTTCCTCCGCCTTGCGCACCAGCGGCACGTCCGCCAGCGGCTTGGCCGTCGTCAGCACGAACCCGCCCAGTTCCGGCACGCCATCCCCCGCCAGCCCTGGCACCACCGGCGACAGCGGGTTCACCAGTTGCGGCTGAAAGGGCGTCTCCTGCACCAGCGAACGCCGGACTTCGCGTGACTCCTTGATGAAGATCTGTGGGAGCTTGCTGAAGTCATTGGCGCGGTAGAAGCGCCCGCCGGTCGCCCGCGCGATTCCGTCCGCCTTGGCGTCGTCGACGAAGTGCCCGCCATAGCCGATGGCCACCGTCGAGCAGGTGATGCCGTTGTCCTTCATCGCCTTCAGCAGGTCGTCGCGCGGCGCCGACGGGTCAAAGTCGGAGATGACGATCATGTGCTTCGGGCCGACGTCCCTGCGCCCCAGCAGGGCCTCCACGCCGGGCCGCATGACCGCGTCAAGGTCGGGCAGGTCGCCCATGCTCATTTTCTTGATGGCGTTGATCACCGGCGTCCGCGCCCCGACCTCCTGCAGCGGCACCGCCCAGTGACCCTGCTGATCGCCCAGCCACTGCCACGCCAGCACGCCGACCAGGTCGCGGCTGCTGAGCGTCTTCACCGATTCGATCGCGCAGCGCTCGCCGATGTAGTTGCCCTGTTCGATCTCGCAGGCGTGCATCACCAGCACCAGCGCGCCTTTCAGGAACTGCCGCTTGTGCTTGATGTCGAAGCTGACGGGCATGACCTCTTCGACCGCGCTGCCCAGCCAGCCGCCGGCCCCGAAGGAATCGTCGCCACCCACCATCACGAGGCCGCCGCCCAGGTCGCGTACGTACACCGCCAGCGCGGTCTTCTCATCGTCCCGCAGGTCGCCGGCCGGCACGTTTGACAGAATTACGGCCGAATACTCCAGCAGCCGCACCTGGTCGAGCACGCTCTGGCCGGCCACCGCGATGTCGCAGACCAGCTTTTCCGACTCCAGGGCGCGCTGCAGTATCTCGGCCGAAGGCTGGGCGCTGCTCAGGTCCTTCGTGGTCGTCAGGATCAGGATCTTGCCCTGCCCCGATACGACCGTGAAGGCCTGGCCGGTGTTGTTGTCCTCAATCGCGTCGGCCTCCGCGACGTCCGGCACGAACTGCGCGCGGAAGCGATGCGCGCCCGCCACCCGCAGTGGCACGGGAATCGCCAGCCGGTTTGGCCCCGCCGTCAATTCCACCGGGTAGCCCGTGCCGGCTGCGGGGCCGTTGAGATCGACGAGCGTCTCGTTGTGCCACAGGAGCACCTTGCCGGCGGTCGGCTGCTGGGCGCGCAGCACCATCTGCAGGTTGATCGTCTCCTCGGCGGTCGCGGTGGGCGGTGCCTTGAGGCTTTCGAAGACGACCTCGTGGGTATGATCGTAGTAGATCGGCAACACGTCGATCGGAATGCCTGTGGCCGCCAGCCGGCCCACCTCGGCCAGCACGTCGCCCGCGTTCTCGTTGCCATCGGTGATCAGCACCAGCCGGCCGGCGGTGTCCGAGGGGAGCAGCGCCAAGGCCATGCGCGCCGCGGCGGCCAAGTTCGTCTGGTCCGGATCTACGGGTGCGCCGGGGGTATCCACGGCGAACGCGGCCATCGGCAACTGCTCGACATCGGCCGACCCGTCGAACGCAATCACGCCGATGCGGTCGTCACCCGCGCGTTTCGCGCCCACCTGCTGCAGGTACTCAAACGCCCGGCGTTGCAGGTCGGGCGGGATGCTCTTGGACCGATCAACGAGGAAGATGACGGAGAGGTCGTCGATGCGTTGCGTGCGCTGGGCGCCGGCCAGCGCCAGCACCATGACCACCACCACCACGCAGCGGGCGACAATCGCCAGCACGCGGCGCACCGGCCCCAGCCCGGCCAGCGAACGATACGACCACACGACCAGCAGCGGCAGCACCGCCAGCAGGGCGAGATAGCCGGGGGTCTCAAAGCGCAACAGCGCCAACAGGTACATCGCGGCCTCGCTATGGAGACTTTAGCATGAACCCGGCCGGCACGAAACGGTCGCCGGCGCATGGCGTACACGGCATGTCCCGACCTGCTGGCGCGGCCCGCAGACAACCAGCGGGCCCCGCTGTGCGACAGGACTTTTTTCGCGCGGCAAAACGGGCGGCGACGGTTCGCGGCGCCCAAGGCGCCGACTCACCGCCGCCGCTACGCACCCCGTCGATACACGATCCACGCGCCAGACAGCCGGTTGGCTGCCACCCCGCGGAGCGTGCCAGGCGTCATTCTGCCAGGCGTGTCTCCACATACCCGTCCGAGAGGGTCCGCATGAACGCGACGATCGCGGCCTCTTCGTCCTGCGTCAGTCCGAGGTTGCCGAGCTCGTCGCTATTGACGTTCATCGGCACTTCCGGCTCCGGCCAGGGCTCGACGTCACGCGTATTGTAGAAGTGCACGATCTCTTCGAGCGACTTGAAGTAGCCGTTGTGCCCGAACGCCTTCACGAAGTCAGGGTAGGGCCGCAGGTCGACGTTGCGGAGCGTCGGCACCTTGTGCTTGCCGAGCTCGGGTTCGAACATCTCCGGCGGATAGCCGGCCGCTTCGAGGAACCCGCCCAGGCCCATGTCCACCCACAGCCAGCCGTCGGGGTTCCAGCGCCGCGGCATGGTATAGAACGGATTCTCGCCGTTGCGCGGAACGCCGAGGTTGTCATACGTGAAGTCGGTGAACAAGGGTGCCGGGCCATCACTGAGGTGGCAGAGCGCACACTTGCCCGTTGTGTTGAACAGCTCCAGGCCCCAGGCTTCCTGCTCCGTGAGTTCCGCCTCGCCCTTCAGGTAATAGTCGAACTTCGAGGTAAACGGGTTAACCTCGGCGGATCTCTCAAACGCGGCGACGGAACGGGCGATCCGCTCATACGTGCCCGCCACGTCCTTCACCGGGTCGAGCGACCCCGGCCCCCACACTTCCTCGAACAGGCCGGCGTAGCTCGATTGGGCAACCTTGGTGCAGACCAGCTTGGCGTTGGGGTTGTTCTGCTCCAGTGGATTCAGGAACGGGCCCATCGCCTGTTCCGCGAGCGGGTCACCCAGCGTCCAGCCCGTGGCGCGCCCATCCCAAAACATGCCGCCCACCCAGAGCCCCTCATCCTGGTCGTAGTACATCACGGGGCTGTCGCCGCCGTACGCCGCCGTCGGGGGTTTCCGGTTGCCGAAGCGCGTGTGCACGGCACCCGGATACACGGCGCCGTGTGCATTGATCGTGCTGTGCGGTCCGGTGTAACCCACCTCCGGCGCATGGCAAGCCGCGCACGACTGCCCGTGCGGCGTCGACAACTGGTTGTCAAACAACAAGAACTTGCCGAGTTGTTCGAGCGGCGTCAGCTCCTGCGCAGCCGCCGTTGCCACCATTGCGCTGGTCAGGACACAAGCCAACAGGATTCTGGTTCGCATGTTTCGTCCTCCATGCCTGGTTCGAACGGACCTCGCCACGATCATCTGGATCATCACCGCCATGTGCCGCAGCCTGTCACGCGAGGGAAGCGGGCGACAGCTCGTGCCGCGCCCGCCCCCACCGCTCTCCGCTTGGCAACGAAACCGATGTGTCTAGCGCGCACGGTAGCAGGCCACCGTGTGCGTTTCCATAGGCGCGACCTGCATTCGCGCGTAGGAATCGACCTACACACTGGCGCGCGTCACAGCACGCGCCGCGTCCGCGATTACTTCGGCTGACTGGCGGGCTGCGACGCCGGCTGCGTGGCGGGCTGGGATGCCGGTTGGGTCGGGGTCGGTGACAGGGCGCGCATCTGCGCTTTGGTTTCCGTCATGGGCGGCAGGCCGAGCGCTGCCCGGCGGGCGTCGACGTGCTCTTCGTCCTCGATCGCGTAGGGCTGATACGTGCCATCCTTGAGCACAAATTGCGTGCCGTAGATTTGCGGCTTGCCTTCGTACATGAGCACGCGGTCGGTGAGGTAGGCGACGCTGGTTGGGCGCACGTCCTTCTTCTCCAACGCGGTCTTCATCAAGTCCAGGCACTTTTTCTGAAACTCGAGTTCCTGCTTCGGCCCCGCGTGCTGGATGAGCAGGAACGCGGCCAGTTCGCCTTCCTCCCCGACCAGGCTGATGGTCGGCCAGCCATGGTCGGCGACCACGCGCTTGAGCCACGCCGTGTTGTCGTCATCGATCTTGCGCATCTCCGTCGGATCGGTGGCGGGCCCCTGCCGTACGCGCTGGTCGGCCTGCATGCGGCGCATGAGCTCGTCGTACAGTTCCGGTTTCTTCAGTGACCGGCGGAAACGCTCGCGCGCGGCGGTGCATTTCTTCAGGACCTCCGCCCAGCGCGCGTCGTCGTGGAGGGATCGCAGGTCGGCGTCGTTCTGCACATGCTCAACGTCGCGCCAGCCGGCGGCGATGGCCCGGTCGAGACATTCGAATGCGCGGTCGACGCGGGCGGTGAGGGCGTAGCAGCAGGCGGTGTTGTATAGGACGGGCGCGGAGAGCTGGCCAGCCAGGATCGCCGTTTCGAACAGGGCCGCTGCCTGCGCATATTCACCCGCGATGTACGCCGCCTCGGCCTCGGCGACATAGTCGCGTTCGGGTTGCTGAGCCAGAGCCGTCACCGCCAAGGCCGTCCATAGCATGGTTGTCTGCGGAAATGAGCGCATTCGGCACCTCCAAGGCGGTAGGAGAACGGGCGGGTCCCAATTTCGCAAGGGCGGCAGCGGCCGCCAAGGCACACACCATCACAGCGGTCGGTTAGAAACTGCCGCGCGCCGTCCGCAGCCCGCGGTGCTGATCCGCAACAGCCGGGGGGTACGCGCAGCGACATCTTCGATTGTGCCGCCCTCGACCAGGGCTTAGCGGCGCAGGCCTCAGCCGCGGCGCGGCGTGCAGCCTGAGGCTTTCGGCTGCGAATGGCCGGCCGAGAACGTCGAGGGCTTGCGTGCAGCCTTCGCGTATTGGCAGTTGGGGCACGGCCTCGGCGAGTCGTCGCCGATCTTTACCAGGGACTCCTCGAAGACGTGACCGCACTTGGGGCATAAGTATTCATACGTGGGCATGTTGCGCTGCGCACTCCCGCGGGCTCGCGTCCCGATTAAGTACTTGAGCCGCCCCGAGGTCGGACTCCACTCTGGTCGGCTGATCGACGGCCGACTCGGCGGTCGGCCACTTAGGACTCGTTGAACGATATCAGCTCGGTGGCGGCTACTTTTTGACTTCGAATTCCGCGTCGATCACGTCGTCATCCTTCCCGCCGGGTTTGCCTTCTGCGCCCGGAGGGGGCGGGCCGGCGGCGGGGCCGGCGGCGCCCGCGGCGGCTTTCGCGCCGGTTGACTTGTAGACCGCCTCCGCCAGCTTGTGCGACTTGGCCGTGACCTCTTCCATCGCCTTCTGGATCACGCCGGCGTCTTCGCCCTTCTGCACGTCCTTCAACCGATTCACGGCCTGCTCGATCTCGCCGCGCGTGCCGGCATCGACCTTGTCGCCGTGCTCCTTCAACGTCTTCTCCGTCGAGTACACGAGCTGGTCCGCCTGGTTGCGCAGGTCGATGAGCTTCTTCTTGGCCTCGTCCTCGCTCGCGTGCGACTCGGCGTCCTTCACCATCCGCTGAATCTCGTCATCGCTCAGGCCCGACGACGACTTGATCTCGATGGACTGCTCCTTGCCCGTGCCGAGGTCCTTCGCCGACACGTTCAGAATGCCGTTCGCGTCGATGTCGAACGTGACTTCGATTTGCGGCAGGCCGCGCGGCGCCGGCGGCAGGCCCGTGAGCTGGAACCGCCCCAGCGTTCGGTTCGCGTCCGCCATCTTGCGCTCGCCCTGCAGCACGTGGATGTCCACCGCCGGCTGGTTGTCGGCCGCGGTGGAGAAAATCTCCTTCTTGCTCGTCGGGATCGTCGTGTTGCGCGGGATCAGCACGGTCATCACGCCGCCGAGCGTCTCGACGCCCAGCGACAGCGGCGTCACGTCGAGCAGGACGATGTCCGACTTTTCACCGCTGAGGACGGCGCCCTGGATGGCCGCGCCGACCGCGACGACCTCATCCGGGTTGATGCTGCGGTTCGGCTCCTTGCCGAAGATCTCCTTCACCAACCGCTGCACCATCGGGATGCGGATCGACCCGCCGACGAGCACGACCTCATCGATGTCCTTCGGCGAGAGCTTCGCGTCCTTCAGCGCCTGCACGACCGGCCCGCGGCACCGCTCGACCAGGTGCTCCACGAGCTGCTCGAACTTCGCGCGCGTCAGCGTCATCTGCAGGTGCTTCGGCCCGCTCGCGTCCGCCGTGATGTACGGCAGGTTGATCGTCGTCTCCATGCTGCCGGAGAGCTCGCACTTCGCCCGCTCGGCAGCTTCCTTCAGCCGCTGGAGGGCCATCGGGTCGTTGCGCAGGTCGATGCCTTCCTTCCGCCGGAACTCCTCGGCGAGGTAGTCGATGAGCACCTTGTCGAAGTCATCGCCGCCCAAGTGCGTATCGCCGTTCGTGCTGAGCACTTCGAAGACGTTTTCGCCGACGTCGAGGATCGAAATGTCGAACGTACCGCCGCCCAGGTCGAAGACTGCGATCTTCTCGTTGGCCTTCTTCTCCAGGCCGTACGCCAGGGCCGCGGCGGTCGGCTCGTTGATGATGCGCTCGACCTTCAGGCCGGCGATCTGCCCGGCCTCCTTGGTCGCCTGGCGCTGCGAATCGTTGAAATACGCCGGCACGGTGATCACCGCGCGATCCACCGTCTCGCCGAGGTAGCGCTCGGCGGTGGCCTTCAGATCGCGGAGGACCATGGCCGAGATTTCCGGCGGCGCGTATTCCTTGTCGCCGATCTTCACGCGCACCAGCTCGTCCGGCCCACCGACGATCGTATAGGGCACCGTCTTCTCTTCGCTGGACACCTCGCGGTGCCGCCGGCCCATGAAGCGCTTGATGGAGAAAACAGTGTTGATCGGGTTCGTGACCTGCTGATTGCGAGCCCGCTGCCCGACCAGCCGTTCACCCTTATCCGTAAACCCGACAACCGACGGCGTCAGCCGCGAGCCGGAGTCATTGATCAGCACCTTGGGCTGGCCACCTTCCATGATGGCGACCACCGAGTTCGTCGTGCCGAGGTCGATACCGATGATCTTCGACATCTCAATCTCCCTACAGAGAGAGCGCCGGCATCATCGCCAGGCGCAGACTATCCGTATGTCGCCGGAAGCAAGGTCGATACCACAAGTTGGGTAGGCCCGGTTTCGCTGCAAGCCATTCTGCGATGGTGGGTTATGGCAATCGGCTTACGCCCCACCGTGGCGTGCGCCCTGCCAAACTGACAGCGCCACCGCCGCCGCGGCAGTGTTCACGCAGGCATGAATATACGGAGACGCCGCCCCGCAAGCGCTCCCGATATGCCGCTGTCAGCCGGCGGTGACACGCCAGATGCGGCGTGACGCGACCAGCAAGGCCACGCCGATGGCGACGTAGATGAAACCCACGATCATCCGCGGCACGTGGCTGTGGCGCAGCAGGTACCCGAACAGGCTCATCAGCGCGACGAATCCCCAGGTGGGAAGTGAGAGAAAGCCACCTACGCAACGGCCGTCGCCACGCGCCCGAATGCGGGTCACGATGCGGGCGGCGGTGCGGTCAAGAACGAAGCGAGCCTTGAGGAGGCCGATCACGACCGCCGGCAGGAGCAGTAGCGCGCCATATGGCGCGCTGGACGCGAGTAGCCAGCGACCGCCGAAAAACGCGAGCAGCGCCCCGACGACCGACCACAGCATCGCCGCCAGCAGCAGATGCACGCGTGCCGGCGCGGCGGGCTTGAAGACGTCGAGTTGTGATCGCAATCGGCCCATGTCGTGCAGGAGAGGCGGGTTCACCGGGGCCGGCGCTGGGCCTATCGCCGCTTCTTTGTCCAGCGATCAAGCCAGCCGATGACCTCTTCGTGCCACTGGATGCTGTTCGCCGGCTTCAGCACCCAGTGGTTCTCGTTCGGGAAATAGAGCAGGCGGCTCGGGATGCCGCGGCGTTGCAGGGCGGTGAACGTCGCCAGGCCCTGCGTGTCCACCACGCGGAAATCGTTGCCGCCGTGAATCACCAGCGTCGGCGTCCGCCACTTGTGCACGTGGTCCGCCGGGTTGTGCCGGGCGTACGCTTCCGGCCGCCCCCACGGCGTGCCGCCGCGCTCCCATTCGGGGAACCACAACTCCTCGGTCTCGTAATACGCCATGCGCTCGTCGAGATTGCCGTCGTGGCAGACGAAACAGCGGAACCGGCCGCGCCAGTTGCCGTGCATCCAGTTGATCATGTAGCCGCCGTACGACGCACCCAACGCCGCCACGCGCCGCCCATCGAGCCACTTGTACCGTGCGAGGGCCGCTGCCAGACCCTTCTGCAGATCCTCCAGCGGCCGATCGCCCCAGTGATCGCGGATCGCGTCGGTGAACGCCTGCCCGTAGCCGGTCGAGCCGTGAAAATCCACCATGACCACGGCGTAGCCCGCGCCGGCGTACACCTGCGGGTTCCAGCGATAGTGGAAATCATTGCCGAACGAGCCCTGCGGCCCGCCGTGCACGAGGAACGCGACGGGGTACTTCTTCCGTGGGTTGAAGTCTGCCGGCTTCACGACGTGGGCGTACACCGTTTCATCATTCCAGCCGGTGAACGTGAATTGCTCCGCGGTGCCCATACGCACCGCAGCGACCTTGGCGGCATTGATGCGCGTCAGGGCGCGCGAGCGGCCGCCACGGACGCCGACTGAGTACAACTCCACCGGGCTGCGGTGGTGGCACAGACCGTACACCAACCGGTCACCCGCCGGCGCGATCTCGGTCACCTTGCCCTCGGCGACCACCGTCCGCACCTTGCCCGTCGCCGCGCTCACCGCGAACAACGGATGCTGCCCGAGATGATCGGCGACCGTGTAGATCGTCTTCGAATCCGGCGACCAGACGATTTTGCCCGGCGAACGGTCCCAGCGCTCCGTAAGCACGCGCCGCGGGCCGGTCCGCCAGCGCTGCAGGACAATCCGGAAACGGTCGGCCTCAAAGCCGGGCCGAACCATGGCGAGATAGGCCAGCGTCTTGCCGTCCGGCGAAAACGTCGGCTGGCTGACGGTCGCACCCTGGCCATCAACGAGCACGCGCGGCCGGCGCGAACCGTCGAGCGGCGCGATGAACAGGTCGAAGTGCGTGGACCACGCTTCCTTGCGGCCGACATCCCGCGCGGCGAATACGAGCGCCTTGCTGTCCGGCGTGAACGTGAACTCCTCCGCGCCGCCGAAAGGCTTGGCCGGCGCGTCTGCATCCATGCCCCGCATCACATCAACAGGCTTGCCGTCGGCGGTGGGCATCACCCACAAATGCGATCGACGACCATCCTTCCACGTGTCCCAGTGGCGGACGAAGAGGCGCTCGTAGACGCGGCCGGAAGCCTTTTTCTCTTTCAGCGCGTCGAGGCGTCGGCGTGTGTCAGCGAGCTTGCGGGCGTCGGGGAATACCTCGATGGCGAGCGCGAGGTAGCGATTGTTCGGCGACAGTGCAAAGCACTCCACGTCGAGCGGGAGCTTCGTCACCTGCTCGGCCTCGCCGCCGTCGATCATGAGCCGCCAGACCTGCCCGGAGTCCGAACGCGACGAGAGGAAGTAGAGCGTACGGCTATCGGACGCCCAGCGCGGGCTGCTGCTGCCGGCCGGGTGCGTCGTCAGGCGGCGCAGGCCGGAGCCATCTGCAGCCATGAGCCAAATGTCCGTGCGGCCCTTGTTGGCTTCGAGATCCGTGACACGCACGACGAACGCCAGCCAGCGGCCATCGGGCGAAGCCTGCAGGTCGCTGATGCGCTCCATCGCCAGCAGGTCGTAAACCGAAAACGGATGCGTCCGCTTCCGGCCCGCCTGGGCGAACCCCGCGACGACCAGCCCCGCAACCGCCAGGCAGACAAACGCGGTCATTCCAAACATGCACACGCTCCCACGCTGCGCCGGTGACCTGCACGCGTGCCACTGCCCTCGAGCAGTGGCGTCCACACTACGCACTGCTCAAGAGCAGTGGCACAATGCACCGCCAACGCAGAATCTGAGCGTGGCGGCTCGTTCACCACTGTTCGCACTAGCCCTTCGCCAGTTCCGCCAGGATCGCCGTCAGGAACCGCCAGGACTTGTCCACGCTGGCAATGTAGACGCGTTCGTCGGGGCTGTGGGCGCCTTCAATGTGCGGCCCCAGCGAGATCATGTCCATCTGCCCCACGCCGATGCGCTCCCCGATGATGCCGCACTCCAGGCCCGCGTGAATCGCCGCCACCTTCGGCGGGTTGCCAAACAGACGCTCGTAGATGCCGCGGCAGGTTGCCAGCAGCGGCGAATTCACATTCGGCTGCCAGCCGGGATAGGAATTGTGCGACACGACTTCCGCCCCGGCCAGTTCGCCGATGGCCGCCAGCTGGCGGGCAGTCGCATGCAGTTGAACCGACGAAGAGCTGCGCGACAGGCACCCCAGGATGAATCGCAGCCCACCGTTATGGACATGGCATTCAACGGTGGTCGCGCCGTTCGACGTCTGCACCAGCCCGGGAATCTCCGGCACCACCGCCAGCACGCCGTGCGGCAGCGCGGTCAATAGCGTGAGCAGGCGCCGCGTATCCTTCGGCGTGGCGGCGAGCGTAACGTCGCTCGCCAGCGCCTTCTCCACCGTGATCGTGCAGCCGGCCTCGCCTCCGGCCCGGACGGCCGTGGCATGCACCTGGTCGCCCGCCGCGCTGAGCTTGGCACCGAGGTTGGCCGCGCCGATCACGAGGGCGGAGGCCTCGCGCGGGATGACGTTGCGTTTGGTCCCGCCATGCAGCGCCGCGACGCGCAGCCGCCCATCTTCGACGCCACTGAGCGTCTGCACCAGCAGCTTGATGGCGTTGGCACGGTTCTGGTGGATATCGACGCCGGAGTGGCCGCCGCGCAGGCCGGTGACCGTGACGCGCCAGACGCCGAACTTGCCCGCCGGCTCGGCCGCCTTCAGGTCGAGCGTGATGGTCGTGTCGCAGCCACCCGCGCAGCCGATGTACAGGGCGTCGTCCTCTTCGGAATCGAGATTGAGCATACGCCGGCCGCGGAAGAAGTCGGGCGCCAGCGCCTTCGCGCCGGTCATGCCCATCTCCTCGTCGATCGTGCAGAGGATTTCGAGCGGGGGATGGACAATGTCCGGCGTCGTGGCGGCGGCCAGGGCCAGCGCCAGGCCGATGCCGTTGTCGGCCCCCAGCGTCGTACCAGCGGCGCGAATGATCGGCTCCTGCGCCGGGCCGTAGCGGTCCTGCACCAGGCGGATCGGATCGCGGTCGAAGTCGTGCTCGATGTGGGCGTTTTTCTCACAGACCATGTCGACATGGCCCTGGAGCACGACCGGCGGCGCATGCTCGTGGCCGGGTGTCGCCGGGACGTCGAACACGATGTTGCCGACCGCATCCTCGCGCATGGGGAAGCCGCGCTCGCTCGCGAAGCGCCGCACATGCGCCCGGATCTGCTCCTCGCGCTTGGAGGGGCGCGGCACGGAAGCCAGCTCGGCAAAATGACGCCACACGGCGGCGGGTTGCAGGCCCGCGATCGCGGACAGGTTCGCTTGCATGGTCACTGATCGTTCCTCCTGCGGGTTGAAATCAGGCGGGCATTCTAACGCGAACCGGGCGCCAGCGTCATCCGGGCGGGTCGCGTTTGCCGGCCGGTGGTGCGCGTGCTACGCTACGGGCCGCCGAAGTTGCGCGCGCCGCGCCCGTAGCTGCGTTATCCTGATACTTCATGCCCAGCGAAGCCATCGAACTGCTCGCGATCCGGACGCCCGCGCCGCATGAGCCACACCGGGCCGGAGCTCTCGTCGTGCTCATGCGGCTGAACTGGTTCGTGCGGCTGCGCTGGGTGTTCGTCGTGGGCGCGCTTGCCTTGCTCTTGCTCGAGCGCGTGTCCACGCCGAACGCCCAGCGTCCCTGGCCGCTGTGGGCGGCCGTGCTGGCCGTGGCCGGGATCAACGTGGTCTGGGGGCTGGTGTTCCGGCTGTTGCGGCGCGGGCTGCACGACGAGGATCGGCCGCACGCACAGGCGGTGCGCAGCGGGCAGCGCTTCGCCAACGCGCAGATTGCCGTCGACCTCCTCTTGCTCAGCACGATCCTGCATTTCGCCGGCGGCGTCGAGAATCCGATGGCTGTGTTCTACCTGTTCCACGTCGCGATCAGCGGCCTGCTGCTCACCGGTTGGCAGGCCCTGCTGCAGAGCTGCTGGGCGCTGCTGCTGTACGCGGCCGTCGCACTCGGCGAGTGGAGCGGCGTGCTGCCGCACTACGCGTTCCTGCCGCTGCTGGGGACGACCGGCTTGCATCGCGCGGCGGGTTTCGTGCTGGTCATGCTGGGCGTCGTGGCGTTCGGCGTGCTCGGCACGCTGTATTTCACGCTGCGGATCGCCGAGCTGCTGGATCGCAATGATGCCCTGCTGCACGCCGCAAACACGGCCCTGGAGCGCTCGCGACAGGCGCTTGAGGACCTCCAGCAACGCCGCGCCCGCTTCATGCAGACCGCGACTCACCAGCTTAAGAACCCGCTGGCGATCGCCCAGACGCTGGCCGACCTGGTGCGCGATGGGATCGTCACCGATGAGGCCGGCATTCGCGCTACCTGTGAGAAGATCGCCCGCCGGGCGGCCGAGGGCCTTGCGCAGGTCACGGAGCTGCTGACGCTGGCCCGCGTGCAGCAGGCCGACCCGCGCCAGCAGCGCGCGAGCCGCGTGGATGTGGTGCAGGCGGTGACCGACCTGTGCCGCCAGTTTCGACCGCTGGCCCAACCGAAGGGGATCGACCTGACGTGCTGGACGCCGCGTGACCGGGAGCTGCACGTCCGCCTCGACCCACAGGATTTCCGCGACTGCATCGGCAACCTGATCGAGAATGCCATCAAGTACACGCCCGGCCCGGGGCGCGTGCGCGTGGCGGTGACCGCTCGACCGTCGACCGGGTCGGCCGAGTCGGTAGCGATTCACGTCAGCGATTCGGGGATGGGTTTTGACCCGCAATTGCTGCGCGCCCAGGGGGGGACGCTCGGTGAAGAGCCGGTCTTCGACGCCTTCCGGCGCGGGCCGAACGCGCTCGCGGCCGGCATCCCCGGCACCGGCCTGGGCCTGACGATCGTGCGGGAGGTGGTCGAGCAGGCCGGCGGGCGGATCTGGCTGGTCACGCGGCCCGGGGCTGGTTCAAGCTTCACCGTGACGCTGCCTGCCGCGGCCGCGCCCGCGGAGCCGTCCCTGGCGCGCGACACGCGGGCCACGGAGGTGGTTCTGGAACTGCCGCCCGATGAGACGCCCGGGCAGAGTGGTCCTGCATGAGCGGCCCCGGCGGAGCCGGTAGCGGTTATCAAAAGTTGCCGGGGCCGCGTCGCCAGCCTAGTGTCGATTCGGTACAGTGTCCGCCACGCGAGCCTGAGCCGAGGCCCGAGAATCCGTCGGGAAGTGCCTATGAATGTCCAAGTCGCGCCGGCACCCACGCAGCCTCCGCGCCGCCATCCGCTTGTGCGCTTGTTGTCGAGCATCTGGCTGGGTGTCGCGCTGCTGAGCCTGATTCTCATCTACAGTTCGGTCGTGTCGGCCTACGCGCCGGTTCGCTGGGCGCTGGAAGTCACGGAGATGCAGGCATTCCGACACTGGCTGTTCGCCCTGCTGGTCGCGCTGTTCACGCTGTCGCTTGCGGCCGCCACGTTCTGCCGCATGCACTGGCGCTGGATCAACGCCGGCGCGCTGGTCGCGCACCTGGGCCTCCTGCTGCTCGTCGGCGGGGCGTGGGCCTACTTCGGGACGAAGATCGAGGGCGAAGTCCTGCTGCGCGCCCCGGCGATCCAGATTCGCGCCACCATCGGCGGACGCAGCGCCATCATCGATCAGTTTCGCGCGTCCACCGGTGCGACATGGTCGAGCACGCTGGCGACGGGCACGGACCCCATCACGATCCACGTGGTCGAGACGACACCCGACGGCGTGCAGCCCGTCGCCGCGGCGAAGCTCCACGTGCACGTCGGCGACGCGCCCCCGCGCGTCGTCGCGGTGGGAGCCGGTGCTGACGACTGGCAGCCGCTCACCGAGACGCTGAGCGCGCACCTGGCGACGTATGCCGCCCAGAACGGCTTCTACGACGATGAAACGCCCGTGCTGCACCTGCGGAACCTGACCACGGGAGCCGCGACCACCGCCGTCATCGCGCGGCTGCCGATTCATCGCGAGCGCTACCTGCCGGACGAGGGCGTGCTGAGGGATGCACGCGGCACGGAAATCCCCTCGTACCGCACGCGCCCGGCGATCAAATTGCTCGGCTTGAGCATCCCGACCGGCTGGTTCGAGCCGTGGCGCATGCCGATTGACGTGCCGGCGGAAGGGCTGCCCTTCACGATCCGCATCACCGGCTATGTGCCGTACGTCGTCGAACTGCAGCCGCACAAGTCGCCGGATGGCAAGTCGCGTATGCTGCCGACCCTGGAGGTGCGCGAGACGCGCCAGCAAGGCATCTCGCCGCGGGCGGCGTCGGCCCTCCGTCTGCAAATCACGGGGACCGGCGATTACGCCGGCTGGACCGATACGCAATGGTGCCCGTTCAGCTCGTACGTGGAGGTGAACGCGCATCCGATCACGATCCAGGCGCCGGACGGCCGGTCGGCGTGGGAGGTGCTGTATACACGCGCGCGGCACAACCTGGGGGCCACCATCGCCGCCAGCCGGGTCAGCGCGACGTATTTCCCCGGCCAGCGTGGCATCGAGTCGTACCGCAGCGATGTCTACGTGCAGACCGGCGACGCCGCGCCACGGGCCGCGACCGTGTCCACGAACCAGACGCTGGCGATCGGCCACTGGACGTTGTTCCAGAGCGGCTTCGATTTCCAGAATCACTGGGAGTACACGGTCCTTGGCGTCGGCAACCAGATCGGCATCTGGCCGATGAACATCGGCTGGATCATCGTCACCCTCGGCTGCCTCTTCGCGTTCTACGTCAAGCCCGCCCTGCTCCGGCGGATGAAAGGCGCGGCGCTGCCCGTGCTGCTGATCGGGCTGTGCGTGTTCATCCCCGCCTGTCGCAAGCCGGTTGAGCCGTTCGAGGCGTCGAAGACAGCGATCACGCTCGACCAGAAGGTGGATTGGACCAACGCGCGCCTCATCGTGGTGCAGGACGGCGGACGGTACAAGACGCTCGACTCGTTCGCCCGCGAGTCCTTCGCCGCCATGACCGGCAAGGAGCACCTGCCCGGGCTGACGCCGGCCGCCTCACTGCTCGAATGGCTGTTCCATCGCGACGCGTACGTGGATACGCCGCTGCTGCGTGTGAAGGAGATCGGCCTGCGTGCCCTCCTCACCACGCACATGACCGAGGAGAAGCGGCGGCGCATCCTCGCAAAGCCGCATTTCACGCCACGCGAGCTGGCCGACCCCGCGGTTGAGACCGCGCTGCGCAGCGTGGAGCCGAAGCCGCTCATGCGCAAGGCGGCGAACCGCGTGCGAACGGCGCAGGCGCTGGCGGCCAATCTCGAACGCATCATCACGCTCGTCCCACAGCCGGGCGGCGACGCCGTCGCGCCCTGGTTCGTACCGCAGCAGGTGCTGGCCAACCTGGCCGATGACCAGCTGGCGCAGCTCGGGCTGGCGCGCGGCGCCCAGCGACCGCTGCCGGGTGTCACGCCCGAGCAGGCGCTCGCCGTGACGGTGGCCTGGTCGTCGTTACGCGCCGCGTGGCTCGAGGGCGACACGGCAGGCGTGCAGAAATATCTCGATCGCCTGAGCGTTCTGCTGCCCACCTTGGCCGGCCCCGGCGTGTATCCCGCCCAAGGGCAACGGATGGCGGAAGTGCGCTACTACGCGCTCGGCAAATTCACTGGCGGCTGGCTACTGTATTTCGTGGCATTCCTGGTAAGCATCCTGGCACTGGTGACGCGCTGGCGCGTGCCGTGGGTGCTGACGCTGATCCTGCTGGCCGCCGGGCTGACGTGGCACGCATACGGCCTCGGGCTACGCTGGTACATCCTCGGGCGCGTGCCGGTGGCGAACGTGTTTGAAGCCGTGGTTGCCTCGGCGTGGCTGGGCATTGTGACGGCGGTGCTGCTCGAATTGTGGCTGAAGCCGCGGATTCTGCTGGTGGCGGCGAGCGCGACGGGTTTTCTCGCGCTGGTGGCTGCTGGCTACGTGCTGCCGGGCGGCGAGTTGAGCACGATCCCCGGCATTCTCGATCACATCCAGCTCCGTATTCACACCGTCCTCATCAGCTTCTCATACGCCCTGATCTTCCTGGCAGCGGTGATCGCGGTGGCGTATCTCATCGGCTACTACTCGGTGCGCTATGGACAGGCAACGGGGGCGAGTGCGGTGCCGGTCGGACCGGATGGCGGCATGCTCGACGTGAGTCGTCAGCGACCGTTGTTGGCGGGTGCAACACCCGGCGACGAGGGGCGCGGCGCGAATCTGCCGGCGTGGCTCAACAACATCGACTGGAGCCACCTCATCATCCTGAACCTCGTGTTCGTGATGTTGTTCGTCGGCGGCGTCATCATGGGGGCGATCTGGGCAAACGAGTCGTGGGGCCGACCGTGGGGCTGGGACCCGAAAGAGGTCTTCGCCCTGAACACGTGGATCATCTACGCGATCCTCATCCACATTCGCTTCGTCGTCCGCAACCGCGGCCTGTGGACGGCCTGGCTCTCCATCGCCGGCTGCATCATGATGGCGTTCAACTGGTTCTTCGTGAACTTCTTCATCAACAGCATTCACAGCTATGCGTAGCGCACGAATCACAGCATCGCTGAAAGCACTGCTGCTCTGCACCGCCACGGCACTCGCCGCGCCGCCCGATTCTCAACCCGCGACACGCCCGACTGCCGACGCCTGGCCCCTCTGGGGCGGCAGCCCGGCGCGCAACCCCGTCTCGCCCACGATTGGCATTCCCGCTGAGTGGGACCTGCAGAAGAAAGAAAACATCCGCTGGATCGCCCCCCTGGGCACCCAATCCTATGGTGGCCCGGTCGTCGCCGGCGGCAAGATCTTCGTCGGCACCAACAACGGCCGTGAATATCGCCCCGACATCAAGGGCGACAAGGGCTGCGTCCTGTGCTTCGACGAAAAGACCGGCAAGCTGCTGTGGCAGGCAACACATGACAAGCTTGCCACCGGCCCCGCCAACGACTGGCCGGAGCAAGGTGTCGCCTCAACGCCGTGCGTGGACGGCGACCGAGTTTATTACGTCAGTAACCGTTGCGAGCTGGTCTGTGCGGACGTGAACGGCCTGCGCGACGACCGCAACGATGGGCCGTACAAGGACGAGCGCTACACGACGCCGGAAGACGCGGACTTCATCTGGATACTCGACATGATCCGCGAATTGGGCGTCTATCCACACAATCTGGCGGCCTGTGCACCGCTGGTCGTCGGCGATCTGGTCTTCGTCTGCACATCCAATGGCGTCGACGACGAGCATGAAAAGCCGCCGGCACCGCAGGCGCCGTCGTTCATCGCCGTCGACAAGACCACGGGCAAGGTCGTCTGGAAACGCAATGACCCCGGCGAGCACATCCTGCATGGCCAATGGTCTTCGCCAGCGTATGGCGTTATCGATGGCCAGCCGCAGGTCATCTTCGGCGGCGGCGACGGCTGGTGCTACGCGTTCGAGCCGCGCACCGGCGAGCCGCTCTGGAAGTTCGACCTGAACCCCAAGGACGCGGTCTGGGAGGTTGGCGGCTCCGGCACGAAGACCAGCATCGTCGCGACGCCGGTGATCGTCGGAAACACGGTGTATCTTGCGGCCGGCGACGATCCGGAGAGTTCGTCCGGTGAGGGGCATCTCTACGCAATCGACGCAACGAAACGCGGCGACATCACGGAGACCGGCAAGCTGTGGCATTTCGGCGGCAAGGACTTCGGCCGCACGATTGCGAGCGTCGCCGTGGCTGACGGGTTGCTCTACGCGGTTGATCTCGACGGCTACCTCTCGTGCCTGGATATAAAGACCGGCCAGCGGCACTGGCGCCATGACATGCAGGCGGCGGTCTGGGCGTCGCCGTGCATGGTTGATGGCAAGGTGTTCCTCGGCAACGCGGACGGCGACGTGGTGGTCGTGCAGCACGGCCCGACGTTGAAGGAACTGGTCCGCAACGACATGCGCAACGCGGTCTACGCCACGCCGGCAGTCGCGAACAGCGTGCTCTATGTCGTAACGCAGCGAAACCTGGTGGCGATTGCGTCGCAGCCACAAGGCGGCAATTGATTTGCGACGCGACCGATGTCTGACAACTTCTGACAGGCTCCGACAACGGCGCGCTGCGCGTGGCGATCGTTGCGCGGTAGGATGACCGCCAGGATCGCCCGGGTCGGCAGGCACACCGGCCGCGCGATCCGGGGCTTGTCCGCGAGGAATCCGATGCGTGCCCTGCGTCTTGCCGCTTATCCGTCATCGGGGTTGCGGGGTGTCGCAGCGCTCCTGACGCTTGGTCTGGCCAGCGCTGCTCAGGCCCAGTGGACGCAATGGGGCGGCCCCCACCGCGATTTCACCTGCGACAGCACCGGCCTCGCCGACCGCTGGCCCGACGACGGCCCGCGCCGCCTCTGGCGCAGCGACATCGGCCCGGGACATTCCGCGATCGTCACCGATGGAGACACGCTCTTCACGATGTGCCGGCGCGACAACCAGGACGCCGTGCTGGCCTTCAACGCCGCCACCGGCGAGCCGGTGTGGGAAACCCGCTACGACGCCCCGCCGAAGGAAGACATGCTCCTCGACCTCGGTGCGGGACCTCACTCCACCCCCCTGCTCGTCGGTGACCGGTTGTTCACCCTCGGCGCCATGGCGCACTTCCACGCCCTCGACAAGAAAACGGGCAAGATTCTGTGGGCACATGACCTCGCGGCGGAGTACGGCGCCAGCCACCTCGGCCGCGGCTACGGCGCCAGCGCCATCGCCTACCAGGACAACGTCATCATCAACCTCGGCGGTAAAGACGCCGGCGTCGCCGCGTTCAAGCAGGACACCGGCGCGCTCGTGTGGAAAAGCGAGGCCTTTCGCGGCGGGTATCCTTCGCCCATGCTCGTGCGGCTGAATGACGAAGACCATCTGCTGTGCACGCTCGGTGCCGCGCGCATCGGCCTCGACCCCGCGACCGGCCAGACACGCTGGAAGACGACCGTGGATGTCCAACTTGCCGGCATCATGAGCTCGCCCGTGTGGGTTCCGCCGGACAAGGTGCTCTACAGTTGTGCCTACGGCGGCGCCACGCAGCTCTTCCGCATCACCCAGAAGGACGGGGCGTACACCGCTGAAGAGGTTTGGCTGGAGCGCAAGATGAAAGTCATGCACGGCAGCCTGGTCCGCATCGGCGACGCCGTGTATGGCTCCAGCGGCGATTTCGGTCCGGCGTTCCTGATGGCAATCGACCTGAACACGGGCAAGATCCTGTGGCGCGAGCGCGGCTTCGCGAAGGCGACGCTGCTGTACGCGGACGGGAAGCTCATCATCCTCGACGAGGAAGGCAACCTGGCGCTCGCGACCGCCACGCCCACCGGCCTGGAGGTCCACTCGAAGGCCAAGGTGCTCGAAGAGAAATCCTGGACCGTGCCGACGCTGGTTGGCACGCGCCTGTATCTGCGCGATGATCACTCGATTATGGCGCTGGACATCGGTCCGGCCGACAAGGGCTAATGGCCGGCGCGCCTGTCTCTCGCGAGGTGCTCCCATGTTGAGACGCATCGTCCGCTGCACTGCAGCGCTGTTGCTGGTCGCTCTGCCGGCCGCCCGCGCCGCCGATGTGCCGCCGCGCACCGAAGGCGGCCAGGCGCTGGTCGTGCCCGAGGTCCACCTCGACCTGGGCGACGTGTATCACGTCACGCCGGGTGAGGACACGCAGTTCGTGTGCACGTCAGACGCCCCGCTTCAACACGTCGTGGTCACATGCCAGCGCGCCGTGGGCTACATGGTTTCGCCCTTCGACCTCGGCGCGAACGATGCCCCGCTCGTCGCAGGTGCGCTGCGGATACCGGTGGCCGCGTTGAAAACCGGCGTCGAAGACCAGGACAGGCTGCTTCAGAGCACCCCCCTGCTGAATGCCGCTGAGTATCCGGAGATCACATTTCTCGTTACTGGCGTCACGGACACGAAGCTGGTCGGCGAGGACAAGGGCCGCAAGCGCTATACGCTGACAATCGCGGGCGACCTGGGCGTGAAGGGTAAGACCGTGCCGCTCGCCGTGCCTGCGAAACTGGAGCTGATTCCGTTCACCTGGCAGACGATGGGCCGCACGGTTGGCGAGCTGCTCGTGCTCCGGACGGCGTGCGATCTCAAGCTCGTGGACATCGGCGTGGAGCAGCCCGACCGCTCGTTCAGCGAGCGCATCCCTGAGAGTGTGCACATCAACGTCTGCCTGCTGTGCAACACGATGTCGCCCGAGACGTTGCTCGACCCGAACATCAAGCGCCCCCACCACCTGCGCCAACTGGCCTTTCTGACACGGCTGCGGGACTTCAACGACCCGGAGAAAGCCTACGAACAGGGCCGCGCGTTTCGCAAGGAAATCTGGGACGACGCCCAGGCCCTCAACCGGCTCGCCTGGGCCGTCGTCGCTGAGCCCGGCATCGCCACCCGCGACCTGCTCTTTGCCGGCGGGACGGCGCAGCGCGCCAACGAGCTGACCGAGTTCAAGGACCCCACGCTGCTCAATACGCTGGCACGCGTGTGCTACGAGAAGGCGGACCTGGACGGCGCGGTGAAGTGGATGCGCGCGGCCGTCGACCATCTCGAAGGCACACCGCCACCGGTCGCCGCCGAGATCCGCGCCACGCTCGAGCGCTACGAAGCCCGCCAGAAGCAGGAGCCCTGACCTACTTCGTCTCGCGCAGCCGCACACCCATGCTTGCCCCCACGGCGCGCCAGTGCCCGTCACTCGGGCGATTCGTAATCTGCACGCCGCCCGGCGGAGCGAACACGAACGACGACGACCCGCCGCCGTCGAGGTTCAACGCCGCGTCCGCGCCCAGCTTAATCATCAGATCCGCCAGCTCGGGGAGCGTCATGCCGATGCTCCACTCCGGCTGGCGGCCGTCGATCACGACCAGAATGAGCGTCTGGCCGTCGGCGCTGATCCCGGCCGCGGTGCGCGGATGACGCTCCTGCGGGCGGGGCAGCGCGGTGGCGCCGGTGTTGCGGCCACCCTCCACCAGCAGCCCGCCGCTCTTGTTGCCGGCTTGCCCGATCCCACAGACGACATCGTCCATGCCGTCCAGCTCCGCGCCGGTCAGCATGCCAATCCGCGGCTGCCGGTCTTTGGTCAACGCCAGCACCGGGCTTGGCTGCTCCAGGCTCGGCGACACCGCGCGGCCTTCGCTGACGCACGGCCCGACGAGGTCGATCGGTGTGCCGGCCGGCAGCGGCCCTTTCGTGTCGCCGATGCGCGCGAAGAAGTGCGTGTTGACGGCCAACACCAGCGCCTCGCGCCGCAGCCAGTCAGGCGTGGTCTCGAGGTGCGTTTCCGTGCCGGGCGGATCATCGGCCCTCGGCGCAGGCGGCGCGGTCACGCGGATGTCCACGCGCGGGTCGCTCAGGTCGATCTTGGCAGCCCAGCCGCGGATTGGTTTTTCTTCGACGGTGAGTTTGATTTCCTCAACCAGGATGGGCAACCTGGCCACCGGCTGCGACGCGGGCACCGACGTCGGACGCGACTCCTGCCAGGCGGACGCCTGCCAGACCAGCGCGCTCACCAGCGTCAGGCACGGCACAAGCACGCGACGCTTACGATGTGACATGGGTCACCCCGAGTTCATGCGCCACTGAGCAACTCCACAAACGGGTTGATGTCGCGGAAGCCGACCGTCCCATCGCGGTTGATGTCGCCATTCTCGTCGGGACAGTCAGGATAGAGCAGCTCGTACTGCGCTGGCGTCGCCAGCCGGAGCACGAACGGGTTGATATCGTCAAACCCGATGCCGCCGTCGCAATTCAAATCGCCCACGACGCAAATGGTCAGTACGGCCGTATCGCTGGCGACCGCGCCTGCGGGGTTCGTCACGACCACGTCGTAGTTGCCCGCGTCCGTACCGTAGACCCATTGGATCGTCAGCGTGTCGGTGGCGGCCCCGCTGATGCGGCTGCTGTTGAACAGCGGAAGACCATTCCTCCGCCACCGGTACGACAGCGGCGGATTACCCTCGGCCACAACGCTGAAAGTCGCTGGCTCGCTCTGGCACGCGACGGTGTCCACGGGCTGCAGCAGTACGACCGGCAAATGCCCGCCAAACTCCCACGTGTCCGCCAGACGCAGACTGCCATCGTCGCCGCCGAACAGCACGCCGATCGCCCGGGCGCTGTCGTACGCGAGGGCGTGTGCCGCGCGGCCCGGGGCGCCAGCCACGGTCACCGGCGACCAGGCATAACCGTTCCAGTGCCACGTGTCGTCATACACACCGCCGCCCGCCGGCGCGCCGCCGTACAGCACGACGACGCCATGCACACCGTCATAAGCGAGCGCGTGTTTCTGGCGCGCGGCCGGACCGCCGGCACCCGTGTTCATCCACGTGCTGCCGTTCCATTCCCATGTATCACCCAGGACCGTGCCGCCGTCGAAGCCGCCGAACAACACCGTGCGACCACGATTGCTGTCAAATGCCAGCGCGTGCCCCGTGCGAGCGGTCGGGCCAGTGGTGGCACGCTGCGTCCAAGTGGCCCCGTTCCACTCCCAGGTGTCGCTGAAGCGCGTCCCACCGTTGTCACCGCCGAACAGCACCACGACGCCGCGGTTGCTGTCATACGCCAGCGCATGGTTCGCCCGGGCGGCGGGACCGCTCGCCGCACGCTGGGCCCAGGCCGTGCCGTCCCATTCCCAGGTGTCGCCGAGACAGGCGCTGCCGTTATCGCCGCCGAACAGTACGGTCACGCCGCGCGCACTGTCGTACGCCAGCGCGTGGTACGCCCGCGCGGACGGTCCCGGCGTGCCGCGCGGCGCCCACGCCGATCCATCCCATTCCCAGGTGTCATCCCAGCGCGTCGCGCCATCGACACCGCCAAAGAGCACGCTCAGACCACGGCCGCTGTCGAACGCAAGGGCATGCCCAGCGCGGGGTGCCGGATGCGGCGCGGGCGATTTGTCGAGCCACGACAGCCGGCGTTCGTCGTCGCGCTCGGCGACGGACACATCCGCCGGCGCCCAGGCGTTGGCGCTGCAGTGGACGACCGCCGTCGCATCGTAGGTGTCCTCGTCGTGCGCCGCCGCCAGCGTGACGTACTGATACGTGTCCCAGTTCGTCGCCGAGAAAGTCAGGTTCGCGCCGGCGACGACAGTCACGTTGTTCGAGCCGCTGGCCCGGGCCACCGATACCGCCAATGTGCCGCCGGGATTCGCGTCCAGCTTCACGCCGAATGTGGCCGTCCCGCTTTCGAAGATGGTGACGTTGCTCACAGTCGTCACGATGTGCCGTGGCGAGTAGTTCACATACGCAGCGGCGTAGCCGACGCGACAGCATTCGTACGGGATCCGCATGTACCCGCTTTCGCCCCACCAGGTCCCCCACGAGTTCCGCAGGAACCAGATGCCCGCCGGGCCCTGGTTGTCGTCCCAGCCAACGAGTACGACGGCATGGTTCAGCGCCCCGTCCGCGCACGCGTTGAAGATGCCCGTGTCGTAAGCCTGGAAGGCGTCGTTCACGTGGACGCCGACCGCGACGGGGCCGTGTTCCCAGATGGCCTGCTTGAGCTGCGCGACCGTCGGGACGCCCGAGCTCGGCCCGACGTAGTACCACGAGTCGAGGCAGTAGGGATGCTCGTACGGGCAGTTGCAGGGTGCGTTATAGGCCACGTATGGAAAGCTCGTTTCGAGCACCGCGCCGCTGTCGCCGCAGGGGTCCTGCAGTCCGTTGCAGCGCAAATACTGAAGGGCGTCCGTATGCCAGCCGCCGCTGCAGTCGCCGGCCGCCGTGCAACTGACCAGCCACTGCTCAGACAGATTCGTGCTGACGGCGTCGCGGATCCGGATCGCACACTCCATGGCGCCGATGGCACTGAACGCCCAGCAACTGCCGCAGCCGCCCTGGTTGCGGATCGGCGTGCAACCGCCCAGCGTCCGCCAGTCGAAGCTGGCCGGCAAGTCGCGCTGCACCGGCAGGTTGTCGAATTGCCCGGTCCGGCGCCAGTCCGGCGGTTCGACCAGGCCGCAGAGTTGTTCCAGCGGTATCCCGGTCACGTCGTTCTCGGCCACGGTAAACGTCCAGCCTTCGGCCGCGGCCCGCTTGCGGAGCGCCGCGACGTCATCCGTCGAAAGCTGCGCATACGTCGTGCCGGTCAGGCTGGCGGCGGCCAGCACCAGTCCCCACACCAGACGCAGGCCGTTGAGGGCGAGGGTGCCGTTCATGACTTTCCCCATTTTCAACTACGCATGCGACTGCGCGCGGACACGACCCGCCGCGTCGCCGCCAACCTGTCCCAGTATACACTTTCGGCCACGTATGCCGGCGGCCCGCACCGGCGTGTCCGAGAAGTCGTCGGTGTCCGCCTGCGCCCCGCGTCGCTATGTGACCGGGCCGTAACGGTCGGTGCTGAAGATCTCGCTCGGCGGCTTGCGCCGGGCGTCGTCGAGCGGAGCATTCAGGTCCGGCGCCGTGGGGTAGCCGACCGGCGTGAGGGCGATAATCTTCACTGCATCGGGAATGGCGAGGAGTCGCTTCAGACGCCGCTCGTCAAAGGCCCCCACCCAGCAGGTGCCCAGTCCCTCGGCCACCGCCGCGAGCGTCAAGTGGTCCACCGCGATCGCCACGTCGATTTCGACGCTGTTGCCATAACCGCCCATGTGCTTGTACGCCTGCTGCGGCAGACCGCAGGCCACGACGACGAGCGGCGCCTCCGCGATCCAGAACTGGTCATTGGCGGTCGAGGCCAATTGCCGGCGCAGCTCCGGGTTTTGCACGAATACGAAACGCCACGGCTGGAAATTGCACGCCGAAGGCGCCGCCCGCAGCGCGCCGCGCAGCCGCTCCAGGACCTCGGGCGGGATGGGCCGGTCGCTGTACGAGCGCACACTGCGACGGGTGTTGATCGCTTCCAAGACGTCCATCGCGCGTCTCCCGCAAAGGTCCGCTATTTGAGAGTATCGCCCGCGCTGCGCGGAAGTCAAAGCGGGGGGCGTGCGTGTGCGCGCCTCGTATTTCCGGATAGGAGCCCCTTGCACCGGCAGCGCACTGCGGTGATCGGTGCGCCCGCGGCAGCGCCCCCCTCGAAACGCCGCGTGGCCGTCAGACATGCACCCCCACTCCCAGCGAAGAGCGATCCAGCTCTGCTCTGTCGCCAGCACCGCTGAAGTTACAGCTTTGCTCCCCCCAAGCCATCAATTGCGTCGCGCGGATGCCGGCCTAGACCTTCGTTACGCGCAGCACTTCCTGGGGCGTCGTGAATCCGCGGCGGCACAGCTCCCAGCCAACGTCGCGCATCAGCACCAGCCCATGCTCACAGGCGACGGTCTGCAGCTGCGATGCGGATGCCTGGTTCAGAACCATCTCACGCAGCTCGTCGTCCATCACAAGCAGTTCGTACAGCGCCCGCCGACCGCTGAAGCCGGTGTTGCGGCATTCCTTGCAGCCCTTGCCCCGGAAGAGCTTCTCGCCGCGCTGGTACTTGAAGTCCGGCGGCAGCTTCGCCGGGTTGTCCGGCAGATACTCCTCCTTGCAGTGCTTGCAGATCAGGCGCACCAGGCGCTGGGCCAGCACGGCCTCCAACGAGCTTGACACCAGGAACGGCTCGACGCCCATGTCCAGCAAGCGCGTCGTCGCGGTCACGGCGTCGTTGGTGTGCAGCGTGCTGAACACCAGGTGGCCCGTCAGCGACGCGTTGATCGCGACCTCGGCCGTCTCCTTGTCACGAATTTCGCCCACCAGGATGACGTCCGGGTCGTGCCGCAGGAAGCTGCGCAGCGCGCGGGCGAAGGTCAGCCCGATCTTCGGAAGAATCTGCGTCTGGTTGACGCCCCCCAGATAGTACTCGACCGGGTCCTCGATCGTCAGGATCTTCAGCTCGTCGCTGACAATCTCGCGCAGCGCTGCGTAGAGTGTCGTCGTCTTGCCGGAGCCCGTCGGTCCGGTCACGAGCAGGATGCCGTGGGGACGACTGATCAGGTCCTGGAACATCTCGTACGTCTTGCCTTCCATGCCCAGCGTGGGCAGGTCGAGCTTCACCGACGTACGGTCGAGGATACGCAGCACGATGCCTTCGCCGAAGGCCATCGTGATGATGCTCACGCGCAAGTCGATTTCGCGCCCGTGGGCCTTGATCTTGAAGCCGCCGTCCTGTGGCAACCGCCGCTCGGCGATGTTCAGGTTCGACAGGATCTTGATGCGGCTGATGATCGCGTTCTGGAACCGGCGGATTTCCGGCGGCACGTTCGCAACATGCAGCACGCCATCGATGCGATAGCGCACCTGGAAGTCGTTCTCGAACGGCTCGAAGTGGATGTCGCTGGCCCGCTGGTCAATGGCCTCGATCAGGATCTCGTTCACCAGCTTGATGACCGAGGCCTCCTGGGCCATCTGTACGTCGAGGTCGGCAGACTCGAGCTTGGTTTCGTCGATGATCTCGAGTTCGCCGGCGTCCTGGACCATCTCCTGCAACACTTCGCCGCCGACGCCGTAGAACGCGCGGATGAGCTTGTGGATTTCGGTCCGGGTGGCGAGGACGGGCTCGACCGCCTGGTTGATGCAGGTGCGCACCTCGTCGAGGGCGTACATGTTATACGGGTCGGAGGTCGCGATCCGCACGCCCTTGCCATTCCGTGACAGCGGCATCAGCCCGTACTTGTGCACGAGCCGGCTGGGGATCAGCGAGAGGACCTCCTTGTCGATGTCCTCTTCGCGCAGCTCGACCACCGGGATCATGAGCTGCTCGCTGAAGACCGCCAGCACGTCGCGCTCGCTCACCAGCTCCTGGCGGATCAGCACCTGGTCGATCCGCTCGGCGGGCGACGTTCGCTGTGCGAGTGCCTCCTTGAGCTGCTCAGCCGTGATCAAACCCTTGGCGACGAGTGCTTCCCCGATCGGCATGGCAGTGTCAACCTATTTATCGACAGTCACTTACGGCGCGCATCCGCTGTAGAGACGCACCGCACCTCTGTCGCTTATACCCGCCGCGCCGGGTTCCGGTTGCGACGGGCAAGCAAAATCGGCACCGCTCTTTACATCGGCCGATTCCGCGGCACAGCCCCCTGAGTCGTCGCGGCGACCCGTGCGCGGTTACGGCGCCGCGGCGCCGAGTTCCGTTCCTAGTGGACCTGACTGCCTGAGGCCGCTTGGGATTGGCGCTGCGGAGGCCCGCCGACGTAGTGCAGCGACATTCGGCCTCGGTACACGCCACGCCCCGCTCGCCATGATCTGGACACGCCGTGGCCAGCGCACGTACCGCAGCGGCTTGATGAACGGCTGGTACAGGAAATTCCGCACCAGCTTGCGCGCCACCTGGTAACCGATGAACACAGCCGGACAGAACCAGTCATGATCCAGCACCGCGCGCACCGGCCGGCTCACCACCACGTCGATGACCCGGCGACAGAGCCACCGCGGCATCCCGATATTCCGCAGGTTCAGCACGACGCGGAGCCAGATTCCCAGGTAGTCGTGACCCGCGAACTGCAGTGCACCGCTGCCCATGCGGTCGTACGCGAACCCGTGGCGCGCCCCGATCAGGCCGTCGCGCCGGGCCCGCTCATAGAGCGGCGTGCTCGGATAGAACATCAGCGGAAACACCCGCAACACGGCCCGGCCGCGATGATACGACGCGATGAAGCGCATCGTCTCAATCACGTTCTG
Organism: Phycisphaerae bacterium; assembly: GCA_017999985.1. NCBI lineage: Bacteria > Pseudomonadati > Planctomycetota > Phycisphaerae > Phycisphaerae bacterium. The sequence continues at coordinate 32,676 of JAGNKU010000002.1, read as the reverse complement.
CTCGGGCTCATAGGGGTTGCTGACGATGTAGTGGTACTCCGTGCGGATGCGGTGGCGCGCCAGCGTGTCGACGGCCTGGGCGATGCGCTGCGGGGACGTGGGGCGCTGGTAGATGTTCTGCAGCGTGTCGGCGCTCGCGCTTTCGACGCCCATGCTGACGAGCTCGATGGGCAGCCGAGCCAGCGCGGCGATCTTAGCCTCGGTCACCGTATTGGGGAACACGTCAAGCTGCAGCGGCAGGCCGATTTCGGCCGTGTACTGCGCCGCAAACGACGTGATCTCGGCCGCGGAACGGACCAGGAACAGGTCGTCCACGAAGTTGATGGCGCGGATCATCGGAAAACACCGGCGCGCCAGCCGGATTTCCGCCAGCACGTTCTCGAGCGAGCGCGTCCGCACCCAGCGGCCGCAGCCTTCGTGAATGCGGCGCAGCGCCGCGTTGTTGCAGAACGCACAGTGATACGGGCAGCCCCGCGCTGTCAGGACCCGTAGTGTCTGCAGCGCACCGCGCAGATTGGCGGGGGTCGCTGGCACCAGGCCCTGCCGCTCGCCCACCCAGTGTGTGTCCAGTTCGTAATCGGGGAAGGGTAGGTCATCGAGCCGGGTCTCCAACGGCCCCAGCGCATTACGAATCGCCTGTGCATTGCCAAACGCACCGCCGGCGCGGAACCACCAGCCCGCGACGCCAGTCGGATCGCGGCCGGCCTCAAACCGCTCGGCGAGCTGGAGCGCCGCTTCCTCGCCCTCGCCCACGCAAACCGCGTCGGCGATTTCCAGGCATTCCTCCGGCGCCACCGTCGGGTGCGTGCCGCCCCAGACGATCGGCGCGCGCAATCCCGCGTTGCGGAGGTGCTCGGTCAGGAACTGCGCGCGGCGAAACGTGTTCGTCATCAGGCTCAGGCCGATCAGTGCGCATGGGCGCAGGCGTTCGACCAGATCGGCCAGCGCCGCCGCCGAGAAATCGGGCGCCGTCGTGTCCCGGTGGGAACTCATGAAGCAGACGGAGACATCGTGTCCCATCGTTTTGAGGTAGGACGAGACGTAGCGCAAGCCGAGCGCAAATGGATGCGTATAGGTCGAAATCAATCCGATCCGCATGTGGCCCTCCTGCGGCGGCAACGCGCCCCACGGATCCACATGGTGCGACCGACCCGTACCCCGTAACTACGGGGCCGCGCCCGATCGCAGACCCTGGTCCTAGGTTACTGCCGGCAGCGGTGGCTGCAAGCAAAACTCGGGAGAATTGACGAACGACGCGCTGGCCGTCGACGGGCACGCGCACGACAATGCCGTCGATGCGACAAGCCGGAGTAGCTCCATGCCCGCCACCCTGCTGACCATCCTGCTAGCGTTCAGCCAGACCGGGCCGACACCGGAGATCGACCGGTTGTCGAATGGCCTGCAGGTGATCGTCCTTCGAGACCGCGCGGCACCCGCGGTTAGCGTCCAGCTCTGGTATCGCGTCGGTACTGCCGATACACCCCCGCGACAGGGTGACCTTTGCGACCGGGTGCGAATGGTCCTGCAGCGGCGGCTGGACCGCAGCGCGTCACTACCGTTCGACGGGGCTACGTTGCCCGACGCGTGCTACTTCGCCGCGCTCGTACCGGCTGAGAAGGTCGGTGACACACTCCGCAGCCTGACCGCCGTGGTCGCTGCAACTCCGATCGTTGCGGCCGAGATCACGGCCACCCCGTCACCAGGCACGCTGGTATCCGTGGACCCGCGTCTGGTCGCGCCGCTCCTTGGCGAACACGCTTATGCACGCATGTGGGACACCGCCAACCCGTCCGCCGACGCGGCCAACAACTTCCTGCGGGGCTGGTTCGTCCCAGAGAATGGCTGCCTGATGGTCATTGGCGACGTGCAGCCGCCGACAATACACGACACGGCGCGGCGATTCTTCGGCGACGTGCCCTGGGCTGAAGCCCGCCAGCGACCTCCGTCGCCGGCGCCGACCGAAGAGCGCATCGAGCTGCCCGTCGATTCGGCCACGCCCAGCGGGCTGGATATCGCGTGGCTGACCCCGCCGGCGAGCGACGACGAGAACCTCGTCCTCGACGTGCTGATGCAGCGCCTGTGCAACCCGGTCGATGGTCCCCTGTGCCAACGCCTGACGGACCTCGGCTGCTGGCCGCCGCGCTGGCACCGTGCCACGTGGCGTGATGCGGGGGTCCTGCAGCTCTCCGTGGATCACCGACCGGATTTCGCCGTCGCACCCGATGATGTCATTCGGGCAGTCTTCGCCGAGCTGGAACGGGCCGAGCAGGTGCTCGCGGCCGAGATCGAGCTCAACCGGGCGCGGGCGCTGGCGGTGCGCGAGGCCCAACTGGGCCGACTCGACTTCGCCGCGCGGGCGTTGGAGCTGGGACGCTGTGAGATGATCGGCGGGGACATGCTCCTCGCCGCCTGGAAGATCCCGCGTCTACTGCACGTCAACGTCGGCGACCTCCAGCAGGCCGCGACCCTACTCCGCACGACTCGCACAGTGGTTGCGCCGCGCAACGGAGCGGGAGCAACCAGCCAGCCCAGCACACGACCCGCCGCCGTGGCCGCCACGTTCCCCATCAGCACCCCCACCCGGAGACTCACCGACTCCGTTACACTCACAATCAATTCACGTCCGGGTGTGGAGCTGATCGAAGTGCATACCGTCCCGCACGCCAATACGGAACCTATCCGCGCGCTGGATGCGTTGATGGCCGTAGGCACGACGGCGTATTCGGTCGATCAGATTCGCGACTACCTCACGTATCACGGATTGGACCTCTATCCCCGGCCGGCGGGCATGCCGCCGGGCCTGGTCTCGCGGGGTCCGGCGTCGCACCTGGCGCAGATGATCGAATGGCACGCGGCGCTGCTCCGTCATCCTAATGCCACGCCCGCCGCCTGCTCTGCCGCCGCCGCGCACGGTCGCGGCCTGCAACGCCGACTGGCGCACCAAGACGGCGAAGACTTATACGCCCCCGCGGGCTTCATCGGCTGGCGGGCCGGCCACGCCCCGTTGACCGACGCCGAGGAGATCCGCACCGCCCTCGCGTCACTTGCCACGGTGGACTCCGTGGCGATCACCATCATCGGCGACGTGGACGCGGACGAGGCGTGCACCGCCGTCCGCGAAGCCTGGTCGGATCCGCGACCGCCTGCGTCCCGACCCTCGCCGTGAACCGTACCCCGCATATAATGCCAACTCGCCCGCGGGCGTGAGCCCCGGTGCATTCACGGCTGCACGAGAAAAGGCGCCATGATCGACATCAAGCTGATCCGCGATGACCCCGAGCTGGTGAAGAAGGCCGCCCGCGACAAGAACATGACCGTCGATATCGACCGCATCCTCGAGGTTGATCGCCGCCGCCGGGCCCTCGAAACCGAGTGGAACGACCTGCGCTACCAGCAGAACCAGACGGGCGAGCGCATCGCAAAGGCGCCCAAGGAGGAAAAGGCCGCCCTGAGCAAGGCCATGGGCCAGCTCAAGAATCGCCTGAAGGAGATCGACGCCGAGCGCGAGAAGATCGACGCCGACCTGCGCGAGCTCATGTTGCTCGTGCCGCAAATTCCCGATCCGGCTGCACCGATCGGCCGCGACGCCTCGGGCAACATCGAAATCCGCCGCGTCGGAAAACCCAAGCTGCCGGCCGATTTGGGCTTCGAGCCGAAGGACCACCTCGAACTGGGCCTTGCGCTGGGGATCATCGACGTGGATCGCGGCGTGAAGATCGCCGGCAGCCGCAACTACGTTCTCCGCGGCCTCGGCGCGCAATTGCACGAGGCCGTGCTGCGTCTTGCATGGGACCTGATGCTCGAACGCGGGTTCCTGCCGCTGACCGTCCCGGTGCTCGTTGACGACAAGCTGATGTACGGCACCGGCTTCTTCCCGCTGCATCGCGACGAGGTCTACCTTTGCGAACGCGACGGGCAGAGCCTGGTCGGCACGGCGGAGGTACCGGTCACCGGCTATCACTCCGACGAGATTCTCGACGAGGCCGAGTTGCCGAAGCTGTACTTCGCGCGCAGCACGTGTTTTCGCCGTGAGGCCGGCGCCGCCGGCAAGGACACGCGCGGCCTGTACCGCATCCACTTCTTCGACAAGATCGAGCAGGTCGTCGTATGCAAGGCGGAGGCTGCCGAGTCAGAGAAGTGGCACAACGCAATCGTCGCGAACAGCGAGGCGATGCTGCAGCGACTGGAGCTCCCCTACCGGGTCATGGAAGTCTGCACCGGCGACATGGGCCAGGGCAAGGTGCGCATGTACGACATTGAGACGTGGATGCCGAGCCGCGCCGACTACGGCGAGACGCACAGTGCGAGCCGCTTCCATGATTTCCAGGCCCGCCGGCTGAATCTGCGGTACCGGCGCAGCGACACCGGCAAGCCGGATTTCTGCCACACGCTCAACAACACGGTGATCGCCAGCCCGCGCATCCTGATTCCGCTGCTGGAGCTGAATCAGAACGCGGATGGCAGCGTAACGATCCCCACGGCGCTGCGCAAGTACATGAACGGCGTGGAGCGCATCACGCCGGCACAATAGTGGACCGCCTCATTGAGGGTGACTTGGCAGATGGGTGGCACGGGCAGCTTGCCCGTTTCGCCGACGGGCGGGACGCCCATGCCACCCAGGTTGGTGTGATTTTGAACTAGCCGTCGGCTCTGACGAGGGGCACCGGTGCCCATCGAGGCTGTCATTCTGGCCATCGGCCTCCTGCTGGCCGCGCTGTGTCTATGGGGCGGCTTCCGGGCCGCACGCAAACGCCGGCTGATCGCCGACCTGCCAACCAGCCGCACCTCCGGTGTCTTCATCGGGCTGGTGGAACTCAAGGGCACGGTGGAGTCCGAGCAGCCGCTGGTCAGTTTCCTCGCTGAGGCGCCGTGCGTGTGGTACACCTGGAGCATCGAGGAGCATTGGTCGCGGACCGTCACCGAGCAGTACACCGATAGCCAGGGCAAACGACAGACGCGCACGCGTCACGAAAGCGGCTGGAAGCGCGTCGCCGACGGCCACGAGCAGAGTCTCTTCTACCTGCGCGACGATGACGGGGTAATCCGAATCAACCCCGCGGGGGCGAAGGTCGAGCCGCTGGAAGTTTTCAATGCGACCTGCGGCCGAGGCGATCCGCTGTACTACGGCAAGGGCCCCTCTGCGGCGGTTTCTGATTCGGACCACCGACGGCGCTTCGTCGAGCAGGCGCTGCCGCTGCATGCGCCCCTTTACGTGGTCGGTCGCGCCCGCGAGCGCAGTGACATCGTCGCGCCGGAAATCGCGCAGGCTGCACGCACGCCGCTGTACCTGATCTCGACGCGCAGCGAAGCCAAGGTCGCCGGTGGCCTCGCCTGGCAGTTCTGGCTGCTGGGGATCCTCGGGCTCATTCCGGCGGCCGGTGGCTGGCTGCTGGCCGGGCGCGCCGCTCACGGCGTGCCGGCCGGGCCTGTAGCGCTGGGCCTCGCCGTCGGCGGCGGCTATGTGGGCCTGTGGCTGCTGAGCTGGCTGTGGATGGCGTACAACAGTCTCGTCGGCCTGCGGCAGCGCGTGCGCCAGGCGTGGTCCAATGTCGACATTCAACTCAAGCGGCGCAACGACCTGATTCCGAATCTCGTGCGTGTCGTCGAGGGCCTGCGCGACTACGAGCGTACCGTGCAGACCGAACTCGCCGCCCTGCGCAGCCAGCTCGCCGCAACGGCCCCCGGCCAACCCGGTCCCGACCCTGCCGGCTGCGCGGTCCGACTGCGCACGATTGTCGAGTGCTATCCCGAATTGAATGGCGATGAAGCATTCCTCAGCCTGCAACGCAGCGTCGTCGAGACGGAGCAGCGTATTTCCTTGGCGCGCGGCTACTTCAACGAGGTCGCAACGTTCTACAACACGCGACTGCAGACCGTGCCCGACCGCTGCGTAGCCGCCCTCGCCGGTCTGCGTCCCCAGCCCCTGATCGCGGCCAGCGACTTCGAACGCGCCGTGCCGGCCGTCAATCTGGCGCCGGTCATGACGGCGCAGCGCGAATCCGACACCACGGGCGACACCCACTGAGGGTCCAGGAACGCGCATTTGCGGCCACTCGTGACCTGCGACGCCGTGCTCGCGTTGACACGTAACTGGCGGCTGCTTGGTGTGTTATCCCACGCGCCCGGTGCGATTCGAACGCACGACCTACGGATTAGAAGTCCGTTGCTCTATCCAGCTGAGCTACGGGCGCTCCTTCTGCGTGTTTACAATGCTCAGGATAACCCCCCGCCGTGTCAATCACTGAGGCTGCAAATGGCCCCCACCGGCTCCGCGTCGGGAACCGACACGCTGACTTGCCGGCTCAGTGCTGCCGGTGCCGGGAACCAGTTGTAGACCGGCACGGGGACCCGGCTGCGTTCGAGCTCCGCCACCCGCCGGGCCGCGTGAACGTACGATGTGTTGCTCACGACCCACGCATCCGCGCGCAGCGCCCGCGCCTCCGCCACTGTCACCACCGGCACGCCGCGGTACGGCGGCACCACTCCGCCACGCGCGTGTCCGTCGTCCGCGAGTGCCGCCACCGCGATGCCCGCCGCCCGCGCCCCGCGGTGGAACGCGTAGACGTTCTTCCCGTAATCCGCCAGCACTACCCGCCGCACACCCACCGCCCGCAACGCCCCCATCCGCGCCGCCACGTACTCCCACGCAAACACCTGCTCCAACTCCGCCGCCCTCAGCCGCCAGCGCCGATACAGCGGCCGCTCCACCAACCCGCGCCACCACCCCACGCACCGGCCCCGCCGCAGCGCCCGCGTGTGCCCCTGCGCCGCCGCCAGCCGCGCATAGCGATCCAGCCAGTCCGCCCGATAGATGCGCACATAACTCGCCGGCAGATACCGACCGATGACGCGCAGATTGTTTGCGACGTCGTAGTACGTGGTGCGCTCCGCGCGGCGCGCGTGCGGCGTCTTCAAGTGGTCGACCGCCAGATCTCCGCACACTTCGACCTTCCAGCCCGCGCGCAGCAGGCGGAAGCTCAGATCGTACTCTTCCGCCTGCATGAAGAACGATGCATCCAGCCCCCCTACCGCTTGCAACGCCGTCGCCCGCAGGCCCACGCCGCAGCCGACAAACACGTGCGGCAGCGCGCTGCATTCCTGCGAGCCGTCCTGCAAATGCACCGTGAAGCCGGCGGCGCCGAGTCGCGGGTCGGCGTCAAAATGCCGCAGCATCCGCTCCACGCTCCCCGGCCGCGGATACGAATCATCGTCCAGAAACAGGATGAGCGCCCCGCGGGCCCGCTGCACGCCGTAGGCCTTGGCACACGACCCGGCGTTGTGCCTCAGGCGCACGAACTCGACGTTCGAGCGGCCCGCCACCACGCCCCCCACGTTCTCCGTCGACGCATTGTCGACGACGATGATCTCATGCGCGCCGCATTCCGGCGCGAGTGCCCGCAGACGGTCCAGCGTGTGCGCCAGGACGGCCGCCCGGTTGTGAGTCGCCAGGACAATGCTCAGTCGCGGGGCACGCATACGGGAGGTTCCTCAACCGGCGTGTGCGGCCGCCGGTCGGGCACGCAATGTCCGCCGACCTGCAACTCCGGACGCCGTTCCAATAGCGCCAGCAAGGCCGCGGCGTTCGGTGGGTTGCCCCCACTGTAGCTGACCGCCAGCGATTCCGCCGCAGCGGCGATATACGTCGCGAGCGACAGCGTGCCGCCGCCGGCCAGCACCAGGGCCGCCGCGGCCAGGACGGCCTCTTCCGCACCCAGCAGATCAACGGCGTGGCGCGCGAACGTCGGCACGAACTCGCTGCGCAGGCGCTCGCGCCACGCACTTGACTCGCCGGCAGCGTGGCCCGTTCGATCGCCGCCCGCGTCAAAACCCAGCACGCCGCGCTTCCGCAGCGACACCAGCGCGGTCTGTCCATGCGTCAGATTGAGCAGGTTGGAGACAACGGCCGGCAGCCCGGACGCCATGTCGTGCAGCGCCTCGCGGACCTGCCGCTCCGTCGCGGTCAGCAGGTGCGCCCCCGTCAGCCCGAGCAACTGCCCGCGCTGCCCCGCCGCGTAGCCGGCCACGAACAGGCGGCCCTGGCAGGCCGCGATCATCCCGGTCGCCAGCAGTCCGGGGCTGACCATGCCGAACCCGTGGTCGCACCACAGGAGTACATCCGCCCCCGTCAGGCACTCGCCGAGCACGGCCGCCGCGCGCTTTTCCGCGGCGCTGTCCAGCGGCGCACTCGATCCGTCCGTGAGCTTGAAGAGCTTGGCATCATCGGCAATGAACGTCGTGCGCTCGATAAGCCCAGGCCGCTCCGGCAGCAGTCGACAGGTGACGCCGAAATCGCCGAGCTCTTCGGACACGCGCGGCCTGGCGACATCCCGCCCGACGGCCGCGATCAGGGTCGGCACGGCACCCAGCGCCCGCAGTTGCAACGCGACCGCCGCCGCCCCGCCCCAGTACGCCGCCCCGCCCAGCCGCTGTGCCGCCAGCACCGGCGCGTCGTCCGCCGCGCCGGCGTCACAGAACACGTACTGCTCGCGCAACAGGTCGCCGATCACGACCACGCGCAGCCCCGCGCAGCGCGCGATGGCGCGGCGGACCACATCCACCGTGATCCCTGCCCGCTGGCAGAGGGTCTGGAGGCGCTGCTCGTCCAGTTGCTGGTCGTCGCGCATGCTTTCGAGCAGGCGCGTCGAACTGAAGACCACTTCGCCGCTGTGAAACGCCACGCGCCCGCCGTAGCCTTCCACGATCTGGCGTTCGCGTTGGAAGCGCGGATCGGTGGCCTGGGCGTATTCGCGGCCCTTGACGTAGATGTCCGGGCGGAGGCGCGCCAGCAGGTCGCACGCCGTCGCATGCGGGTCAATCACCACCCAGTCCACGAACTCCAGCGCGGCCACGTTCTCCGCCCGCAACTCTTCCGGGATGTACGGACGGTCGGGTCCTTTCGCGATCTTCGCATCGCCGGTCAGGGACACCACCAGGATGTCGCCGAGTTCACGCGCGAATTGGAGATAGCGGATGTGGCCTGGGTGCACGATGTCGAAGCACCCGTGGCAGTGCACCACCGTGCGGCCGGCAGCACGCGGCGCGCGCAGGGCGCTCAGCAGCGCCTCCAGCGTCACGACCTTGCGTTGTACAGGCTGATGCACGCGTTCAGTCCGCAGTTGGGGTTAGCGCCTGCCCGTGTCTATCGACCCAAGCACAACCTGGGACGCAGCGCCGCCCCACCTGGGTCGCGGCCGTCCGATAAGGCCGCCGGGCACGCGTCGCGCACCCCGTGCGCGACGCGGCCGGCACCGGCGAATGACGACGGAAGTTGCGCGTCAGCGCGCCGGCACCGACGGCACGCTCCCGCTAGCCCTGCGTCACAACCGCCGGCGAGCGCCGCGGGGGCGCATCCGCGCCGGCCGACGCCCGGTTCGCCTCGGCCCGGCGCTGGATCACCGCGCGATGCGCCTCCAGTATCCGCCGCATCACCGACTCGTAGGTATAGTCGCGCTGCACGACCGCGTGCAGGTCGGCCCAGACGCTCTGCCGCGCGTCGGCGTCGGCGAGATAGCGCTCGGCGATGATCTCAAACTCGGCGGGCGTACGAAAAACCACGCGCTCCAACCCGGCGAAGATCGCCGCTGTCTTCTCCGCGTGCTTACCCGCCGCGCGCTGCGTGACAAAGGTCTCGATCGGCAACTGCGCAAAGTCCTCGGGGCAGTACCGCGCCAGCGGCAGCGTTCCGCTCGCCAGCGCTTCCAGCGCCCGCTGGTGCAGAAAGCCGGACGGCATCAATTGCAGCGCCAGCTTCGACGCGCGGTATACACGACGTAACGGTTCACCGTGTTCGATCACGCCCGCCGCAAACGGCGCCAAGGTTGGATGCTGTGCCCAGCCGCGGCCATAGATGCGGAAGACTCGCCCCGTCCGTTGGGCCCAGGCCGCGACCCACTCCAGTGTCTGCTGCCGGCGCCCGACGTCGTAGAGTCGGTTGGCGAAGTCCGTCAGGCTGACGTTGCCGATCGCGGCGAGCGTACGCACGATGTCTTCCGTCGTGGCCTGGGGGTCGATCGGTTCGGCGCCGGACAACCAGCGCTGCACGCGCCCGTAGACTTGATCCAGCGCCTTGTGCAGTACGGGGTTCCAGCGTTGCCGCGCCTGCCGGTAGAGTGCCTCGATCGGCTCGCCGCCATGGCCAACGTAACAGACGTCCGCCGCGTAGCGCGCCGCGGTCTCCGGGTCCAGCGGGCCGTCGTGGAAGACGTCGGGCGACACGGGGATGCGCACCGGCAGGAAGCGGTCCGGGGGGTAACCGAATTCGCGCGTGCAGCGCTGCCAGTAGTACCCGCAGACCAGGTCGTGTGGTCCGACGGATGCGCCGGCCTGCCGCGTCATCAAGTCGGTCAGCGCATCCTGAATCCACAGCACGAATGGCATGCTCAGGGGCAGATCCGGTGCCTCGCAGCGCGCGTGATCCAGCGCGAGCACGAAGAGCGGGTCCAGCTCGAGCACGGCGCGGTAAAGGTCATGGGCCCGCAACAACTCGTGATCGCAGTCTTCGATGAGGACGTGCGTGGTGTAGCCTAGCGCGCGCAGGGCCGCAAGGGCGTCACGCGTCGAGTATTGCAGCATGGTCGTGAAGCGCGACGTGACGGCCAGAACCGGCCCGGGTGGCTTGAACCGTTCCAGCCAATAGGCCGCGTCGCGCCCCGCGTAGCGCGCCGCCAGCGCGTCCGTGACACGGCGGCGCTCGGTCCGGTTGTGTCCGGCCGTTTGTTCCGCGGCGGCGCGCAGCTCCGCAGCCGGCTGCGGCCCGGCACACAGATTGATCAGGTGGGCCGGCAGCGCCAGGCGCGGGTGAGTACGCCAGTATGCAGCGCACCGCGCGATCGCGTCCGGGCCGACGAAGATCAGCAGCCGCTCGGCCGTGAGGCTGGCGCTACTGTCCTCCGCGTGCAGCCAGGCGGCGAAGCACGCCGGATCGGGTTCGACGAGGTAGACCGGAGCGCTGTGCCACAGCACGACGCGGTGCGTGTATTCGCAGACGCGGGCGACGAGCCGCGCGGCCCGCGCCCCCACGATCGCCGCCGCCCCCACCTTGCCGTCCGGCGGCGCGCAGGTCTCCGCCGCCACCTCGGGCATGGTCAGGTCCGCCACCCATTCGCGCAGCCGCCCCGGGGCGCGGCGCGAGACGTAGTATGCCCCCTGCAACGTACGATGCAGGTTCAGGCCGGACACCAGCGCCCGCAGTTGGCCCTCGCGCTCCCGCCACTCCGGCCGGGCCCCTGCCAGAGCCGTGAAGTTCTTCTGAAACGTCTCCTCGCACGCCGTCCAGGGCACGCGGCCATCGGGCAGTGCCGCACAGGAGGCACGCAGGGCGGCCAGCTCGGCTGCGCTGACGCCCAGGTCCCGCCGCACCTGCAGCAATTCCAGCGCGGGCCCACCCAGGCCGGCCTCCGCCAGCGCCCGCAGGGTCAGACGCGTCAGCTCGGGCGCCACCGATACACACGCCAACACGCTGTGTGCGGCGGCGATGAAGTCGAAGCGCGCGCCGTCACGGAACAGCTCGCGGAGGCGCGGCATGAGCTCGTCGAGCGTCGGCATTTCGCTGTGTTTATCGGGACGCAGCGCCGCGCGAGTTGAGGAAAGCGGCGACCGACCGCGCCGCTTGCGCTCGGTCAAAATGCTGCCGGTGGCTGGCCGTCGCGTGGCCGCGCGGCGCACCGCGGATCAGAAACGCACCTTGAAGATCGGCTTGAACAGCAGCGCGAAAAGCATGGAGATGATGAAGAAGTACAGGATCCACCAGTTCGCGCCGCAGATGTACGACGCCACGCCGGGATACGCGATTTCAATTTCCTTGAGCGGCGCTTCCGCGGGCAGCCGTGGCTCGATGGGGTGGAATATCTGAGCCGTCCACCGTGGTTCCGAGCGCGACGCGCTGACGCGCTGAAATGCGTCGCCGACGACGAATTCCTTGTCGTAGGTCTGTCCGCCAATCGTGAGGCGCAGCGTATGCCGGCCCGTGGTCGCCGCCCGCACGCGCCAGACCAGCGCGCCACCCCCCGGGATCGGCCCGGCCTCGACGACCAGCGCCGGATTTTCGGCGAGCGCGACGCCGGCCAGGTCCACCGGCGCGTCCCTGAGTCGCACGGTGATGTTTGCCTGCTCGCCCACCCGCAGCGGCCGCCACTGGTAGCGGACCCCCATCTGCGCCAGCACCAGCAACATCGGCAGCAGCATGATCAGTAGCGGCCGGAGCATGTGCCACTGCAAGCGCAACAGGGCGGCGAGCACCCGGCCCTGCGCGCGCACCGCAACACGCACTTCGTCCTTGTACAGCTTCAGCGCCAGCAGATTCGCCGTGATGTCGTCGCGCGCCCGCCCGATCGCCGCCTGGTTGGACGTGTATCGGAAGCCGATCAGCATCAGCACGCCCATGACCGCGGAAATCACCGTCAGCCCCAGCCAGACCGGCAGCGGCGCGAGCACCATGTACACGCCGTCACCGATCGCCGTGCAGATCGGATTCAGCACCGCCAGTACCCGGGACAGCACCGGGTTCAGCACCGCGTCCACTACCTCCCACACCGCGGCCCCCCCGGTCGCCAGCGCATGCCACAGCCATTGCGCCGCATTGCCGATGCTGATCAGCAGCCAGTTGATAACGCTCATCCGACGCGTTTCCTGGTGGTCAGGACCGCGCTGCCCGCCGCCCGGTGCGCCGGACTACTCGATATACCCCAGCCCGCGCAGCCGCTCGAGCACTTTCTGCTCGTCGTCGCCGGCCTCGAGCTGCCCGAGCTCCTTCTCGATGATGTGCGTGATGAACTCCTCCGGCGAGCCGTAGCCGGCAACCTGCGCCACCTTCTTCACCCGGTCGTAGAGGTTGTCATCGAGTTTGATCTTCGGCACGAGGCTCACTCCTTCTGTCCCGCGTCGGCCAGGGCCACTACCGGCGCCGCAAACACGTTCCTGCCGCTCATGGTGTCCGGCGGCGTGACGCTGAACTCGGCGAGGATCGTCGGGGCCAGATCGACCAGCGCCGGCTGCGGATGCCGGATCGGCCGGCTGGCAAACAGCACGCCCGGCAACTCCTCCGTGGCCATGCAATGGTCGGCACTCCACGCCGAATCGTTGTCGCTGAACACTTCGGGCTCGATCGTACCGAGCGCGGTCAGCCAGGAACACCGCCAGCCGCGGCGATAGCCGACGATCAGGTCGGGCGCCCGCTCCTTGAACGGCCCCGTGTACACCTCGTCGCTGCGATAGACGGCCGAGATCGCCGGCTCGCCGTTTTCCGGGTCGCGGACGGCCAGCAGCTTCGCGCGGATCTCTTCGAGCAGCGCGTCGCGCTCCGACGGATCGACGATGCCCTCGCTCTCGCGGCCCTTGAGATTCAGGTACAGGCCGTTGAGGCCCAGCCCGTAGGCCCGGGTCTGCGACCAGTCCACGCGCGGGCCGTACTTCCGATCGTCCATGTACAGCGAGCCGCAGTTCGCCGGCCCGACGTAGCCGTTCTCACGCAGCCAGGTGTTGAGGTTGAACTGCCGGCGGAAATTGCAGAAGCCGTGGTCGGACAGCACCATGATCGTGGCCTGGTCGGCGTAGCGCGCGACCAGGTCGCCGACCACCGTGTCCATCCGGCGATACAGATCCTCGACCACGCCCATGTATTTCTGCGCCTCGGCCGCGGAGCGCGTCGGGTGCTTCTCGTCGCTGTCCCAGAAGAACATGTGCGCCTGCAGATCGGTGCTGGAGAAGTAGAAGAACAGCAGCCCGTCGTCATAGTGCTTGAGCGCGTAGTTCAGCAGGTTCAAACGCTCCTGCAGCACATAGTCGGCCTGGGCGCGGTACTCCTCGTCCGTGAAGATCTTGTTCGACAGCGCCTTGTGGTCTTCCTGGAAGCCGGTCGTCGGGAACAGGCCCAGCTCGTCCGCGATCTGCGTCACGAACTCCGCCGGCTCGCTGATCTTCTGCGAACCGGGGTTCGACGGGTCGATGTTCAGCGGCGACACGTACAGCCGGAACTCCGGCCGCACCTGCTGGAGGAAGAACCGGCAGATGCCCGTCACCTTGTCATCCGGCAGAAACGACGGCATCTTGAGCGGGAAGCTGACCTGCTTCCAGTCGCTCCACTCGCCTTCCTTGAGCACGAGCGTGTGCCCGTCGATCTCGATCCGTACCTGCGCGTCCGTCGGATGGCGGTAGACGAAGAACTCGAGCTCGGTGTCGACCGGCTGCTTCAAGAGCGTGTTCACCGGCCCGGTCAGCTTCACTTTCGCCACGTGGTCCTTGAACACGATCGGCTTCTTCAGGCCGCCGCCCTCATCCTTCACCTTCTGGGCGCGCGACCAGAAACACTGGTACGTGCCATAGGTGCCCAGCAGGTCCGGCGTGCCCATGCCGGCCAGGCAGGCCTGGTGCCCGTGCGTCGAGGGGCTCGGCGGATAATTGGACGGAATGTCGTAGAACTTCGACGGAATGCCGGCGGCGTCGAGGTAATCCCAGAACGGCACGCCCTCGCGCTTGAGCAGCGTCTGCGTTGTGCCGTGATTGAACGGCCAGAAATTCAGCGGCAGCTTGTGCTCGCCAATTTCCCACCCCTGCGTCGCCTGAACTGTCTCCGAGGCCGCGTAGTAGGGTGCGCAGCCCCGGTCGGGATGGCGGTGGATGAAGTCAAAAATCCCGTGCACGCCTGGGTCCGCGCCGGTGATGAAGTTCGCCCACGCGACCGGGCTCTGCGGCGGCACGCTGCTGCCGAGCCGGGCATAGCCGCCCGCCGCGCGCATCGCCGCCAAGTGCGGCAGCTCACCCGCATCCATCAGCCGCTCGGCCAGCCGCGGGTCGAAGCCGTCGATGCCGACGACGATCATCTTCTTGCCGGCGGCGGCGGATTTCTGGCGGGCCTCGCCGCCTTTGCCAAACGGGCTGCAACCACCGTGGAAGCAGAGGATCGACGTCAGGCCCGCGGCACTCGCGACCTGCAGGAACCTGCGTCGACTCAAGGGTACCAGTTCGTTTGACACGACCATTCCCGCCTCCTACGCAGCAGCCTCGGATACGGCCTGCGCTGCGGCCCTTTCCTGACCATGGTTCCCGTCCGGATACGAACCGTCCGCGTCGGCCACGCGTAGCGGCCGCCCGTCCATGTGCTCCGGGACCGCCACGCCGAACAGCTCCAGCACGGTCGGCCCGAGATCGGCGATGTGCGGCTGCTCGTCGGCAATCTTCCGGTTGCTGAACAGCACACCCGGCACGAGCTTGGGATCGATGATGTGGTCGCCGCTCCAGGCCTTCGTGTTCTCGTGGAACAGCCTGTCCGTCGGCTGGCCGATCGCGGCCTCCCAGCTCACGCGATAGCCCGCGTTGTAGCCGATGATGAGATCCGGTGCCTCGCTTTTGTATGGACCACGATAGACCTTTTGCGCGTCGAAGACCCGATTGATCGCGACTTGGCCATCCTGCGCGTCGCGCAACCCGGTCAACTTGCCGACCAGCTCGTCGCGCAGCGCCGCCGCATCCTTGGGATCCACGATGCCCTGCGCTTCACGCCCACGGATGTTCAGCCAGATACCCGTCAGCCCGATGCAATACGCCCGCGTCTGGGACCAATCGACGCCGGTGAGATACCGCTGGCCGCGGCCGTCCGGCTTCAATTTCAGGTAGCCGTTCTGCTCGAGCCAGACGTTCAGATCGATCCCCCGCCGGAACGACGCGCAGCCGTGGTCGGAAATCACCCAGAGCAGCGTGCCCGGGTCAGCGCACGCCGCCAGCGTGTCGCCGACCAGCTCGTCCATCCGGACGTACATTTCCTCGATCGCGTTGCGGCGCTCGCGGCCGCCCTGCCCGCTGTAGCCCGGGTGCTCCGGCTCCAGGTAGCGCCAGAACATGTGATGGATGCGGTCCGGGCCGTCGACCACGCACACGCACAGGCCGCGCCGCACCTTCTCCAGCGCATCGAAGAACATGTCGATGCGCTCCTCGTCCGCTTCCACGCACTGGTGCAGAAACGCCTCGTCATCCAGGATGCGGGCGTTCATCCCCCACGTGTCTTCCGCCAGCCCCATCGTCGCGAACTGCCCCATCAGCTTCGACAAGTACGTCGCGTACACCTTCGGATGCGAAATCGCCATCGCCGGCCGCGCCGGGTCGATCTGGATCGGCGTGACATACATCCGGAACTCGGGCTCGGTCTCCAGCAGCAGCACCTCGCAGATGCCGTTCACCTTCACGCCCAGCCCCGGCTTGAACTTCACGGTGATCCACGGCGTGTATTCGCCGCGCGTCAGCTTGTGCGTCTCGCCGTTGACTTTCAGCAGCGCGTGATCGGGCCCGGTGATGCGCACCTCGAACGGACAGCGCATCGCCCCCCCGCCCTCCACGAACGTGTTCTCCGGGCCGACGAGATGCGACCGGATGAGATTCCCCTCGCGCTTCACGTAGATCTGTTCGCCGCCGATGTACTCCGGCTCGGTGCTGCCCGCGCTCGAGTAGTACGAAAACGTCCCCTGGCTGCCGCGCAGGTCAGGCACGCACATCGCCGACAGCAGCACGCCGTGGAACGGCTCCGGCGGAAACGTGATCGGCATGCGGATGACATTGCTGAAGATGCCGTGCTCGCCCAGTGTGTTCCAAAAGGGCTTGCCCTTGCGTTGCAGGCGGATGTCCGGCTTACTGACCGGGATGCGAAACCGACCGAGCTTGACCGTCTTGCGCGGGGGATTGATCTGCACCGACGACAACGCCGGCAGATAGGTTTTCTTGTCGCGCGTCAGAAAGTCAAAGATGTTGTGCTTGCCGGGGTTGCAGCCTGTGAGGAAGGACGACCACGCCACGGGCGTCATGGCCGGCACGGTGGTAGCCAACCGCCGGTAAGTCCCCTGCTCCTTCAGCTTGGCAAAATTCGGCAGCTTGCCCTCGCTGAGAAAACGCTCCGTCAAGGTCGCGTCGAGACCGTCCAAGCCGAGCACGACCACGCGCTTGATGCGCGCCTTCGCGTGCGCGCGACGTTGCCGGATGGCACGGATCACCCACCGGAACGGCCACAGGACCAAGGCCCCAAGCGCGGACAACACCGCGAAGAACAACGTCACCAGCGTCGTGCCGACCGCGAAGCCCGCCCCAGGTCCGATATACGCGAGCGCCGGCTCCGGCAGCAGCAGGACGCAGAACAGCAAGACCGCCAGCCACGGCCAGGCCGGCCGTCCAACCGGCCGCATGCAGGCCGCCCTCTCGGCTACGGCGCGGCGGCCGTCCTTGGTCCGGTCGAACATCGCGCGCTGCACTGCATGGCTCGCCCGCGGCACCAGCTTCCTCCATTTCGGGAGATTGTATTATCGTAAACGATGCCTTTCTACCTGAACGGCGGTGAGTCGCTGCGTGCCTTCCGTGGAGTGCATACGCCCACACCGCTATACTCCGCGCAAGACGGGCTTACCCCTGGCCCGCATTCTACGGCCACCGGAGCATGCGTTGAGTCGACGGCCGCGCAAACCACGCCCGAGTCACCCTGAGCCAGTGCGCCCACGCTCCCGGCTGCCCCTTTTCGCGCTCGGTATGTGCACCGTGGCGGCGCTCGTGCTCGTGTATCGCGTCGGCATGGCGCGCGGCTGGTTCGGCGGCAGGGCCGGCGAGCCGCTCAATGTCCTGCTGATCACGGCCGACACGACCCGTGCCGACTACCTCGGCTGCTACGGCCGGACCGCCGCCCAGACACCCAACATCGACCGGCTCGCGCGCGCCGGCACCCAGTTCCGCCGCTGCGTCACCAGCTCCGTCCAGACGCTCCCCTCGCACTGCACGATCATGACGGGCCTCTACCCGTTCGTGCACGGCGTGCGCCGCAACGGCACGGATCAGCTACCGCCGGCTGCCGTCACGCTGGCCGAGGCGCTGAAATCGGCCGGCTTCGCGACGCGGGCCGCGCTCGGGTCCTACGTACTCGACGGTCGCTTCGGCATGGCACAGGGCTTCGACGAGTACCGCACGGTACCCGCCCCACAGGCCGGCACCGACCCGGCCGCGGCGCAGCGCAAGGGCGACCAGGTCTGCGCCGATGCGCTCGACATGCTGACAAAGTCCGCTCGCGAGCGTTTCTTCCTGTGGGTCCACTTCTACGATCCGCACTACCCGTACGAATCCGCGCGCGCCTCCGACCCCGAGTCGCCGGCTGCCTACGCCGACGAAATTACCTTCATGGACACGCAGATCGGCCGGCTCCTCGACCGTCTGCGCGAGCTTGGACTCGACCAGCGCACACTGGTCATCCTCGTCGGCGACCACGGCGAGGGCCTCGATGACCACGACGAGTTCGAACACAGCTTCTTCGCGTACGAGACGACCGTGCAGGTGCCGTTCATCGCCGCATGCCCTGGTGTTGTGCCACCGAACCACGTCGTGGCGGACGTCGTCCGGACGCTGGACATTGCACCGACGATGCTCGACCTCCTCGGCCTGCCGCCGCTCCCCGACGCGCAGGGCGTGTCACTTCGGCCCTTGCTGGACAAGGCGGAGCACCACCTCGACCTCACCGCGTACGCCGAAGCCGGCGAGCCGCACACGCTGTTCCGACTGGCGCGCATTCGGACCCTGACCGCCGGCCCGCTGAAGTACATCCACGCTCCGACACCCCAGCTCTACGACCTGCTGGCGGATCCGGGCGAACAACAGGATCTCGCGTCCGCGCGACCCGCCGATGTCGCGCGCCTGCGCGAGCAACTGCGTGCGCTGCTGGCGGATGCGCCGCCCCGCCTCGCCGAGGACTCCTCCTTGCGGCTCGCTCACCACGAACTCGCCCGCCTGGAGTCGCTCGGCTATCTGGGCGTCGCAGCCGACCCCGCCGAGCAGGACCTCAGCGAGGTGGACCTGTTCGAGCCGCGCGGCGTCGATCCGCACTTGCACATCCGCGCCATCAGCACCTACCAGCGCGCCCGCATCGCGATCGCGCACGGCCAGCACGCCACCGCCGAAGCTCAATTGCAGTCCGTCCTGACCGCGTTGGCCGATGCGCCGGCTCCACTTCGCGATCTCGCCGACGTGCTCGCCCGCCAGGGCAAGTTCGACGCAGCCATCCAGAGTTACGAGCGCGTGCTGGCGCTCACGCCCGAGGACTCGCGCACCCGCGCGCAATACGCCTCGATGCTGCTCGGTGCCCGCCGCTGGGACGCCGCCGCCACTCAAGCCACGCAGGTCCTCGCGCTGACCCCGAACGATGCGGCGGCACACTCCATGTTGGGCGTCGCCTACAGCGGCATGGAGCGTTATGGTGAGGCCTGCGCGCACTTCGAGGCAGCGGTCCGTCTGCAGCCGCGAAATCCGAACGCGCTGCACGCGCTCGGACAGGTATATACGCGCCTCGGCCGCCTGGATCAGGCCGCGGACTGCTTTCGCCGCGTGCTCGCGCTCGATCCGCGTTCCGAACGGGCCCGCGCCGCCCTGCAAGCTGTTGAGCAGGCCCGGCCGCACTAGAAGAGAACTCGCCGTGGGAGCCCATGATGCCGCGTCCCTCTGAACCGTCCGCCGGCCGCACTCGGCAGCCCACGCGCCGCCGGCGACGCATCCTCATCGCCCTCGTGGTCGTGTTCGGAGCCCTGGTGGCCACTTGGACCGCGCTGCGCCCCGGCTCGCGGGGCCGCGCCTCGTCCGCGGCGCGCCCGAACGTGCTGCTCATCGTCGCCGACACGTTGCGCGCCGATCGCCTCGGCTCCCACGGCAGCGCGCTCGGCGCCACACCCCAGCTCGACGCCTTCGCGACTGAAAGCACCCGCTTCGCCCGCGCGTATGCGCATGCCCCCTGGACGCTGCCGGCGTTCGCTTCGCTCTTCACGTCGCTGTCGCCGCCCCAGCACGGGGCCGGCGGCCGACTCGGTGAGTTCCGCGGCCTGCGCCCGGATGTCCGTACCGTCGCCGAGGTCTTCCACGACGCGGGTTACGCGACGGCGGAAATCACAAACATCGACTTCCTCGCCGAGCGGTTCGGCATGACGCAGGGGTTCAAGCACGTGGATTTCGTGCCCACCGACAACGTCGAGGGCCGCCGCGCGACACAAACCACTGACGCGGCGCTCCGCTGGCTGCGCTCGGCACGGACTCAGCCGTTTTTTCTCTTCGTGCACTACTTCGATCCTCATCTCACGTACGACCCGCCCGCCGACTTCCGGCAGCGCTTCGCCGCGCCCGAGGACCACGGCGACACACGCTGGCTGTTCGGTACCGTGCCCCAAATGATCGCCTATCGCCAGGGCAAGCTCTCGATCGACGCGCCGACGATCCGGCGGGCCGAAAGGCTCTACAACGGCGAAGTCGCCTTCACCGACGCCGAGGTCGGCCGGTTGATCGCCGCGCTGCGGGAAATGCAGCTCGCGGACTCGACCATCATCGTCTTCACCGCCGACCACGGCGAGGAATTTCTTGACCACGGCGGGTTCGAGCACGGCCACACGCTCTACGAGGAACTCGTCCACGTCCCGCTGCTGATCCGCTACCCGGGGCATTTGACGCCGGGTGTCGCTGCATCCGTCGTCCGGCACATCGATGTGGCACCGACGCTGTGCGCACTGGCGGGCATTCAGCCCGATCCCATGTTCGCCGGCCAGAACCTGCTGGACGTGGTCGGGATCGACCCGCCCTTGGATCGCCCGGTGCTCTTCGAGGGCAACTTCTGGGGCCCGCCCTACCGTGGCTGGCTGCACGACGGGTACAAGCTGATCATCGACCCGGATCAGAACGTGGCTCTTTTTAGTATCGGCGAAGATCCGGGAGAGACGAGCGACCTGAGCGGCACGGCTGCGGACCGGCTGCGCACAGCCCAAGCCGACCTCGATCTGGCCCTCAAGGAGTTGCACGGTCCGTCCGGCGCCGACGCTGCCCCGCTCCAGCTCACTCCGGAAGAGACCCGCCGGCTGCGCTCCCTCGGATACCTGCGCTAGCTGCGCCGATTCGGTCCGCCCCAGCCGGTCCCGCCGCCGATATACTAGAACACTGCCGCGGATCCCGGTCCGCGCACTGGAGTGACCTGCGGATGGCGATACGCGACCGGCAAAGCAGCTTGAAATCCGGCCCGAAGCGGGCGCGGCAGCTCTGGTTTGGCGTGGTGGCGCTGCTCGTTCTGGCCATCGTCGTGTTCGTGGGCTGGCAATTCCGCGGGTCCTCTGCATTAGGTGCTGTCCCACGCGGCGTGCTGCTTATCACGCTGGACACCACGCGGGCCGACCATCTGGGCTGCTACGGCTGCCCGACGGCCCGCACGCCGAACCTCGACCGCCTGGCGCGCGAGGGCGCCGTCTTCACCCGCTGCACCACCTGCTCCCCGCTCACGCTGCCATCCCACTCCAGTATCCTCACCGCCCTCTACCCGTACGCCCACGGTGCTCGCCAGAACGGCACCGGCCGGCTCGCGGACTCCAACACCACGCTGGCCGAGACCCTCAAAGCCGCCGGCTTCGCCACCCAGGCCACCATCGCCAGCTTCGTCCTGAACCAGCAATTCGGCACCGCCCAGGGCTTCGACGTCTATCACGACGTCGTCCGCCCGACCACCGGCAATCCGACCGAGGCCGAGCGGCGCGGCGACGAGGTCTGCGATGACGCGCTCCAGATGCTCCGCACATTGAAGGATCAGCGTTTCTTCCTGTGGGTGCACTTCTACGATCCGCACTTCCCCTACCTGTCGGAGCGGACACCGGACATCCTCTCGCCGCAGGCCTACGCCGACGAGATTGCCTTCATGGACATGCAGATCGGCCGCCTGCTGGACGGCCTGCGTGAAACCGGGCGCGACCGTGACACGCTGGTGGTGGCAGTGGCCGATCACGGCGAGGGGTTGAACGATCACGACGAATGGAAGCACGGGTACTTCCTGTACGAGACGACGGTCCACGCGCCGCTGATGGTCTGGTGGCCGGCGCGTGTGCCGGCCCGGCGTATCACGAGCCAGGTGCGGACCATTGACGTCGCGCCGACGATACTCGACCTGCTGGGGCTGCCGGCGTGGGAGCATGCCCAGGGGGTGACGCTGCGGCCGCTGTTGCGTGGGGCGCAGACGGATCTGAAGCTGGCGGCGTACAGCGAGACGTTTCTGGCGCAGATCGAGTATGGCTTGTCGCAGTTGCGTAGTCTGTCGGCGGACGGGTGGAAGTACGTGTGGTCGCCGGAGCCGGAGTTGTATGACCTGGGGGCGGACGCCGGCGAGACCCGCAACCTGATCGCCGAGGAGCCTGAGCGGGCGGCCGGCTTGCTGGCCGACCTGCGGCAACTGATCGCCGACGCGCCACCCCCGCCGGACGCCGCGGAATCTTCAACGCGGCTGAGCGCTGCGGGCCGGCGTGATCTTGAATCGCTCGGGTACGTCGCCTCCGACAACGCGCTGTCCGACGACGACATCCCCGAATCGGACCGCTTTGAGCCCCAGGGCGCGGCCCCGCGCGCGTTTGCCCGCTCCTTTAAGCTGATCTCGTGGGAATTGCCGCGGCTGCTCAAGGCGAAACAGCATGCCCAGGCTGAGCAGATGCTCCGCAACCTGATCGCCACGCTGCCTGGCGCCGCCTACCTGCCGACGTATCTCGCCGGCGTGCTCGAGTCGGACGGGCGCATGGCCGAGGCGCGCGACGCATTCGAGCGTGCCGTGGCGCTGGCACCGCAGGACCACGTCGTGCGGATGAAATACGGGACTTTTCTGCGCCGCAGCAATCAGCCCGCCGAGGCCCTGGTACAGTTCACCGCAATTCTGGAGCGCACGCCGGACGACACCGGCGCGCTGACCCAGGCCGCGCTCGCCCACGCCACGCTCGGGCAGTTTGACGCCGCCGAGGAGCACTTGCAGCATGCGCTGCAGGTTGAGCCGCGCGAAACGAACGCGTTGCGGGTGCTGGGCCTGCTGCGTGAACAGCAGCAGCGGCTGCCGGAGGCGTTGGACTACTACAATCAGGCCCTGGCACTGGATCCCGGTTTCAGTGAATGCGCGGCGGACCGGGACCGTGTCAGGCAGAAGCTCGAACGGTGAATGCATGAGCGAACCCGGACGACCAGCAAGTCAGCGCGAACCCACCGCCGCAGTCGCCAACGCGCGCCGCCCCCGGCGGCTTGTCCTCCTCGCCCTCGTCGGCGTCGCGGTGCTGATCGCATTCGGCGTGCTGGCGCGCCCACTCTGGTCCACCCGGGACAAGCGGCCGCGCAATGTGCTGCTGTTCACGCTCGACACGACGCGGGCGGACTACCTCGGCTGCTATGGGCGGGCCACCGCGCAGACGCCCAACCTCGACCGCCTCGCCCGTGAAGGCACGCTGTTTGCGCGCTGCGCCAGCGCGTCGCCGCTCACCTTGCCCTCCCATTCCAGCATCCTCACCGGCGAGTACCCGTACGCCCACGGCGCGCGGCAAAACGGCACCGGCCGCCTCGCCGCCGGCGCGGTGACGCTCGCCGAGGTCCTCAAGCAGGCCGGCTTCACCACACAGGCCACCGTCGCGGCGTTCGTGCTGAACCGGCAGTTTGGCACCGACCAGGGTTTTGACGTGTACAACGACGTCGTACCGGCGGCGGTGGGCAATCCGCTGAACGCTGAGCGGAAAGGCGACGAGATCGCCCGTGACGCAGTGGAGCTGCTGCAAAGCGTCAAGGATCGACCGTTCTTCCTGTGGGTCCACTTCTACGACCCGCATTTCCCGTACGAGTCGCCCCGGATCCCCGATCAGCGCTCGCCGAACGCGTATGCCGACGAGATCGCGTTCATGGACACGCAGATCGGGGTCGTGCTCGACCAGTTGCGGGCGCTGGGGCATGAGCAGGACACGCTCGTTATCGCGGTCGGCGACCACGGCGAGGGCCTCGGACAGCACGACGAGCTGATGCACGGCTATCTGCTATATGACACGACCATCCACGTTCCATTCCTGGTGCGGGGCCCCGGCGTCCCGGCCGGTCGGACCGTGACCGCGCAGGTGCGCACCATCGACATCGCCCCGACCATCCTCGCGGCACTCAAGCTACCGGCGATGGAACGGGCCCAGGGCGTGAGCCTCTGGCCCCTGCTGGCGCCGACGCCCGCGGACCTGCAGCTCACCGGCTACAGCGAGACGTTCGATGCCCAGATCGAATACGGCCTGTCGCAGTTGCGCAGCCTGTCCGCCGGGCAGTGGAAGTATATTCTCGCGCCACAGTCGGAGCTCTACGACATCGCCATTGATCCCGGCGAGCTGCGCAATGTGCTGTCCGCCAACACCGCGCGTGGCGAGCAGCTGCGCACCGCGCTGCACGACCTGCTCGCCGATGCGCCGCCCCCGCCGTCCGCCGAGGAGTCCGCGGTCAAGCTGACCGGTGACGAGGCGGCCCGGCTTGCCGGCCTGGGCTACGTCGGCACGCCGTCGGCTTTCACCGAAGAGGACGTCACCGAACTGGACCGGTTCGAGCCCCGCGGCGGCGACCCGAAAGATTACATTCATTACTTCCGCTTGCTCGTCGACGATCTGCCGCGCATGCAGGCGAACAAGGAGTACGCCCAGGCCGAGCAGTTGCTGCGGCGTCTGATCGACGCGATGCCCGACGCATCGCGGCTGTATGTGCACCTGGCCGCCGCCCTGAATCCGCAAGGCCGCACGGACGAGGCCACGCAGGCGTTCGAGCGCGCGGTCGCGCTGGCGCCGCACGATTACGACATCCGCCGCAAGTACGGCACGTTCCTGGGGCGCGTGCAGCGTTACGCGGACGCCATCGCGCAGTTCGAGCTGGTGCTGCAGCAACTACCCACCGACACGTTCACGCTCGAAGAGTCCGCCCGAGCCCACGCCGCCCTAGGCCAGTTCACGGCGGCCGAGCAGCAGCTCACGGCCGGGTTGGCCGTCGAGCCGCGGAGTGTGCGGCTGTTGCGCGCCTTCGGCCGAATCAAGGAAATGCAGGGCCAGCCCGCGGCGGCGGCCGACTACTACCGGCAGGCGCTCGCGATTGATCCGGATCTGAAGGATTGCCAGGCGGACCTGGCGCGCATCGAGCAGGCCCGGCCGAACTAGGCCCGCCCGAAAACCGGCCGCATCGACCCCGTCGCGGCTCCGCTCTACTCCCCGGTGCCGAGGTAGATGACCTCCGTGCCGTCGGTCAGCGTCCCCTTGAACGTGAGCTCGTCAGCGTCGTTCAGCAGCCCCGACCGGCCCGGCCGATCACGCTCCGGCTTCACGACCGTGGAGATCGTCGACAGATCCTCCGGTATCCCCAGCTGCGCATCCGCCACCACCAGCAGCGTCTGGCCCGTCCACAGCGCGAGCCCCGCCTTGCCACTGTTCGCGTACTGCACCACGGCGCGGCCGTAGTTGTTGATCGCTCCCCCGGCATCCAGCCACCCCAGCGACGCGCCCTGCAGCGCCGTCGGCAAAGTGGCATTCACCTGTGTCCGCGTGCTGCGCGTGACCAGATACGGGTTGCCGCCGCTCAGGATCAGCGTCGCCCCGTCGTCGTTCACGCCGCTCAGCAGCGCCGTCGCCGCGGCGCCGCCCGTTCCGGTCAGTTCCGTCCAGGTGGCGGCGTCCCAGTCCCACAGGATGACCGCCGACAGGGGGCTGCTGTTCAGCGAGATTTTGCCCGCGAGCGCGATGTGCCCTTTCGGACCAATCGCCAGCGCGTACCCGGTCGCGGGCGACCGCGGCATGAACTGCGCGCCGACGGGCAGGCCGGGCCACGACGCCGACGCGCGGTTGTCGATCACGCGATACCGCTCCCCGCTGCGCACCATGAACACGCCACGACCGCTCGAGGTGCTCGACGCGTAGCTGGCCTGGAAGAGCGCGTTGCCGTCACCGTTGATCGTCGTCGTCGTGTACGTCAGCCCGAAGTAGGCATCCGCCGGCTGGTCCGGCACCACGCCGGTCTTCTTGGTGCTGCTGTCGGCGATCTTCGTCACGGATGTGCCGTTGCTCGTGAAGAACGCATCCTGGTCGAGCACAAAACGGTCCAGTCCGTCCCCGGTCGTTTTGATGTACGTGTAGTGCACGCCGAACACGCCCAAGCCTGCGTCGCTCACGCCGGGCACGAAGAACGTGGCCTCGAACGAGGGATTTCCGTTCGCGTCCTCGTTCACGTCGGGGAATTCCGCCGCCACCTGCGTCGTGTCTGCGACGCGCGCGAAATTCCCATCCGTCGCGCGCCAGCGATAGACCCCCGCGAGGCTTGTGCTCGACGAGCCGCTCGCCGGCTTGATCGCCGCCACAAACAGCAACCGGTCGCCCGCGCCCCAGGCAATGTCGGGCTGGTTCGGGTCGTACTGGAAGTAGTGCGCCGCGCTGCGCCCCGGCACGACGCCCGCCGAGTTCGGATCGTTGTCGAAAACGCACTCCACCTCGGTCCCGTTCCACACGTACAGGCCGCTCGTGCCGATCGCACCCGTGCCCCCATACTCACCCCAGAAAGCAATCCGCCCCTTGGCATCGATCACCGGCGTACCCAGCGCGGTGAACGTGACCCCCGCGGCCTGATCCGGCACGGCATCGCCGGTCTTGGCAATCACGCTAAGCGTCACCGCCGTCGGCGGATCAGGGTCGGGCGGGTTATTGTTGTCCGACGGGTCGTTCGTGTCGTTCGGATCGTTGCTGTCGTTCGGGTCGTTGCCGTCATTGGGATCGTTACTGTCCGTCGGCCCGGACGGCGTCGTGTCCTGGTCATTGGGAACGCCGTCGCCGTCAATGTCATCGTCGTCATCATTGTCAACCCCGTCGCCATCCACATCGGGGTCGTCGACGTTGGGGATACCGTCGTCGTCGATGTCCGTGTTCGGAGTGTTCGGGTCGTTCGGCTGCGGACAGCCGCCCCCCAGCACGACGAAGGCGAATACCGAGCACAAGGCAATGTAGAGCGCCCACCGGACATGGACCGATCGTGCCAGGGAGAACATGGGATACTCCTGCTGAGTCGTCTGCCGCCGGCGCGGTGCGTTGGTCACCCACCTGCGCATCGTAAGTCTATGCGTACAGTCAATCATCGGCAAAGCCCGTCGCCGCCGTGCAGCCGCGCCGTGGCCCTCAGCGCCCCCGCGCTGCGTCCGCTAAACACGCCCGCCCCGGCAACCGCTGGCCGGACCCCGCACCAGTTGTTACAGTGCCGCAAGTGCCGGCGCCGTCCGCTGGACCGCCGGAGGCCACCTATGTCCGATCTGGAGATCACCGCCGACCTCGTCGGCCACCGGGTGTGCAACCCTGTGCGCCCCGAGTGGGGCACCGGAACCGTTTTGCGCGTGCAATCCGGCACGACCGGCGATCAGCCCGTTCACCGGGTGTCCGTGCAGTTCGCGACCGGTCATCGGACGCTCGTCATCCCCCCGGGCCGCCTGGCCGAGCCCGCGGACGAGCCCCAACGTGCCGCCGGCTGGCTCGACACCGTCGGCCGCCGCACCCTCGACGACCAACTCGTCGCCGTGCCGGCGGCGGTTCGCGAGTTCCTTGGCACCTCTGCCCAGCGCATCGTCGTCCTCGCCCGCCTTTACGAGCTCGGCGATGACGGCAATGCCCTCCTGAAGTGGGCCCGCAGCCAGACCGGCGTCGCCGACCCGCTCGCCCACTGGACCCGCGACGAGATTCGCGCGGCGTTCACCGAATTCTGCGCCCGACGGGACCGAATGCTGCGCGAGGCCGTCGGGGCCGTCCGCAGTTCCGGTGGCCAGGCCGGGGTAGAGGAAGCGCTGAGCGAGGTGCCGGAAACCGCCCGCGCCAACATTCTCGCAACCCTCGGCTAACGCTCGGCATGCGGGTCGCGCCCAGTGCCGCCCGGCACGCGGGATTGCCGATTCTCGCCCCGCCGCCCGCCGCGTATACTGACGTCATGCGGTCGATCGCCATCATCAACCAAAAAGGCGGCGTCGGAAAAACCACCAGCGCGGTCAATCTGTCGGCGGCCCTGGCCCGCGAGGGACAGCACGTGCTGCTCATGGACCTGGATCCGCAGGCCCATGCGACGCTGCATCTGGGCATCGACGTCGGCCAGACCGACACGAGCATCTACGACGTCATCGCCCGCGGCGCGGCCCTCGCGGACGCGGCCCACTCCGTTGCCGAGCATCTCGTCGTCGTGCCCGCCCACATCGACCTCGTCGGCGCGGAGATCGAACTTGCCGGCCGCGACGACCGCGAGACCGTGCTCACCCGCGTCCTGCACCCCTACCAGGACGGGTTCGACTACTGCTTCATCGACTGCGCTCCATCCCTTGGCCTGCTTACCCTCAACGCGCTGGCCGCTGTGGATGAGGTCATCATCCCGCTCCAACCGCACTTCCTCGCGTTGCAGGGCCTCGGGCGACTGCTCGACACGATCACCCTCGTACGTACTGAGATCAACCCGGCGCTCCATGTCTCCGGCATCGTGCTGTGCATGTACGAGGCCGGCACCAAGCTCGCCCAGGAAGTCCGCGACGACGTGATCCGCTTTGTCGCCGGCGCCGAGCCCGACGCGCCCTGGCACGGGGCGCGCGTCTTCGACCGCGTGATCCGTCGCAACATCAAACTCGCCGAATGCCCGAGCTTCGGCCAAACGATCTTCGACTACGCGCCCGGCAGCCACGGCGCCGAGGACTACCTCGCGCTGGCCCGCGAAATCGCAGCCAACCCCCGTCGCACGCCCGCGCCGGCTGCTGTCGTACAGGACTCGACCAGCCCGTGAGCGCCGCGCCGCCCTCGTCGCTGCCCCCCACCTGGACCCACTGGTACCGCCGTGCTCTGCCCGCTTACTGGATCTTTCTCTTCATCCTCACGCACTTTCCGAAGCTCGAATTCGGCGTCCCCGTCCCCTCGTCCGACAAGCTCGCGCATTTTGGTGCGTTCGCCCTGCTGACCTTCCTGTTTTGGCGTTTCGCGGAGTCGCTACAGCGGCCGCTCTCCGGCCGCTTCGTCTGGCTGGCCGCGGCCGTGCTGCTGATCTACAGCGCCGCGGATGAGTACACGCAGCAATTCGTCGGCCGCAGCACCGATCTCAGCGACTGGCTGTGCGACCTCGCCGGCGTCGCGCTCGTGTTGGGGTGGCTCGAATGGCGCCGCCGACATAACGTCCGGCGCACCCGTGAATCAGTGGCCTCCACCCCCGCCCCGCGCTAGCATATGGATGGGTTGGCGTCAGAAAGCTGGCGAGAGGCCTCTGGCCTGTTCGACCGACCAGGGCTCGGTCCCCCATCCTGACCTCGGCCTCGCATAACGGAACAACACGAATGATCGTGCAAGCCCCCCTGCTCCCGGAATACACCGAACGCACCGAGCGCGAACTCACCGCGCGCATCCGCGCCGCCCGCGAACAGCTCGGTCGCCGCCTCGTCATCCTCGGCCACCACTACCAGCAAGACGACGTGATCGCCTTCGCCGACTTCACCGGCGACAGCCTCAAGCTCGCGCAAATCGCCGCCGAGCAGACTCAGGCCGAGTTCATTGTCTTCTGCGGCGTGCACTTCATGGCCGAGTCCGCCGACATCCTGACCAGCGAGAGCCAGCAGGTCATCCTGCCGGACCTCTCCGCCGGCTGCAGCATGGCCGACATGGCCCACATTGACCAGCTCGAAGCTGCCTGGCCACAGATTGAGAAAGCCGCCCCGATCCCCCTCACACCGATTACCTACGTGAATTCCAGCGCAGCCGTCAAGGCCTTTGTTGGTGCGCACGGCGGCGCCTGCTGCACCAGCTCCAACGCGAAGCTCGTGCTTGAATGGGCGTTACACGGCGCCGACCCGCACGGCGACCCCGCCGGCGGCCACCGTGTGCTGTTTCTGCCCGATCAGCACCTCGGGCGCAACACGGCGTACGCGCTCGGCTGGCCGCTGGAAAGCATGGTCGTATACGATCCGCACCAGCCGTTCGGCGGCGTCACGCCCCAGCGACTGGCCGCGGCCCGCGTCGTCCTATGGAAGGGTCACTGCTCCGTGCACCAGCTATTCAAGGTGGCGCATTGCGAGACGCTACGGGCACGCCCGGAACCGTACCGGATCATCGTGCATCCCGAGTGCACGTGGGAGGTGTGTCAGCGGGCGGACTTCGTCGGCAGTACGGAATACATCCTCCGCACAATCACCGACGCCGCCGCGGGCACCTACTGGGCGGTCGGCACCGAAATCCACCTGGTGAATCGGCTGGCCGGCGCCCACCCGGACAAGCACATCTGCTCGCTGGCTGGAATGCAATGCCTGTGCAGCACGATGTATCGCATCGACCTGCCGCACCTCTGCTGGGTGTTGGAGAACCTGGTTGCCGGGCGGGTTGTGAATCGGGTGAGCGTGGACCCCGAGACCCGCCGCCTGTCGCGCATCGCGCTGGACCGCATGTTGGCCCTGCGCCCGGCCCAACCCGTCTCGGCGCGCTGATTCTGACCGCCGCCCAATCCGAGTCCGAAACGCCAGCGAAGGCCCACGCCAGCCCGCGCAGCGGGCGTCTGTGAGTAGCCCCGGGTGCCAGCCCGGGGGATGCGTCGCATCCGCCCTGTCTGTATCCCTCTCCCCGCCAGAGTCTCTCCAGGGGACGATTGACGGATCAGCCGGGCTCCTGCCCTTGCGCACCCTCCGCCACAATCAGCCGCTGCACGACCGCGATGAAGACGCCCGTCAACAGCAGGTTCAGCGCCAGCGACAGCATCGCCACCGTGATCATGGGCCCGCCGATCCCGTATGACAGCGAGATGATCAGCACTCCCGCGCCGACCTCGCCGCGCGGGAACATCGCCACCGCCACCGCCAACCGCTGCCGCCACCCAACCTCACGACGATAGCAGAACGCGGGAAACATCTTGCCGAGATTCGCCAGCACCGTGACCACGAGGACGTGGATCACGATCCAGCCCCAGCTCGGCCCATCGGCCCCAGGGCTCACCGCCGCGCCCCCACCCTCGGCCACCACGTACGCCTGCGCCACGGCCGCGTCCGCCGCCGCAACCTCCTCCGGCGTGCCGCCCATTCCTGTCAGCGGCGGCATCGACAGCCCCACCAGCACCATGAACACGCTCGAAATCACGGTGCTCGCCCGCGCCTCCGCCGCCGACGCCGCGTGTGCGGCGTGCCCGGACCCATGCCCTCCATCTCCCGGCCGCGCCATGATGCATCCCAGCACGAACGCGGGCAGCAGCACCTCGATGTGCACCGGTACCACGTCATCGACCAGTTTGCTCACCAAGTAGATGATTTCGCACACCAGCGCCAGTCCGCCGGCGTAGCCGAGCACCCAGGGCCAGGTCGCCGGAATCCGCCACCGGTGGAGGTAGCGCCAGGCGACCGCGAGCTGCACCGCCATCACGATGATCACCACGCCGAGCTGCCAGGCCCAGCCGACGATCATCATCTTCAGCGGGATCATGAGCAGCACGGTGTCGAGGTCGTCGAAGATCGCCAGGATGCGCGTTTTGCGGAAAACCCACGTGGTCGCCAGCCCGGCGGCGGCGAGCATGGAGAAGAGCACGCCGGCCGACGTCGGCGCCGCGAACCTCCCGGCCAGCAGCGCATCACGCCAGGCATCCCAGCTTGACCAGCCCGCGGGTGGCGCGAGCACGAGCACGAAGTACACTGCGCAGAAGATCCAGGGGAACGCCGCCGCGGTCGCCGCCACGACGTAGTCCCAGCCGTACGAGCGCAGGCGCGATCGGTCGATCTCGAACTCTTGCCCGACGTGGATCATGATGAACGCGAGCGCCGCCATGGTCAGCAGCTTCAGCACCTGGGTAAGCGCCGCGTAGCTGCTCCCGGCCAGCCCGGGCAGAAACTGCGAGCCGACCAGCCCGACGATCAACAGCACCGAAAACAGCAGCACTTTAAGCAACTGCAACCCTCCGCAGCACAACTCCGCGCAGTCGTTCTGTCCGTGCGAGAATAATAGCGCACAACCGGTCCCCTTAGCGAGCCCCGTCCCGGAGCCAGCCCGCCGCCGGCGCGAGGTGTCGTGATTCTCCCGGGCCGACCCCTGCGCGACAATCCGCCCGGGTAGTCTAAAGCCTGATTTGAGAAAACATTAGCAAAACGCGCCCGGCGTGATTCGAACACGCGACCTGCGGTTTAGGAAACCGCCGCTCTATCCTGCTGAGCTACGGGCGCTGCGGCGGGCATTATATCCGCCCACCGGGGACCCTGCGCCACACGCGCCCGGACTTCGCCTGTCCCCGCCCAGCACCCAATCCCGCGCGCGATGACCATGCAGCCCCCGTCCGCCGATGGTCGCGTCCGTGCCAGCCGCGTGACTGCGTGCCGGCACAGGTCCAGCGTGTTCGCAAGCTTGTCGCCCGGTGACAGCGTGACAGGACACGCTGGCCGAGGCGCTCGCGACCAAAAGCGCAGGACGCTCCGGCGTTTGGCTCGCTTTGTTGAAGATCGTGCCATTCGCCGAGTTGGGCGACCCGCAGCAGTGCGCGCGGGCCGGCGTCTACAACTATGCACAGCGGTGCATCGCCCCCGACGCTGATGACTGTGGCAGAAAACAGCGTCCACCTGAGCCCATAGCAGCAATGGCGAAGATTGCCAGCGTCGCGCCTGGACCTCGACCGCGATCTGTGTGGACGCCACGAGCGAGTTGAGCGCAGAGAGACGTGATGCCGTACCCGACGGGTGACAATCCTCCCGTGCGCGCTCTCGGGCCGTGGCCTAGGGCTCCGGCAACGCCATTGCCTACTGAAGCGTGCCTAAAGCGAGCCGGTTGCGTTGTAACGATCTCGACGCTTCGGGGGCGGGAGGCCGGAGGCTGACCAGCCTGGAGGGAGCGGACGGCGTCCGTTTTTGAGGGGGTGGCGGCGGACTCGGCCGGAGTTTGGCGC